>NZ_JBPJSP010000002.1:290647-436210 GCF_051225715.1 Azospirillum sp. ST 5-10
GCGCGCCGGCGAGGCGTTCGACATGCTGCAGGCCATGAACACCGGCCACGACGGCTCGATGACGACGGTCCACGCCAACTCCTGCCGCGACGCCATCGGCCGCCTGGAGCAGATGATCGGCATGGCCGGCATCGACATGCCGGTGCGCTCGGTGCGCGCCCAGATCGCCTCGGCCGTCGACCTCGTCCTGCAGCTCGAGCGCATGGGCGACGGCCGCCGCCGGCTGGTCAGCATCCATGAGGTCCTCGGGCTGGAAGGCGACGTGGTGGTGATGAACGAGCTGTTCCAGTTCCGCCGCGAGCGCACCGACACGGACGGCACGGTCCACGGCCGCTTCCGCGCCACCGGCGTGCGGCCGCACTGCCTGGGCGAGCTGCGGGCGCGCGGCCTCGACCTGCCGAGCGCCCTGTTCGATCCCGACCGCCCGGCGGCGTCAGGAGGGGCGCCGTGACCATCGATCCCCTGCACCTGCTGTACGCCTGCGTGTTCCTCAGCGTCCTGCTGCTGGTCGAAGGGCTGTACCTGCTGGTCGCCGACCGGATGCGGTCGCGCGCCGTCAACCGCCGCCAGCGCCTGCTCGACGCCGGGGCGGCGCGCCAGGACGCGCTCGCCACCCTGCTGCGCCGGCGCTCCGGGGGCGACGCCGGCTGGCTCGCCCGACTGGCGCCGCTGGCGCGCCTCGACCGCATGGCGGCGCAGGCCGGCGTGCGGATGGCGACGCCGCGGCTGCTGGCGCTGGCCGGCCTGTGGACGGTCGCCGCCGGCGCCCTGGCGCTGCGGCTCGACGGCGTGCCGCCGGCGGCGGCGCTGGCGCTCGGCCTGGCGGCCGGGGCGGGGACGCCGCTGGCGCTGCTGGCGATCGCCCGCCGGCGGCGGCTGGCGCGGTTCGGCCGGCAGCTGCCCGACGCCCTCGACGTCGTCGTGCGGTCGCTGCGCGCCGGCCATCCCGTGTCGGTGGCGGTGCGCATGGTGGGCGAGCAGATGGCCGACCCCATCGGCAGCGAGTTCGGCGTCGTCGTCGACGAGATGACCTACGGCCTGGAGCTGCGCGAGGCGCTGGAGCGCCTGTGCCAGCGGGTCGGCCATCCCGAGCTCGGCCTGATGGTGGTGGCGATCAAGGTGCAGCACCAGTCCGGCGGCAACCTGGCGGAGGTGCTGTCCGGGCTGGCGCGGGTGCTGCGGGCGCGCGAGGCGATGCGGCGCAAGGTCCGCTCGCTGTCGGCGGAAGGGCGCCTGTCGGCGTGGATCCTCACCGTCATGCCGTTCCTGGTGGCGGGCGGCGTCTCGCTGCTCAGCCCCGGCTATTTCCGCGACGTCCAGAGCGATCCGCTGTTCGCCGCCGCACTCGGCGCCGCCGGCACCGGCCTGGCGATGGGCGTCTTCTTCGTCTGGCGGATCGTCAACGTCCGCATCTAGAGCAAGATCGCTTCTGGCCGATCCGGCCAAAAGCGTGATTCTTGCTCCGAACGTTCGAATTTGGAGCGGGAAGGGGAGGGAGGCCATCATGGATGCCACCACCGGCCTGGGAACCGTGGCGACGCCGCCGGTCCTGCTGCTCGTCCTGGTCTTCGCGACGACGGTCCTGGCGGTGCTCGGCGGTGCGGCTCTGGCCGCCCGGCCGCGGCCGCGCCGGCGTGCCGTCGTGCCCGAGGTCGCGGCGGCGGCCGAGGCGCCCAGCCTGCGCCGCGGCGGCGCCTCGCTGCAGCGCCTGCTGGCGCCGGTGGCGCGCCGCCTGCCCGGCGAGGTGGAGGGCCGGCGCTCGCCGCTGCGGCTGCGGCTGATGCGGGCGGGCTGCTACGGCACGGGCGCGGCGGCCACCTACCAGGCGGCGCGGATCGCCCTGGCGCTCGCCGGGGCGGTGGCGGCCGGGCTGCTGCTGCCGTTGACGCTGGAGGCGGTCAGCGGCCCGGCGCTGCTGCTGGGCGTGCTGGCCGGCGCCGCGACCGGAGCCATGCTGCCGGTGCTGTGGCTGTGCGAGCGCATCAGCGAGCGCACCCGCGCCGTCCAGGACGCCTTTCCCGACGCCCTCGACCTGCTGCTGGTGTGCGTCGAGGCGGGGCTGGGCGTCGACGCCGCCATGGCCCGCGTCGGCGACGAGCTGTTGGGCGTCCACCCCGTGATGGCCGAGCAGTTCCTCATGGTCGGGCTGGAGCTGCGCGCCGGACGCTCGCGCGAGGACGCCCTGCGCGGCTTCGCCGAGCGGATCGGCCTCGACGAGGTGACCGGATTCGTCAACCTGCTGGTGCAGTCCGACCGGCTCGGCACCAGCATGGCCGAGGCGCTGCGGGTCGGCGCCGAGGAGATGCGGGCGCGCCGCATGGCGCGCGCCGAGGAGAAGGCCCACCAGCTCCCGGCCAAGCTGGCGGTGCCCATGGTGCTCTTCCTGCTGCCGGGACTGGTCACGGTGGTCCTGCTGCCGGCGCTGATCCAGTTCCTGCGCTTCATGGGACCGGCCGGGTTCTGAGAGGGGCCGTCCACCCCGCAAGCCCCCAAGCAACGAGGACCAACCATGCCCGACACCGTCGTCCTGTTCCTCTACGCCGTGCCGCTGGCGCTCGCCATGGGCCTCGACGCCGTCACCTTCCGCATCCCCAACCCGCTGACGGCGGCCTTCGCCCTGGCGTTCCCGGCGGCGGCGGCGCTGGCGCCGGCGCCGGTCGACTGGCTGTCGCACCTGGGGGCCGGCGCCCTGGTCTTCGCGGTGGCGGCGGCGGCCTTCGCCGGCGGCGCGCTTGGCGGCGGCGACGTCAAGCTGCTGGGGGCGGCGGCGCTGTGGCTCGGCTTCGGCGCGTTGCCCGACTTCGCGCTGCTCACCGCCCTCTACGGCGGCGCGCTGGCGCTCGCCGTCCTGGTGGCGCGCCGCTGGACGCCGCCGCTGCTGGCCCGGCTGCCGGGCTGCGCCCAGCCGGCGTTGCCGCGCCTGCTGAGCGACGGCGAAGCGGTGCCCTACGGCCTCGCCATCGGCGCCGCCGGCCTGACCCTGGCGGCGCGGCTGCCTCTGCTGGGCTGAGGCGTCAGCAGAATCCGGCCTGGCCCAGGAGCTTGTAGAAGTCGCGCAGGGCGCGCTGCTGCATCGCCGGATCGACGATGTCGGAGACGTAGCGCTTCTCGAAGTTGGGCTGGCGCAGATGGTCGACGACGCGGCGGCGCACCATGTCCAGCGCCTTGCGGCTGCGCAGGGTGCCGGGGGCGCAGAGCTGGATCAGCCGGTTGGCGCGCAGGCGCAGCAGGTCCTCCGGGTTGTCCAGCCGCTCGACCACCCGGCTGTTGAGGATGTAGGCGCACAGCAGCTCGTCCAGGTTGTCGGTGAGCCGGTCGCGCAGCGGCTCGGGCAGGGGCGCCTCGACGGCCTGGACGTAGAGCCGGGTCAGCTCCTCGAGGTTGATCTTGATGGGCTGGTTGCGGTCGACGAAGCGGCCGACCGCCCCGGCGTCGCCGGTGAGCTGGTCCAGCGCCGCGCCGACGTCGTCGTCGTGCTGCCGGCCGAGGTCCGAACCGGCCAGCGCCATCAGGAAGCGCACCCGGTCCTTGGCGTCGGGCAGGCGGGCCGGCACTTCGGCGATCGCCTGCCGGCGCCCCGGCGCGCCGCCGGCCTCCAGGAAGCGGACGTAGCGCAGCACCAGCGCCTCGGCCATGGCGGCGCCGCCGAACAGGCCCTCGGGGCCGGTCGCCGCCGCCAGCACCCGGTCGAAGGCGGCGCGCTCCCCCGCCGGGTCGCTGCGGCTCAGCGGCTGGGTGCTCTTGAGCTGGCGGCGCACGAGATCGACCGCGACGTGGCGCGTCTCGTCCAGGTCGTGGAAGGCGAGCAGCTCGCTGAGCTGGAGCGCCCGGTCGTCGTCGGCGCGGCCGGCCGGCGACAGGCGGCCGCGCGACAGGTCCATGAGGCTGCACAGCGCCTCGGCCAGATTGCGCTGGACGCCCAGCAGCTCCTGCATCACCGACGGCGCGCCGAGCACGTCGGCGATCACCCCGTCGACGAGCGCCAGCGGCCGGTCGACCAGCCCGCCGTCCTCGCGCACCAGCTCCGACAGGAAGTCCAGCTTGGCGAACCAGTTGCGCATCTGCACCAGGTCGCGCGACAGCACCGTGCGGGCGAGGAAGTCGCGGTCGTCGGGGGGCGCCGTCGCGCACAGCGTCTCGTAGGCCGGGCGCAGGCCGCCCAAGGCGATCTCCGGCAGGTCGCGGCGGGCGGCGGCCTGGCGCGCCCGCTCGGTCATCGCGTCGACGACGCCGTGGATCTCGTCGCGCCGGGCCCGGCCGTCGCCGCCGCTGCGGTCGGCCTGCAGCGCCGCCACCCGGCCGACCGCCGAGGGGACCAGATTGTCCTTGTCCCGCAGGCGCTTCAGCTCCCCGTAATTGTGCATGATCTCGGTCGGGGTGACGACCATCCGCTCGGTGTAGCCGCGCAGCAGGCGGTTCATCACCATGCGGCTCTCCGCCCCGTAATAGTCCTCCATGCGCCGGCACACGGCCGGTGCGTCGTCGATGGGCGACACCAGGATGGTGTGGGCGGCGGGACCGCGGAACTCCGACAGCAGCTCGGTCTCGACGTGGCGGCCGTCGGGGCGCTGCCAGTCGCGGACGACCCGGTAGCCTTCGACCTTGGCCGACCACAGGAGCTTCTTGCCATGGTCGCGGGCCTGGGCCTCGTCGGTGAAGCAACCGTCGAGCACCCAGTGGTCCACCTTGTAGACCTGCACTTCGAAACGGTTGCTGCCGACAGCCATGCGTCCGGTCCCCTGCTCGCCGCGGCGGGGTACCCCCAAAGAGGGTGGGGTGTGGCAATTTTCAGCCAATATTCGGACAATTTCAATGATGATCTGCGGGCCGCACGGTCGACCGCGGCGCCGAAATCCGGAGCCCTGCCGCACCGCGGCGGCCTTTTCCGTTTGCACCGGGAGGGTCTGGTCGGCTATTCACCGGCCCCGTGCGCCCGACGCACGCGTTTCGCGCGCTCCCCGCGGGGAGCGGCACCCGACCGGACCGATGTCATGTCCAACACGATGAGCAACGCCCTGCTGCCCGCCGGCCTGCACGACGTGCTGCCGCCCGACGCCGCGCACGAGGCCGCCGCCATCGAGCGGCTGATGGCCGAGTTCGCCAGCCACGGCTACGAGCGGGTCAAGCCGCCGCTCGTCGAGTTCGAGGAGGGGCTGCTGGCCGGCCCCGGCGCCGCCATGGCGCAGCAGACCTTCCGCCTGCTCGACCCGGTCTCCCAGCGCACCATGGGGGTGCGCGCCGACATCACCCCGCAGGTCGCCCGCATCGCCACCTCGCGCCTCGGCAAGGCGGCGCGGCCGCTGCGCCTGTGCTACGCCGGCCAGGTGCTGCGGGTGAAGGGCTCGCATCTGCGCCCGGAACGCCAGCTTGCCCAGGCCGGCGTGGAGCTGATCGGGGCGCTGCGGCCGGAGGGCGACGCCGAGGTGATCCTGCTGGGCGTGCGGGCGCTCGACGTCGTCGGCGTGCGCCACGTCTCGGTCGACCTCTGCGTGCCGACCATGGTGCCGCTGGTGTGCCAGGGTCTTGGCCTCGCCGAGGCGGAGACGCTGGCCCTGCGCGCCGCGCTGGACCGCAAGGACGCCGCCGCCGTGGCGGCGGTCGGCGGGCCGGCGGCCGACCTCCTGGAGCGGCTGATGGACGCCTCCGGGCCGGCCGAGCGCGCCATGGCGGCGCTGGCCGCCGTCGACCTGCCGGAACCGGCCGAGAAGGACCGCCGCCGCCTGACCGAGGTGATGCGCCTCCTGCGGGCCGCCCGGCCGGACCTGACGGTGACCGTCGACCTGGTGGAGCATCGCGGCTTCGAGTACCAGACCGGCCTCTCCTTCACCCTGTTCGCCCGCGGCGTGCGCGCCGAGCTGGGGGTGGGCGGCCGCTACCGCGCCGGGGCGAACGGCGGCGGGGCCGGCGACGGCGAGCCGGCCACCGGCTTCACGCTCTATCTCGATTCGGTGCTGCGCGCGGTGCCGGCACCGCAGCCGGCGCGCCGCGTCTACCTGCCCCACGGCACCCCGGCGGGTGCGGGCGAGGCGCTGCGGGCGGCCGGCTGGGTGACGGTGGCCGCCCTGGAACCGGTGGCCGACCCGGCCGCCGCCGCCCGGGCCCAGCGCTGCACCCATCTCCATGACGGCGCCCCGGACGGCGCCCATGACGGCGGCGCGCCGAAGGTGTTGGACTAGAGGCCGAGGTCCCGTCCGCAGCGGACGGGACATTCCCACGGAACCCGGATATCGCGGAGAGACAGATGGCCAACGTGGCTGTGGTCGGCGCCCAGTGGGGCGACGAGGGCAAGGGCAAGATCGTCGACTGGCTGTCGAGCCGGGCCGACGTGGTGGTGCGCTTCCAGGGCGGCCACAACGCCGGCCACACCCTGGTGATCGGCGGCGTGACCTACAAGCTGAGCCTGCTGCCGTCGGGCGTGGTGCGCCCGGGCAAGCTGGCGGTGGTCGGCAACGGCGTCGTCTTCGACCCCTGGGCCTTCCTGCGGGAAGTCGAGTCGATCCGCGAGAAGGGCGTGACGGTCACCCCGGAGAACCTGCTGGTGGCGGAGAGCGTGCCGCTGATCCTGCCGGTGCACGGTGCCGTCGACCGCGCCCGCGAGGAGGCGCGCGGCGCCTCGAAGATCGGCACCACCGGCCGCGGCATCGGCCCGGCCTACGAGGACAAGGTGGCGCGCCGCGCCATCCGCCTGTGCGACCTCGCCGATCCGGCGTCCTTGGCGGAGAAGGTCGACCACCTGCTGTTCCACCACAACGCCGTGCTGCGCGGCCTCGGCGCCGCCGAGGTCGCCCAGGCGGAGGTGCTGGAGCCGCTGATGGAGGTGGCGCCCCGGATCCTGCCCTTCGCCGCCGTCGTCTGGCAGCGCCTGGACGAGTTGCGCCGCGCCGGCAAGCGCATCCTGTTCGAGGGCGCGCAGGGGGCGATGCTGGACATCGACCACGGCACCTATCCCTACGTCACCTCCTCCAACACGGTGGCCGGCAACGCCGCCTCGGGCTCGGGCATCGGGCCGCGCCACATCGGCTACGTGCTGGGCATCTGCAAGGCCTACACCACCCGCGTCGGCTCCGGCCCGTTCCCGACCGAGCAGGCCAACGAGGTCGGCGACCTGATCGGCGAGCGCGGCCGCGAGTTCGGCACGGTCACCGGCCGCAAGCGCCGCTGCGGCTGGTTCGACGCGGTGCTGGTGCGCCAGGCGATCAAGACGGGCGGCATCGACGGCATCGCGCTGACCAAGCTCGACGTGCTGGACGGGCTGGACGAGATCAGGGTGTGCGTCGGCTACCGCCTGGACGGCAAGGAGCTCGACCACCTGCCGGCCGCCGCCTCGCTGCAGGCGCGGGTCGAGCCGGTCTACGAGACCTTCGAGGGCTGGAAGGAGAGCACCCAGGGGGCGCGCTCCTGGGCCGACCTGCCGGCCCAGGCGGTGAAGTACGTGCGCCACATCGAGGAGCTGATCCAGTGCCCGGTGGCGCTGCTGTCCACCAGCCCGGAGCGCGACGACACCATCCTCATGCACGACCCGTTCGAGGATTGAGACGACGGGCCGCGGGGGCAAAGACCAAAACGAGGGCGGCGCCCGTCAGGACGCCGCACCAGGTGACCAGCCCGACGCTCCAACCCATCCCGGCGATGCACAGGGCGGCGGCCGTGGCCAGCCCGGTCCAGCCCCCCGTCCGCAGGACCGCCCGCCGCAACGGCCCGGGGAGGCGGCCGAAGGCCGCCCGGTGATGGCGGTCCATCGCCAAGCGCAGGCCGGCAAACCCGAGCATGGCGGGAACGAGCGCCAGAGCGATCAGTGCGGCGTCGCTCATCGCGCCGCTCCCGCACCGGAAACGCCACCGCGGCGGCAGGCGAGCCAAGCGAACGCCGAGCCCGCCGCGACGGCGCAGAGATCGAACCCGGCCAGCGGCCAGTCGCCGGCCGGCAACGACACCATGAGACCCCGTCCGGTGGTGGTGGCGTTGAGCACCGGAACCAGCGTGAACAAGGCTGCCGCGGTGCCGAACTGCTGGCGCCACGCCCGATCGGGCGGCACCAGGGCGGCGTGCAGCGCCGCCGAGGCCCAGACCACGTAGAAGATCAAGCCCTCCGTTTCCAACCGGGACGGGAAGGGCACGGGCACCAGCCGGTTGGCCCAGAAGAGGCCGGCAACGGCGATGGGCAGTCCGCCAATCGTGGCGACGTTCATCCGTTCCGCGACGCGCAGGCCGCGGGACGGGCGCCCGGCCTCCTTCCGCCGTCGCTTGGCCACCCACAGCACCAGACCGGTGGCGATCATCGCGGTGCCGACGGCGCCCGACAGGGCGAACAGCCAGCGCAACCCCGGCCCCGCGAACCGAGCCAGATGAAGCCCGTAGAGAACCGCACGCGTGTCGGCCGCCGGCCGAGACGGCGCGGCGGTGCCGATCACCGTTCCGCTGGCCCCGTCGAAGGCGATGCGGTCGCGCAGGTAGGACATGGACGTGGCTTCATGCGGTGCGGCTTCGATCGCCGCGTTGGCGTCGTTGGGGCGGTGGACCTCGATGCGTCCGGGCGGCGCGCCGCCCCAACGCCGCGACGCCTCGGCCAGCACCCCGTCCATGGCGGCCAGCGGCGCCGCGGTCCCGGAAGCCGGCGGCACGGGCCGTCCTTCCTCCGCCTCGGCGAAATAGGCGGCGCGGTCGCCGCCGTAGACGATGTCCACGCCCCAGGGCATGTACAGGTACATCAGCGTCACCAGTCCGCTGAAGGTGATCATGAGGTGGTAGGGCAGGGCGAGCACGCCGGCCGCGTTGTGGGCGTCCAGCCAGGCCCGCGGGGCGGACCCGTCCGGGCGGAAGGTGAAGAAATCGGTGAAGATGCGCCGGTGGATGATCACCCCGCTGACGATGGCAGCCAGCATGACCACCGCGGCGGCACCCACCAGCAGCCGTCCCCACACGCCGGGAAGGTTGAGGTCGAAATGGAAGTAGTAGAGGAAGTCGCCGCCCATCGTCTCGCGGGCGTCGACCGGCCGACCGGTCGTCGCGTCGAGCAGCACCCGGCGGAACCGCGGGCCCTCGCCCTGGTCGGACCATACCGCCGCGGTGCCCGCGGGGTGGCGGGCATCGGCCGGCAGGATCAGCCAGCGGGCGGCGTCGGGGGCGTTGTCCTGCAACCAGTCGGCCATTCGGACGGCGGACGCCGTGGGGTCGGCGTTCCCCGCCGCGGGAAGCTCGGGCCGCATCCACAGCGAGATCTCCGGCCTGAAATAGCTCAGGGTGCCGGTCAGGAAGACGGCGAACAGAAGCCATCCCGCCACCAGTCCGCCCCAGCTGTGAAGCTCGGCCATGGTCCGGCGAAACCGTTCGCTCATCCCGCGTTCCTTGCGTGCAGGATCAAGGCCCAGGCGCCGAGGCCGAGGGTCGGCAGCAGCAGGCCGAGCCATGCCCTCAGGGTCGAACGCGCCCCGAAGGCCCACAGCACGGCGCCGGTCATCACCAGGAAGCTCACGAGGATGCCGGTGGTCACGGCCTCCGACCGCGGCCCCGGCAGGACGAGCCCGAGCCAGACCGCGACCGCCGCCGACAACGCGTAGCCGCCGGCGCCAGCGGCCAGCACCCGCGATCCCACCGCCGCGCGGCGCGACCACCGCCCCTTCACCACTGGTACCTCACGGTGCCGATCACGGTCCGGCCGGTGCCGAAATAGCAGGAGGTGGCGCGCGTGCACGAGCCGACGTACTCGCGGTCGAACAGGTTGGTGGCGTTCACCGCGATGGACGTCCCGGCGAGCCTGTCGGACAGGGCGGCCAGGTCATAGCGGACCATGGCATCGACGACGGTGTAGGACGGCACCTTGAAGGTGTTGGCGGTGTCGCCCCAGGTCGATCCGACGAAGCGGACGCCGCCGCCGAAGCCCACGCCGGTCAGCGGGCCGGACATCATCGTGTAGTTGGCCCACAGCGACGCTTGGTGGGATGGAACCGCCGTCGGCGTCTTGCCGCGATCGGTGCCGTTGCTCTCGGTCACTTCGGCGTCCAGGAAGGTGTAGGCGGCCACGACGTCGAGGCCGTCGGAAAGGTTGGCCTTGCCTTCCACTTCGACGCCGCGCGAGCGCAC
This sequence comes from Azospirillum sp. ST 5-10, assembly GCF_051225715.1. Lineage (NCBI taxonomy): Bacteria > Pseudomonadati > Pseudomonadota > Alphaproteobacteria > Rhodospirillales > Azospirillaceae > Azospirillum > Azospirillum sp. ST 5-10. Next base: position 300,727 of record NZ_JBPJSP010000002.1, read on the forward strand.
CTCGCCGGTCTGCACGCTGAAACCGGTGTGGACGGGATCGGCGGTGGCGACGTTGCTCTGGGTCAGCTGGAACACCGCGACGCTGACGAAGCTGTCGGCGCCCGGCGGCTGGTACTTCACGCCGGCTTCGTACTGGGTGCCGGTGGTCGGCTCGAACGCGTTGCCGGAATAGTCCGTGCCGCTGGCCGGCTCGAAGGATTCGGCGTAGCTGACGTAAGGAGCGAAGCCGCTGTCGAAGTGGTAGAGGAGGCCGGCGCGGCCGGTGAAGGCGCGGTCGAACTGCTCGCTCTCGGCGCCGGACAGGCGGTCCGTGGTGCGCGTCTTGGCCCAGTCGTGACGGCCGCCGAGCAGCAGGTTCCAGCCCCCGTACTTGATCTGGTCCTGCAGGTAGACGCCGGTCTGCGTGCTGTGCTGCGCCACGCTCTGATAGATCGCGGGGTCGGCGAACGCGCCGTGGTAGACCGGCGTGAACAGGTCAAGGGTTGGAGCCGCACCGAGGCCGCGCACCGTGTCGGCGCGCAGATGGCTGTAGTCGACTCCGAACAGCACGGTGTGCCGCAGCGGGCCGGTGTCCGCCGTCGCCTGCACCTGGGTGTCCACGGCGAAATGGTCGGATCCTTCGTCGGCGGTGAAGGCGCGGCGGCTGAGTGTCCGCCCGTCGCTGGCCAGACCGGAGGGGTAGACCGCCTTGAGGTCGAGGTCGTTGTGCTGGTACCGGGCGTTCTGCCGCAGCGTCCAGCGGTCGCTCAGGTGGTGTTCGAACAGGTAGCCGACGGACTGCACCGTACGGTCCCATTCGTCGAAGTCCGGCTCGCCCGTGTAGAAGCCGCGCGCAATGTCGCCGTTCGGATTTGCCAGAACGGTGCCGTAGGCGGGCACGTAGTTCAGCGGCGACCCCGCAATGTCGTCGTGCTGGTGCGACGCCAGCAGGGTGAGCGACGTGTCGGCGGCCGGCCTCCAGGTCAGGGCCGGGGCGATGGCGGTGCGCTGCCGCTCGGTGAAATCGGTCTGGGTGTCGGTGTCCAGCGCGACGCCGGTGAGGCGGTAGAGAAGGGTGCCTTCAGCGTCGAGTGGTCCGGTGACGTCGAAGGCGCCCTGCAGCCGGTCATGGTTTCCCCACTGCCCGACGATCTCTCCGCCCGGCGTCGCCGACGGACGCCGGGAGATGGCGTTGACGATCCCTCCCGGCATTCCCTGGCCGTAGAGGACGGAGGCCGGTCCCTTGAGGATGTCGATCCGCTCGTAGAGGTACGGGTCGAACCCGGCCACGGCGTAGTTCGTGCCACGCACCCGCAGCCCATCGATGTACTCGCTGAAGGAGGCACCGGCCGTGCCGTCTCCGCCGAAGCCGCGGATGGCGATGTTGTCACCGCCGAAGGAGGAGGATTCGCCGCGGCCGCCGGTGGTGACGCCGGAGGTGTAGGACAGCGCCTCGCCGAGGTTGCGGACGGCGCGGACCTCCATTTCCGGGCGTCCAACCACCGCCACCGACTGCGGCGTTTCGATGATCGGCGTGTCCGTCTTGGTGCCGGCCGCGCTCTGGGTCGCCACATAGCCCCGGACCGGACCGGTGGCGCTTGCCGCCAGGCCTTCCACCGAAATCGGGTCGAGCGTGATGGCGCCCTCGTCCGCGGGGGCCTTCTCCAGTGTCACGGTCGTCGCGTTGGTGAAGCGGTGGGTGAGCCCGGTGCCGGCCAGCAGGCGGCTCAGCGCCGCGACGGGTGCCATGGTGCCGGAAACCCCGGGCGACCGGAGATCCCGGGCCATGCTGGCGTCGAAGAGGAGTTGCAGTCCGGTGGTGTCGGAAAAGCTCACCAGTGCCGGAATCAGCGGCTGGGCGGGAATGTCGAAGCGATGTTCGACCACCTGGGCCACCTGGGCCACCTGGGCCACCTGGGCCGCCCGGGCCGCCGGCCCGCCCTCGCTCGCCCCCCAGGCCAGCGAGCCGCCTTGGGACCACACGAGGGTGGTGAGCATCAACCAGCCGATCCCACTCCGGCTGCGCTTCGGTCCGCGGGGCTCTCGGCCGATGCCGCGAAGGATGCCCGCACCCGTGTCCATCCGTACCATGCCGTCTCCGCATATAAGAATGCGACGCATTTGCGTCTCTATCCACATGGACGGCCGGGACGAACGAAGTGAGGAGGGGACCGGCGAAAAAATCGGCGCCGGTCGTCAGTCCCGCGGCGACAGCAGGACCAGAAAGTCGGTGACGCGGCGGACGCGGACCGGCAGGGCGTCGGCGATGGCGGCGAGGGCTGCGTCGGTGTTTCGCGTGTTGATGACGGCGGTCACCGGCAGTCCGGCAATCCGGTCGTCGGTGATGAGGATGCGGCCATGGCGGAATCGCTCCAGGTCGGCGACCACGTCGATGAGCGGTGAATCGTGGAACACAAGGCGGTCGCGCCGCCATGCCTGAGCCAAGCTCGGATCGGCCGGCGTCACCCTCCCGACGCCGCCAGCCCCATAGCGCAGCTGCTGGCCTTCCGACACCGTGAGCGAGGCGCCGCCGGCGGAGCTCACCGCCACCGCATGCTCGGCGACGGTAACGATCACGGCATCGCCGGCCCGTTTCACGTTGAAAGCGGTTCCCAGCGCGACGGACCGCCCATCTGCCGCCACGACGATGAACGGCCGGTTCGCATCGGCCGCGACGGTGAAGAACGCCTCACCCTCATGCAGGGTGAGAAGCCGCGCGGACGCATCGTACGAGACGGACAGCGCGCTGGCGCTTCCAAGTTCGACGGACGAACCGTCGGCCAGCCACACGGTGCGACGTTCTCCGACGCCGGTGCGCGCGTCCGCGAACAGGGCCGGGCCGCCGACGGTGAAGCCGCCGGCGACCAGGACGACTCCGGCTGCGGCAGCCGCCATCCAATGGCGGCGGCTCATGCGACCCCTGCGACCGCCGTCGGCGTCGGTCGCAGGGGCGCTGCGGGGGCGTCGCGCCACGCGAAGCGCGGGGGTGAGCGTGTCGAGGCGGGACCAGACCTGACGCGCCTGGTCCCACGCGGCCCTGCGGTTCGGATCGCCGCCGAGCCAGGCGTCGAACGCCCGGCGATCCTCGTCGGTCGCGTCGGCGTCGTTGAGCACGACCAGCCAGCGCAGCGCCTCCTCGGTCAAAGGATCTCGACGGTTTCGGTCCATGGTGGTCTCTGTCATGCGATCGGCACGGCGTGCGCTGTCGTGTGGCCACGCTTCGCGGGGTGCGCGACCCCTTCATCTCCTAGGACGCGCGACGCGGGAAAGATGTGGATGGCGCCGGCGAACTTTTCCGCGGTGCCTGCGCCTCGCCCTCCCGCATGCCCTCTTCCAAGGCGACCAGCGCATTCACCATGTGGGTGATCACCGTCGTTCGCGCGATGCCGAGCCGGTCGGCGATGGCGGCGTAGGTCAGCCCCTCCACCTTGGCGAGGATAAACACCTCCCGGCTCCGGGGCGACAGGCCGTTCACCAGCTGCTGCAATCGCTCCAATTCGGACCGGTGAAGCGTCGCCATCTCGGGTGTGGGCCGCGGGTCCGCGACGACGGCCACCGTTTCGTCGGCGACCTGCACCTCGATGTGGTGGGCGACGTGGCGCTGGTGGTCGCGCGCGAGATTGGTGGCGATGCGGTAGAGATAGGCGGTCGGGTTGTCGATGGCGGTGGCGCCGTCGGCTCCGGCCGCGCGCAGCCAGGTTTCCTGAGCGAGGTCTTCCGCCAGAGCCATGTTGCCGAGGCGACGCTGCAGAAAGCGGAGCAGGGCGTCACGCTGGTCCAGGAACGCCGACAACAGAGTTGAGCGACTGCCGGGCATCGTTGTCCTTGGGCGGTGCACCACCTCCCCGGCAGCGGGTCGCGGCCCCGTCGGGTTCAGAGCGATGGAACAATAGTGCGGTTGATACGCATTTTCAACATCACCCTGCAATGGCTTCCTGCTGAGGCGGGCCGGCGGTGTCGAGGCCATCACGGCCGTCGACGCCGGCCCCCTTCAGGGGTCGTGCCCTATACGGGTCCAGTCAAACCCCATGCCCACCATCCGTTCGAGGACCGACGGAGCATCCTGCTCCGGTCGCCCGTCACGCGTCCCGCACCGCCACCGCCATCCGGCCGATGCGCTCGATGCGGCAGTCCATGACGTCGCCCGGCTCCACCGGGCCGACGCCTTCGGGGGTGCCGGTGAGGATGACGTCGCCGGGGTCGAGGCGGTAGGCGTGGGAGGCGTAGGCGATCAGGCGCGCCACGCCGTAGATCAGGTGCCGCGTGTTGGAGGCCTGGCGCACCGCCCCGTTGACCCGGAGCTCGAAATCGACGTCGCCGGGGTCGCCGAACGCGTCGGCCGTGACCAGCCAGGGCCCCAGCACGCTGAAGGTGTCGAGGGACTTGCGGTAGCTGCGGTCCTCGGTGCCGCGGATCGTCATGTCGAGGCCGATGGTGTAGCCGGCGACGTGGGCCAGCGCCTCGGCCTCCGGGATGTCGCGGCCGCCGCGGCCGATCACCGCCGCCAGCTCGATCTCGTGGTCGGTGCGGCGGTCGCGCCGCGGCGACACCACGCCCTCGCCCGGCCCCACCAGCGAGCTGGGGGCCTTCAGGAACACGCCGTACTCGTCGATGGTCTTGACGTGGCTGCCGAAGTTGATCCCGGCGTCGCGGCGGGATTCCTCCAGGTGCAGCGTGTAGTTGACGGGGGCGGCGACAATCTTGCCGGGATTGGCCACCGGGCTGAGCAGGCGGACGGAGCCGAGCGGCCGGCGCGGCGCGGTGGCGGCACGCCGTTCCAGCGCGCCGCGCAGGTCGGGCAGGGCGGCGACGAAGAGGTCGCCGGGCGGCAGCGGCCAGCGCACCGCGGGGATCGCCTCGGCCACGTCGGTGACGTCGGCGACCTCGTCGCCCACCACCACGCCCAGACGCTGGTCGTCGAAACGGCAGATGCGCATGCCCTCAGTCCTCCCCGGCCGTCGCCTGTGCCCGCCGCACGCCGCGCCGGTCGCCGGCCGGCCCGCGCGCCAGCATCGCCAGCCGGGGGCGCAGCAGCTCGCCGGTGCGGTGGTAATGCTCGACCAGCCGCGCCGCCGCAAGGTCGGCGTCGCGGGCCAGCGCCGCCTCGGCGATGCGGTTGTGCTCCTCGTAGGCGTCGGTGCGGGCGTCGGGGCTGAGGCGGGCGATGTAGCGGTAGCGGTTGTTCTCGTCGTAGAGCTGGGCGCAGAAGCGCAGCAGCATGGAGGACCGGCAGCCGGCGATCAGGTTGGCGTGGAACTCCCGGTGGCGGCGCTCCCACGCCAGCGTCGCCTCGTGGTCGACGTCGGGCGACACCCGCGGCGTGCGCGACAGATGGTAGAGGGCCAGCACGATGCCCTCCTCCCACTCCCGCCCGCCGTGCTCGATCGACTCCCGCAGCGCCCGCTCCTCCAGCCAGCAGCGGGTGCGCAGCAACTCCTCGAAGTTGGCCTCGCCGACCTGGGCGACGCGGAAGCCGCGCTGGTCGAGCCGCTCCACCAGCCCGTCGGAGGTGAGCAGGCTGAGCGCTTCGCGCAGCGGCGTGGCGCCGACGTCGTAGCGCTCGGTCAGGGTGTCGATCTTCAGCTTCATGCCGGGCGTCAGCGCGCCGTAGATGATGTCGTCGCGCAGGCGGGCGTAGAGCGCGTGGGTGCGGGAGGTGGCGCCGGTCGTGTCGCGTCCGCTCATGCCGGCAGCTCCGCGGCGGTCCCGGCGGCGGCCCCCGTCCCGCCGGCGGCCTCGGCGGTCACCGGGTTGGACAGGGTGCCGATGCCCTCGATCTCGATGGCGATGGTGTCGCCCGGCTTCAGCCACACTGGCGGGCGCCGGGCGTGGCCCACCCCGGCCGGCGTGCCGGTGGCGATGAGGTCGCCGGGCTCCAGCGTCATGATCTCCGACAGGATGGCGATGGTCCGCGCCACCCCGAAGATCATCCGCCCGGTGTCGGAGTCCTGCATGGTCTCGCCGTTGAGCAGCGAGCGGATGCGCAGCCCCGCCGCCCCCGGCGGCAGCGCGTCGGCGGTCACCACCCATGGCCCGATCGGGCCGGTGCCGTCGAAGTTCTTGCCGGCCGTCCACTGGGCGGTGCGGCGCTGGTAGTCGCGCACCGAGCCGTCGTTGAAGGCGGTGTAGCCGAACACGACGTCGAGTGCCCGCTCCTCCGGCACATGGCGGCAGCGCCGGCCGACGACGATCATCAGCTCCGCCTCGTAGTCCAGCCGTTCCGAGCAGGCCGGCACGACCATCGATGCGCCCGGACCGATCAGCGACGTGGTGCAGCGCAGGAACAGCGAGGGGTAGTCGGGCACGGCGTGCCCGCCCTCCTTGGCGTGGTCGGCGTAGTTGAGGCCGAGGCAGACGACCTTGCCGGGATCGCCGACCGGCGGCAGCAGGCGGCACGCGTCGAGCGGGACGAGCGCCGCCTCCGGCGCCTCCGCCACCCGCCGGGCGACCTCGGCCTGGAGCGGCGCCCCGGCGGCGATCAGCGCCCGCAGGGAGCGCGGCGCCCCGTCGAACAGGCCGGACACCGGGACGACCCCGTTCCCCCGCACCGCCCCCAGCGACGGAACCCCGCCGTCGTCGAAACTCACGTAGCGCATGACGCCCCCGCAGACCGTTCGCCCGGCGCTCCGCCGGCGGCCGGTCGGCCATCGCGGAAACGCACGTTCGGCGAAAATTATCGATTTTTCCCGTTGTGTCAAGAGTACGGCTCTGTACCGCGATTATATCGACAAAACGTCCGTGGTAACAAAATATCGATATTGACCGGGTGCGCGCAACACCGTACGCTCGCCGGCAACAAGCAACAAAAGATCGCCGGCCGGCGCCGCGCCGGAATGGCGAAGCCAGGGAGGGACCGAGGACGATGGATTGGAAATCCGCAGCCTTCGGCGCGTTGCTGGCGGTCGCCGCCGGCAGCGCCGCCGCGCCCGCCGCCGCGCAGGGTGAGAAGGTCGCCATCAGCATGGCGTCGGGCGTGAACTTCGTCTCGTCGCTGGTCGGCCGCGAGAAGGGATTCTTCGCCAAGGAGGGGGTCGACGTGACCTTGAAGCCGGTGCCGCGCGGCAGCATCGCCGTCGAGGCGTTGGTCGGCGGCTCCGTGCAGATCGCCGAGGTCGCGCACGTCACCTTCTTCGCCGGCGCCTCCAAGGGGCTGCCGCTGGTCTCGGTCGGCGTCGGCTCGCGCGGCTTCACCGGCAAGATGGTGGCGTCCAACGCCAACGCCGGCCTGACCTCGCTGGCCGACTTCAAGGGCAAGCGCATCGGCATCCAGGTCGGCACCGGGGTGCACGGCGTCTTCCAGATGCTGCTGGACAAGCAGGGCCTGAAGGAGAGCGACTTCGAGGTCGCCAACGTGCGCGTCACCGACATGCCGACCGCCATGGCCACGCCCGGCGCCTTCGACGCGGTGATCGGCTGGGATCCGATGATGCAGCGCATCGTCCAGGCCGGCTACGGCAAGGAGGTGATCTCGGCCCGCCGCTTTGAGGAGCTGGCGGACATCACCTATCCGCTGATCCTCATCACCACCCGGGCGTACCTGGAGGCCAAGCCGGCGGTGGTGCAGGGCGTGGTCAACGCCTACGCCGCCGCCCACCGCTACATCCGCGAGCACCGGGACGAGGCGGTCCGCATCTACACCGACTACATGGCCGAGACGGGCGCCACCCTCGACGAGGACATGCTGCGGGTCATGATGTTCGAGGTCGACAAGTTCGGCGGCGCCGCCTACAGCGACGGCGACTGGCGCGACATGCGCGGCACGCTCGACTTCCTGACCCGCTCCGGCCAGATCGAGACCCCGCCGGCGCTCGATGCCGTCGTCGACCGCAGCGTCGGCGAGCGGGCGGACAAGGCCGTGCACTGACCCGGTCCCCGTGAGCCGGACTGTCGATACGGGTCGCAACCGCAGCCTGGGAGGCTTGCCGCCTTGACGGACCTGTCGCACACCGCGGTCCACACGGACCGGCGTCTCGCCCCGGGGGCGCCGGAGGAGGTCCGCTCGGGCGGCGGCCTCCTCGCCGGCACCCGGAACGTTCTCTACGTCGTCCTGCCGCTCTGCGTCCTGCTGCTGGGGTGGGAGGTGGTGGCACGGGTGAGCCAGGTGCCGGCCGCCCTGCTGCCGCCGGTCAGCGACATCCTGGCCGCGCTCGCCCACATGGCGGCCACCGGCCAGCTCTGGGCCGACCTGGCCGGCACGCTCGGCCGGCTGTTCAAGAGCGTCTTCGTCGGCATCGCCGTCGGCACCGTGATCGGCACGCTGATGGGCTATTTCAAGCTGTGGGAGCGGGTGCTGTCGGCGCCGGTGAACTTCCTGCTGGCGATCCCCGGCACGGCGCTGTTCCCGCTGTCGATGATCTGGTTCGGCCTGAGCGAGCTGGCGATCACCAGCATCCTCATGTACGAGGTGGCGCTCACCGTCGTCCTCAACACCTGGACCGGCGTGAAGAGCGTGGACGCCTCGCTGATCCGGGCCGGCAAGGCCTTCGGGGCCGGCGGCGTGTCGCTGTTCTGGCGGGTGCTGATCCCGGCGGCGCTGCCGTCGATCATGGCCGGCTACCGCCTCGCCTTCTCGCGCTGCTGGCGCATCCTGATCGTTGCCGAGATGCTGGTCTCGGTGACCAGCGGGCTCGGCTACCGCATCTACTGGGGCCGCGAGTTCTTCCATTCGGAAGCCGTCTACGCCGGCCTGCTGGTGGTCGGGCTGGTCGGCCTCCTCATCGAGCGCGTCCTTCTCCGCACCATCGAGGTCGTCACGATCGAACGCTGGGGCACGGTCCGGGAGCTGAGCTGAGCCATGGGCGAGCTGCGCATCGACAATCTGAGCAAGGCCTTCGAACGCAAGGAAGGCTGGAACACCACGCGCATCCTGCACGTGTTCCGCGGCATCTCCTTCACGGTGAACGACGGCGAGTTCGTCTCCATCATCGGCCCGTCGGGCTGCGGCAAGTCGACCCTGCTGAACATGGCGGCCGGCTTGGCCGCGGCGACGGAGGGGGCGATCTACGTCGACGGGGCGCCGGTGCGCGGTCCCGGCCTCGACCGCGGCGTGGTGTTCCAGGAGTTCGCCCTGTTCCCCTGGCTGACCGTGCTGGGCAACATCGCCTTCGGCCTCAAGTCCGGCGGCATGCCGCGCGGCGAGCGGATCGAGGTGGCGCGGCGCTACGTCGACCTGGTCGGGCTGGCGGGGTTCGAGACCTACTATCCCCAGCGCCTGTCCGGCGGCATGCGCCAGCGCGTCGGGCTGGCGCGGGCGCTGGCGGTGGAGCCGGCGGCCCTGCTGATGGACGAGCCGTTCGGCGCGCTCGACGCCCAGACGCGCGAGGCCATGCAGCAGGCGCTGAGCGAGATCTGGCAGCGCACGCGCAGCACCGTCCTCTTCATCACCCACGACATCCGCGAGGCGGTCTACCTGTCGGACCGGGTCCTCGTGCTGGCCGGCCGGCCGGCCCGCATCGCGCTGGAGATGCCGATCGAGCTGCCGCGCCCGCGCGACCGCTTCGACCCGCTGTTCCAGGCCCACGAGCGCGAGCTGGAGCGGGCGATCGGCGGGCCCTGAGGCCGGCGGGTTCCGGGGGGCGGGTCCCGGGGCGGGGTCAGCCCGCCACCAGCCCGTCGATCGGCCGCACCACGCGGCCGCGGACGATCGGCACACAGCGGTCCGGAAGGTCCTGGACGACCGCCACGCCGGCGGCGGCGAGGCGGTCGAGGAAGGTGTCCAGCGTGTCCATCATGGCGTCCAGGCAATGATCGTGCAGGACCACCAGCGCGTGCTCCTCCCCCGGCAGGGCGGCGAACGCGCGGTCCACCCATTCCCGCGGCGGCTCCTCCCAGTCGCGGGGCACCGTGGTCCAGGTCACCAGCGTGTGCCGGTGGGCCAGCAGGTGGTCGCGGGCCTCCCGGCTGAGGACGTGCGGTCCCAGGCAGCCGCGCCCGACCGGGCGGAACAGGCGCTCGGGCATGGCGAGATCGCCCAGGATGCGCTCGGTCTCGCCGATCTCCCGCGCCGCGTGGCCGGGGTCGCGGCGTTCGCCCAGCGGATCGCCGTGGCTGAGGGTGTGGTTGCCGATCCAGTGCCCCTCGGCCCGGGCACGCTCCGCCAGGCGCCGCGCCGCGGGGTCGGCGAGGCGCTCGCCGACCAGGAAGAAGGTGGCCCGCAACCCGCGGTCGCGCAGCACGTCGAGAATGCGGCCGGTCGCTCCCGGAATCGGCCCGTTGTCGAAGGTCAGCGTCGCCCGCGCCATGACATCCCCCTGCGATCGTGCACCTGGCGGATGATGAAATCATCGAATCATCCGAAGAGTCAAGCAAGAGAGGCGTAGAATTTCCGAATATTCCGAGAAAAAGAGGAATATCATGCCAATACCTGCGACAAACTTCTCGCCACCGTTCAACATAACGCGGGCGAGCCACACGGTTCTCTCGGTGAATGACTTGGCCGAAAGCAAGCGGTTCTACGTCGAGGTGATCGGTCTGGTGGTCAGCGACGAGGATGCCGGCGCCGTCTACCTGCGCGGGCTGGAGGAGAGCGGCCACCACAGCCTGGTGCTGAAACGGACGCCGGGTCCGCCGCTGTGCGAGCGGGTCGGCCTGCGCGTCTTCACCGAGGAGGACCTGGACCGCGCCAAGGCCCACTTCGACGACCAGGGCCGCGAGGCCCGCTGGGTGGAGCTGCCGCACCAGGGCCGCACCCTGCACGTCAGCGATTCCCTGGGCATGCCGTTGGAGCTGGTCGCCGCCATGCCCAAGCAGCGCCGCCTGCACGACCAGCTGCAGCTCCACCGCGGGGCCGGCGGGCTGCGTTTCGACCATTTCCAGTTCCTCGCCCCCGACGTGGTGGAGGCGAGCCGCTTCTACACCGACCTCGGCTTCCGCATCTCCGACTACTTCACCGACACCGCCGAGGACGACCAGCCGCTGGGCATCTTCCTGTTCCGCAAGAACAACCCGCACGACCTGGTGTTCATGACCCGGCCCGGGCCGAAGATGCACCACTTCGCCTACATCGTGCAGGAATCGGCCAACCTGTTCCGCGCCCTCGACGTCGCCGGCAACCTCGGCTACGCCGCCAACATCGAGCGCGGCCCCGGCCGCCACGGGCAGGGGCACCAGCTCTACGTCTATTTCCGCGACCCCGACGGCCACCGCGTGGAGATCCTGCCGCCGCCCATCCAGCTCATCGATTTCGATGACGGGCCCGTGCACTGGCACGGCGGCAACCGCTACTCCTGGGACATGCCGCCGCCCAGCCGCTGGCTGCACGAGGCGTCCGGCTTCCCGGACGCCCCGGTGCGGCAGGGCGCCATCCCGCACAAGCTGCTGTCGCTGGAGGAGTTCCTGGCGCGGCGCTGAGCCGCCGCCCGGCTCCGGTCAGGACGCCAGTTCGCGGCGGACGGCGGCGGCCCCTTCGGCGAGCGCCTTCAGCTTGCCGAAGGCGGTCTCGCGCGACAGGAACTTCATGCCGCAGTCGGGGGCCGGCATCAGCCGGTCCGCCGGCACGTGCTCCAGGCCGCGGCGAATGCGCTCGGCGACCCGGCCGGGGGACTCCACCGCCGGATCGCCCATGTCGAGCACGCCGAGGATGATCGTCTGCCGGGTGAAGGCGCGCAGCACGCCGAGGTCGTAGGAGGGCTGCGCCGCCTCGATCGACACCTGCTCGACGACGCTGTCGGCGAGCGCCTCCAGGAACGCGTAGCCACCGGTCTTCTCATGGACGAACTGGGCATAGCCGAAGCACAGATGCACCGCCGTGGCGCCGGGCACGTCCTGGAGCGCACGGTCGATGACGCGCACGCCGTACCGGGCCGCGTCCTCCGGGAAGGCCTGCAGCCACGGCTCGTCGAGCTGCACCACGTCGGCGCCGGCCGCCTTGAGGTCCAGCGCCTCCTGGTTGACGGCGGCGGCGAGGTCGAGCGCCAGCGCCTCGGCATCGCCGTAGGCCTCGTCGCTGGCCTGGTGGGCCATGGTGAAGGGGCCGGGCAGGGTGACCTTGATGGCGCGCTCGGTGTTGCGGCGCAGGAACGCCACCGTCTCCACCTCCACCGGCTGCACCCGGCGGATGCGGCCGGTCACCCGCGGCACCTGGATGGGCCGGCCGGTGCGGCCGGTGATGGTGGCCGGCCGGTCCGCCGCGATCCCCTCCAGCGCCGTGGCGAAGCGGTTGGAGTAGCTTTCGCGCCGGATCTCGCCGTCGGTGATGACGTCGATGCCGGCGCGCTCCATGTCGCGCACGGCGAGCAGGGTGGCGTCGTCCTGGGCCGCCGCCAGGAACGGCTCGGGGACGCGCCAGATCTCCGGCGCGCGCACCCGCGGCACCCCCTTGCGCAGCGCCTCGCGGTCGATCAGCCAGTCCGGCTGCGGATAGCTGCCGACCACCGTGGTCGGCAGGAGGTGGTCCAACATCGCCGTCTCCTCCCTCGTGATCCCTGTCCTCGCCAACGGAGCGCCCCATGACGTCCGGTCCCCGCATCCCGCTGCCCGAGCCCGGCTCCCTCGACGCCGAGCAGCGCGCCGTCCACGACGCCATCGCGGCGGGGCCGCGCGGCCGGGTGCGCGGGCCGACGCAGATCTGGCTGCACAGCCCCCGCCTGGCCGACCGGGCGCAGCGGCTGGGCGAGTTCCTGCGCTGGGAGACGGTGTTCGAGCCCCGTCTGGCGGAGCTGGCGATCCTCGCCACGGCGCGGCACTGCACGGCGCACTACGTCTGGTTCAACCACCGCGGCCCGGCGCTCGCCGCCGGGCTGGCGGCGGAGACCGTCGAGGCCATCGCGCAGCGCCGCCGCCCCGCCTTCGCCCGCGAGGACGAGGCCGCGGTCCACGCCTTCGTCACCGAGACGCTGGAGCACCATCGCATCGCCGACGCCACCCTGGCCCGCGTGACCGCCCTGTTCGGCCCGCGCGGCGCCGTCGAGCTCGGCGCGCTGGTCGGCTACTACGTCATGGGCATCATCGCCCTGGAGACGGCGCGACCGCCGCTGCCCGACGGCAGCCATGCCTGCCTTCCCGAGTGAGAAATAATATCGATTTTTTGCCACGAACGGCGAAAATATGCAAACTTTTCCCGACGCCGGCCGGGCCGGCCGCAGCCGAGAGGACAGACCATGAGCGCCGCCGATCCGATCACCGTCCTGGGAATGTCCGGGAGCCTGCGCAAGGCGTCCTACAACACCGCCCTGCTGCGCGCCGCGCAGGAGCTGGCGCCGGCCGGCATGACCATCGCGCGGTTCGACCTGGCGCCGATCCCCTTCTACGACGACGACGTCCGCGCCGCCGGCTTCCCGCCCGCGGTGGCGGCCCTGCGCGACGGCATCCGGGCGGCCGACGCGGTGCTGTTCGTCACGCCGGAGTACAACCGGTCCGTTTCCGGCGTGCTGAAGAACGCCATCGACTGGGCGTCGCGCGGGCCGGAGCAGCCTTTCGACGACAAGCCGGTCGCCGTCATGGGGGCGAGCCGCAGCGCGCTGGGCACCGCGCTCGCCAACCATCACCTGCGCCAGATCCTCGTCTATCTCAACGCCCTGCCGCTCAACGGCCCGGAGGTGCTGGTCGGCGGCGCCCCGGACCGGTTCGACGGCGTGGGCCGGCTGACCGATCGGGCGACGCGCGACGTCGTGCGCGCCCACCTGGAGCGGCTGGCGGCGTTCGTGCGGCGGCTGCGCGGGCGCTGACGGCGCGCCGCCGGCGGTGCCTTTCACGCCACGGCGGCGCCGTCGGCGGGCGCCTCCCCCACGACTCCCCTCGACGCGGACCCCCTTAACGGTTTATTCCCCTTTCGGGACCAAGTCGGATCCGGGGCGCCGTCCGCAACCGAGGGGTTAGCGTTTTGCCATGCCGTCCGAAGCGCAGACCTTGGCCGCCGGCGACCGTGCGGCGATGAGCAGCGAGGCGGTGAGGCTCGCCGAGCGGTACGAGATCCTGCCGGGATCGCCGCTCGCCATGCTCAACACGCCCGGCGGCAACGCCTTCACCGCCCGGTCGCTGCGCGACAAGCGGGTGGAGACCTTCGCCATCATCTGCAGCGGCACCGTGCTGCCGCGCACCGACGTGGTGTCGACCTTCGCCAACGTCGACAACCCGACGGCCATGCGCCTGTTCGACTGGGGCGTCATCGACTGGCCGCCCGACCAGGTCCGGCGCTACTGCCTGGTGTTCGAGCGGCCCCTGGGCAAGCGCCTGATGAACGCCCTCACCGAGGCGGTCGAGCCGATGCCGGAGGACCACCTCACGCGCAACGTCGTGCAGCCCGTCGTCGGGCTGCTGCGCGAACTGTCGAGCCGGGGCCTCGTGCACGGCGGCGTGCGACCGACCAACATGTTCTACCGCGACCTGACGGCCGGGGCGATGATGGTCGGCGAATCCGTGTCGACGCCTCCCGGCTACGGCCAGCCGCTGATCATGGAGACCGTCGAGCGCGGCATGACCAGCCCGTCGGCGCGCGGCACCGGGACCATCGCCGACGATCTCTATTCGCTGGGCGTCAGCCTGCTGATCCTGCTGCTCGGCCGCAATCCCGTCGCCAACCTCGACGACGACACGCTGCTCCAGGCCAAGATCGAGCGCGGCTCGTTCCCGGCCCTCGTCGGGCAGATCCGCCTGCCGCTCGGCATCGGCGAGGTGATCCGCGGCCTGATGGTCGACGATCCCAAGCAGCGCTGGACCCTGAACGACCTCGACCTGTGGCTGTCCGGACGCCGCCTCAGCCCCAAGCAGCCGCAGATTCCCCGCCGCGCCGCCCGTCCGGCCGAGTTCCAGGGGCAGGAGTACTGGCACTGCCGCACCCTGTCGCGGGCGCTGGCCCGTCATCCCGCGGCGGCGACCCAGGTCATCGAGAGCGGCGAGCTCGACAAGTGGCTGCGCCGCAGCATGTCCGACGACGTGCGCGCCGACGCGGTGGCCAGCGCCATCCAGACCGCCGGTGCCGGCAAGGGCGGCTCCATGGCCGAACGGCTGGTGTCGCGCGTCTGCATGGCGCTCGACCCGGCGGCGCCGATCCGCTACCGCGGCAAGGCCTACATGCTGGACGGCATCGCCGCGGCCATCGCCGAATCCTTCCTGCGCGGCGAGTCGCCCCAGTCGGTGGCCGAGGTCGTGTCCAACCAGCTGCCGATGTTCTGGGTCAACGTGCAGTCGGACTTCCGGCCGGAGTTCGTGCCGCTGGTCCACAGCTTCGACCAGTGGCGCACCTTCCTGGACCGCACGGCCCCGGGCCTCGGCATCGAGCGGGCGCTCTACGAGATGAACCCGACCATGCCCTGCGTCAGCCCGCTGGTGTTCTCCCAGTACCCGCTGACCCCGGCCGACGTCCTGCGCGCCCTGGAATGGGCGGCGTCGGGCGGCGAGCGCGGCAAGGAGCCGGTCGACCGCCACATCGCCGCCTTCCTCGCCGCGCGCCACAAGCGCACGGAGGAGATGCTGTACGCCCAGCTCTCGCCCACCATCGATCCGCTGCGGCGCACCATCGCCATGCTGACGATCCTCGCCGAGGTGCAGGTGCGCACCGCCACCGGGCCGCTGCCGAACCTGTGCGCCTGGATGGTGGCCCTGCTCGACCCCGCCTTCCGCCGCTTCCACAGCCGGCCCCACCAGGAGGAGGTGCGCCGCCAGGCCGAGGTGGCGGCGCACGGCGGCCGGCTCGCCGACCTGCTGAAGATCGTCGACGATCCCCAGTCGCTGCGCCAGGACAAGGCCGACTTCGAGGCGGCGCAGATCGCCTACCGCGAGGCCGACGGCGAGATCGAGAAGCTGCGCGACCTGATCGCCGACCGCGACGGCATCGCCGAAGGCACCGGACGCCAGGTCGCGGCCGTCGTCTCCAGCCTGGTGTCGACGGTGCTGGTCGCCGGCATCATCCTGTTCTACGCCCTGTAAGGGGAGGGAGGACGTCCATGAGCCGCGCCCGCAGCCAGTCCCGCAGCGTGCACCGTCCCAAGAAGAAGCGCGGCGGCCCCTGGCTGTTCCTGCTGCTGATCCTGCCGGCCGCCCTGGTCGTCCTGCCGACGACCATCCTCTTCGGTCTGGGCATGGTGCCGACCATCGTCGCCTACGTCGTCGACCGCGACCCCGACAAATCGGCGCCGATCACCGTGGGCGGGCTCAACTTCTGCGGCTGCATGCCGTTCGCCATCGACCTGTGGAAGACCGGCCACACCGCCACGGCGGCGCTGAAGATCTTCGCCGATCCGCTGGCGTGGCTGATCATGTACGGGGCCGCCGGCCTGGGCTGGGCGCTCTACTACGGCATCCCGCCGGTCATCGCCAGCGCCGAGATCATGCGCGCGGAGAAGCGGGTCGAGGCGCTGCGGTCGCAGAAGGCCAAGCTGGTCCAGGAATGGGGCCCCGACGTCACCGGCCACCGCGACCTCGACGACGAGCCGGTCGAAGCCGGCCGGGCGGCGGGCTGACGCCCCGCCCCGCCGGGCCTTCCGCCCGACCGGTCCGCCCGGCCGGCACCCGCCTCAGCTCACCAGCTTCTGCTCCAGGGCGGCGTTCTTGATCGCCTTCTGCAGCTTCTCGAAGGCGCGCACCTCGATCTGGCGCACCCGTTCGCGGCTGATGCCGTACTTCTGGGAGAGGTCCTCGAGCGTCGTCGGGTCGTCGCGCAGGCGGCGCTCGGCCAGGATGTGGCGCTCGCGCTCGTTGAGGTTCGCCATGGCCTGGGTCAGCAGCTTGCGGCGCTTGCCCAGCTCCTCCTGCTCGGCCAGCGTGATCTCCTGGTTGGAGGTCTCGTCGACCAGCCAATCCTGCCACTCGCCCTCGCTGTCGGCCCGCAGCGGCGCGTTCAGCGAATGGTCGGGCGTGGCGAGGCGGCGGTTCATCGCCACCACGTCCTGCTCCGGCACGTCCAGCTTCTCGGCGATGGCCTTGACGTTCTCCGGCGACAGGTCGCCCTCGTCGATGGCCTGCATCTGGCCCTTCAGCTTGCGCAGGTTGAAGAACAGCTTCTTCTGCGCCGCGGTGGTCCCCATCTTCACCAGCGACCAGGAATGCAGGATGTACTCCTGGATGGCGGCGCGGATCCACCACATGGCGTAGGTGGCGAGGCGGAAGCCGCGGTCGGGGTCGAAGCGCTTGACCGCCTGCATCATGCCGACGTTGCCCTCGGAGATCAGCTCCGACACCGGCAGGCCGTAGCCGCGGTAGCCCATGGCGATCTTGGCCACCAGCCGCAGGTGGCTGGTGACCAGCCGGTGGGCCGCCTCGGAGTCGCCGTGCTCCTGCCAGCGCTTGGCCAGCATGAACTCCTCCTGCGGGTCCAGCATCGGGAACTTGCGGATCTCCTGCAGGTAGCGCGACAGGTTGCTTTCCGAGCTGATCGCCGGAATGCTGGGCAGGGTCGCCATGTCATCCTCTCCTGGCGGTCATGCCGTGCCCCCTCGGGGCGCAGCGGCCGACCGCTCGTCGCTTTTCGGCGGAACCCCCCGTGGCGGTTCCGCCCGCATCAAGAATAGCCCACGGCCGGGCATGGGCATAGTGCCTCATATTCGTTCCAGAGCGTCGACCAGTCCCTGGACGTCGGGTGCCATCGCCGTGGTGAAGCGCACCGGGGCGCCCTGCGTCGGGTGCACGAAGGCGAGGGCGACGGCGTGCAGGGCCTGGCGCGGGAACCCAACAAGCATAGCGCGGATCGGTTCCGGGAGCGAGGCGGCGTTGGCCCCGCGCGCCCGCGCCGGGCGGCCGCGCCCGTAGAGGGGATCGCCGACCACGGGATGGCCGATATGCGCCATGTGCACGCGGATCTGGTGGGTGCGTCCGGTCTCCAGCACGCATTCCACCAGCGCCGCGGCGCGCCCCCAGGCGCGCAGCACGCGGTAGCGGGTGACGGCGCGCTTGCCGGCGTCGCCGCCCACCACCGCCATCCGCTTGCGGTCGGCGGGGCAGCGGCCGATCGCGGCGTCGACCGTGCCCGCCTTGGGCGACGGGACGCCCCACACCAGGGCATGGTAGGTGCGGCTCAGCGACCGGTCGGAGAACTGCCCGGTCAGCGCCTGGTGGGCGCGGTCGTTCTTGGCGACCACCATGAGGCCGCTGGTGTCCTTGTCCAGGCGGTGGACGATGCCGGGCCGGCGCACGCCGCCGATGCCCGACAGGCTGTCGCCGCAGTGGGCCAGCAGCGCGTTCACCAGCGTGTTGTCCGGGTTGCCGGCGGCGGGGTGGACCACCAGACCGGCGGGCTTGTCGATCACCAGCACGTCCTCGTCCTCGTAGACGACGGTGAGGGGGATGTCCTGCGCCTCGGGTGAGGCGGGTTCAGCTTCGGGGACGAAAATGTCGAAAGCTTGACCGGGTTTGACCCTCTGCGAGGCGTCGGCTATGGTCCGCCCGTCGAGCCGCACGTGGCCCTGCTCCAGCAGCGCCCGGACGCGCGACCGCGACAGGTCGGGGACATGCGCCGCCAGAACCTTGTCCAGCCGCTCGCCGGCCGCGTCCGCGGGCACGGTGCCGCTGTGGCGGGTGCTGCCGCCGGCGCCGGCCGCCGCATCCGCGTCGTCGTCGGGCATCGGGGGTTCAGGGGCGGCGGGCATGGTTCGATCCTCGTCGTGCGCTTTCACCACCGTGGACCCGAGCCGTGCGCGTTCTCAAGGCCGCCGTCATCATCATGGGCGTGTTCATCCTCGCCGGATACGTCTATCTCGGCGTCGAAGTCTACAAGCGAATGGCGCGCCCGGGCGAGCCGGCCGAGACCGGCGACGAGCGGGCGCCGCTGCCCGTCGCGGCGGCCGGCGAGATCGCGCTCGGCCTGCCGGCCGGCGCGCGCATCGCCGAGCTGGTGGCGGTCGGCAACCGGGTGGTGTTCCGGGTCACCGTCCCCGACGGGGCCGACCGCCTCTACGTCCTCGATCCCCGCGACGGCGCGGTGGGCGCGATGGTCACCACCGGCGGCCCGTCAGCCGGTCCGCCGGCCGGTCCGTCGCCCGCCGCCGTCCCGGCCCAGTAACGGATGCCCCCAATGTCCGCCTACGATTTCCGCAGCGACAACGTCGCCGGCGCCGTGCCGGAGGTGGTCGACGCCCTGGCCGCGGCCGCCCGCGGCACCGCCAGCCCCTACGGCGAGGACCCCTGGACGGCGCGCGTCGCCGCCCGCCTGGCCGAGCTGTTCGAGACGGAGGTGGCGGTGTTCCCCGTCGCCACCGGCACGGCGGCCAACGCCCTCGCCCTGTCGGCGCTGACGCCGTCCTACGGCGCCGTCTACTGCCACGCCCAGAGCCACATCGACACCGACGAGTGCGGCGCCCCGGAGCTGTTCACCGGCGGCGCCAAGCTGGTGGGGCTGCCCGGCGAGCACGGCCGCCTCGCCGCCGCCGACCTGGAGCGCGCCCTGGCCGGCGGCGGCTTCGGCGTCGTCCACCACGTGCAGCCTGCCGCCCTCAGCCTCTCCCAGGCGACCGAGGCCGGCACCGCCTACCGCCCCGCCGCGGTGGCGGCGCTCGCCGAGGTGGCGCACCGCCACGGCATGGCCGTGCACATGGACGGCGCCCGCTTCGCCAACGCGCTGGCGTTCCTCGGCTGCACGCCGGCCGAGGCGACCTGGAAGGCGGGGGTCGACGCGCTGTCGCTGGGGGCCACCAAGGGCGGCGCCTTCGCCGCCGAGGCGGTGGTGTTCTTCCGGCGCGACCTCGCCGACGGCTTCGGCTACCGCCGCAAGCGCGGCGGCCATCTCGTCTCCAAGATGCGCTTCGTCTCGGCCCAGCTGGAGGCGTGGCTGAAGGACGGCCTGTGGCTGCGCCTCGCCGGCCACGCCAACGCCATGACCCGCCGCCTGGCGGACGGGCTGGCGGCGCTGCCGGGCGTCACCGTGGTGCACCCGCCGGAGGCCAACGAGCTGTTCGTCGACCTGCCGGAACCGGCGATCGCCGCGCTGGAGGCGGCCGGCTTCGGCTTCTACCGCTGGAGCGGCCGCGTGGTGCGGCTGGTGACGGCGTTCGACACGCCGCCGGCGGCGGTCGACGCCTTTCTGGCAACCGCCCGCTCCGGAGCCGCGGCGGCGCGGTAGGGAGGTGCGTCGCCGCCGGCCGCTCAGGCCGCGGCCTGCGGCCGTGCCGCCGCCGACCCCGGCCTGTCCAGCGGGAAGTCGAGGACGAACAGCGTGCCGTTCTCGTCGCGGAACGCGTGCCCGCCGCCGATCTGCTGCGCCAGGCTGCGGATGAGGCGGCTGCCCATGCCGGTGCCCCTCGCCGCCGGCGCGTAGCCGACGCCGTCGTCCTGCACCCGCAGGACGGCGCGGTCGTCCCCGGCGGCCTCGAGGGAGACGGCGATCACCCCGGGCCGGCCGTCGGGGAAGGCGTGCTTGAAGGCGTTCGAGACCGCCTCGTTGACGATCAGCCCGAGCGGCAGGGCGAGGTCGGCGTCGACGGTGAGGGGGGCGAGCCGGCACTCCACCGCGACCGCCGAGCCGTAGCCGTCGCGCAGCCCGGCCACCAGGGTGCGGATGTACTCGGCGACGTCGACGCGGTCGTAGCGGTCGGAGCGGTAGATGTGCTCGTGCACCGCCGACATGGCGGCGATCCGCCGCATCAGCTCCTCCTTGGCCTCGGGCGGCCCGGGCTGCAGGTGCACCAGCGCCGACACGGTCTGCAGGTTGTTCTTCACGCGGTGGTGGATCTCGCGGAACAGCGTGCGGTTCTGCTCCAGCGCGCCGGCGAGCGCGGCGCGGACGCGCTCCTCGCGGTGCAGCAGCCGGACCACCCACAGGGAGACCGCCAGCAGGGCGGCGGCGATCGGCGCCGCCGCCACCGCCACCTCGCCCAGGCGCTGCCAGACGCTGTCGTCGAGGGAGCGGAACGGAATGCCAACCACGGTGACGAGGGGCAGGCCGTCGACCCGGCGGTAGCCGACGACCCGGGCGATGCCGTCCGCCGGCGAGGCATCGGCGTGATAGACGCCCTGCGGTGCCACCTTGAGATGGTCGGTGAAGAGGACGTACTTGGACAGGTCGAGGGGGGCATCGGGGACGGGGTGGCGGGCCACCAGCCAGCCGTCGTCGCGCAGCAGGCCGACGGTCGAGCCGGGGCCGAGATCGAGGGATGCCCAGAACTGGGCCAGCAGGTCGGCCGGGACGTAGATGACGACGGCGCCGACGAAGCGGCCGTCCCGTTCGATTCGGCGGCCCAGCGGGAACAGCTTCACGCCGCTGCGCTCGCCCATGAGGAACGGGCCGATGTGCCAAGCGGCGCCATCCCTGAGGGCCTGGAAATAGGGGCGGTGGGCGACGTTGGCCGGGCCGAGGCTCGGCTCGTTGGTCATCACCGAATCGCCGTTGGCGTCGAACACCCAGATGTGCACGGAGCCCGGCAGGGACGAGACGGCGTCGTTGAGGTCCTGCATGCTCGGCGTCTTGAACAGGTCGAGCCGGTCGCCGACGGAATCGGCGACCCGGCTCAGCGCCTGCTGGTTGGCCTCGATCAGCCAGCGGACGTGGGTCGAGGCGGTGTAGGCGGCGGCGGCGGCGCGCGTCTCGACGGTGGCCTGGGCGTCGCGCCGGCCCTGCCAGGCGAACACCGCCGCCAGTGCCAGGACGAGCACGAACAGCAGCCCGACCATGGCGCTGGCGGCGACCACGGCGCGGCTGGCCGGCCGCGCCTCAGGCGACCGGATCGGCGATGGGCCGGAATGCACGCGACCTCTCCATCCTTGCGCACCGTACCCGCGGTATGGCCGTCCGCCCGTGGCTGTTCGAAACCGAGGAGGCGATTGTGCTCCGGCCCCGGGGCCAAGCCAAATTCTTTCTGCGGGCGCAGGCCCGCCGTCCCGCCGTCGCGGCGCCGTCCCCGCCGGCCAAAAAAGTGCTTGCGCCGCCGGGGGCGCTTCGTTACATACGGCTTCCACGCCGACCGACGTCCCCTTCGTCTAGAGGCCTAGGACACCGCCCTCTCACGGCGGCAACAGGGGTTCGAATCCCCTAGGGGACGCCATCTCCCGCTCGGGAGCGCCGTGCCAGCGGCGGGCGGAGCGCTGGCTGTCATGCGGTGCAACGCCGCCGGTTCAGGTCCCCTTCGTCTAGAGGCCTAGGACATCGCCCTCTCACGGCGGTAACAGGGGTTCGAATCCCCTAGGGGACGCCACTCCCGTACAAAGCTGGGCACCAATGCCGGTGCCAGTTCAGCGGGAGATGACGCCAGATGCGCGCGCTCGGCGATCGGTCCATTCAGCCGAACGTAGGCGTCGCCCACCTCCACGCGATCAGTCAGCGCATCGAAGCTCGGCCTGCTCTGGGGTGATGCAGCCGAGGGCTGAGTGCAGCCGTTGGCGATTGTGGTCGCCTTCGATGTAGGCGAACAGGTCCCGTTTGGCGGCGTCGCGCGTTGGATACCGTTGGTGATGGACGAATTCGGACGTCGCCGTTTCGAAGAAGCTCTCCATGGGGGCGTCGTAGCTGCGCTGGCCCTTCGGGCTCCCAGCAGGTCCCCTTGCGGCTCATGGACTGGGCGATGCCGTGATCCTTCAGGGCTTTGCGGTACTCCGCCGCCGTGGGCATCGGCGTTGCAGACACCCAGGGGCGGGCCTCCATGCTGCCTTTACGGTCAGATATCCTTCAGAGCTTGTTGACGTCCAACACGGCCTGGGCGAAGGCCTTTGGCGCCTCCTGCGGCAGGTTGTGGCCGATGCCGCCGGTGACCAGCCGATGCTCGTATTGCCCGGTGAATTTCGCACGGTACATGTCCGGTTCCGGGTGCGGCGCGCCGTTGGCGTCGCCTTCCATGGTGATCGTCGGAACCTTGATGGTCGGGAAAGCCGCCAGCGCTCTTTCAAGCGCGTCATACTGCGTTTCCCCCTCCGCAAGGCCGAGCCGCCAGCGGTAGTTATGGATGCTGATGTCGACATGGTCCGGATTGTCGAGGGAGGCCGCAGAGCGCCCGAACGTCGCGTCGTCAAAGGCCCAATTCGGGGAGGCGAGTTGCCAGATCAGCCGCGCGAAGTCGTGCGTATACTTCGCATAGCCGGCCCGGCCGCGTTCGGTCGCGAAATAATACTGATACCACCATTGCAGCTCCGCCTTGGGAGGCAGCGGCGCCCGGTTGAGGTCCTGGCTGCCGATCAGATAGCCGCTGACCGAAACCATGGCCTTACAGCGCTCCGGCCAAAGGGCGGCCATGATGTTCGCTGTCCTGGCGCCCCAATCGTAGCCGGCAAGGATCGCGGTCTCGATCTTCAGGGCATCCATCAGGGCGATCATGTCGGCGGCGATGGCCGCCTGCTGGCCGTTGCGCGGCGTTGCGGCGGACAGGAACCGTGTCGTGCCGTAGCCGCGCAGATGGGGAACGATGACGCGGTAACCGGCAGCGGCCATGATGGGGGCCACCTCCACATAGCTGTGGATGTCATAGGGCCAACCGTGCAGGAGGAGAACCACCGGTCCATCAGCGGGACCATCCTCGGCGTAGCCGATGTTGAGCGGTCCGGCATCGATCTGCTTCAGCGATTTGAAGCCGGGGAGCGAGGGGGATCCCGCTGCAGGCCGGGCCGCCGGTTGTGCCGCTGCCTGCGCCCGTCCCATTCCCAGTCCGAAGCCGGTCGCCGCGGCTGCGAGGATCGCCGTGCCGACGAAGCGGCGCCGCCCGTGGTCGACCAGGGCTGTGCCGGCGGTTTCCGTCTCGAAAATCCGTGCCATCGATCTCTCCTGTGATGCGTTCATCCATGGCCGCAACATCCGATGCCGATGTATCCCCCGCGTGTCCGGCCATGGGGCATGGTGAAAGCGTTTGTACCGTCCGGCCCATCGGACACAGTGGGATACAAAAGTCCGATGGGGATGACCGTCCCGATCCCGTTCCGGATCGACGATGCCGGCGGAGCCTAAGCGCTTCCGCCTCCCTGTGGGCCGAGGCTCAGCCGCCGGCCGATGCCGATGTTGGCCATGAAAGTCTCGTCATGGCTGACCAGTAGGATGGCGCCGTCATAGGCTCTCAACCCCACCTCCATGGCTTCGACCGATTCGATATCCAGGTGGTTGGTCGGCTCGTCCAGGATCAACAGCGCCGGTGGCCGCGGTCCGCCCAGCGTGCAGGCGAGGCCGGCGCGCAGCATCTGTCCGCCGCTCAGCGTCCCGACCTGCTGCAGGGCCGCGTCCGCCCGGAACAGGAAGCGGGCGAGTGCTGCCCGGCAGGCGTTGTCGGTTGCGCCGGGATTGATGCGTTCGAAGTTGTCGAGGATCGATGCGGCGGGATCGAGGGTGCCCACGCGCTGGTCGAGCATGGCGAAGTCGACGGCGACCGACACGGTGCCCCGGATCGGGGCGATTCCGCCGGCGATCAGCGTCACCAGCGTCGTCTTGCCCGATCCATTCGGCCCGACGATGGCAACCCGTTCCGGCCCCTCCATGGTGAAGGAGAGATCGCGGACGATCGGATGGTCCGGATCGTGGCCGGCGGTGACGTCGTCCAGCCGCAGGACGGTCCTGTTGGCCGGAAGCCCGGTGGGCGGCGGCGCCACCGACAGGTCCTGCAGGATCTCGACACGGGACCGCGCCGATGCGAGCGCCACCTCGGCCTCCGCCCGCTGGCGGTCGGCCAGCTTGGCGCCGGAACCCCGGCTTGCCTCGGCGTTGCTCTTGCGCGCGCCCAGCAGGATGCGGGGCATGTCGCCTTGCGCCGCCTTCTGTGACCCGGCGGCATCGCGCCGGTCCTTCCGTTCCGCCGCGAGTTGTGCCTTGCGCCGGACCTCCGCCACCTGCTTTTCCGCGTGGGCCAAATCCTGCTGCGCGGCGTCCAGTTCCGTCGCTTTGCGCTCGTGATAGCGCGTCCAGTTGCCGCCATAGCGAGCGGCACCCAGCGAGGTCAGTTCGACGATGGCATCCATCCGGTCGAGGAGTTCGCGGTCATGGCTGACCACGATCGCTCCGGACCGCCAGCCGGCGAGGAGGGCGATCACCAACTCCCGGCCGGAGCGGTCGAGGTTGTTGGTCGGCTCGTCGAGCAGCAGGAAATCCGGTGCCGCGAAGACCGCTGCGGCAAGGCTGGCGCGAGTCCGCTGGCCGCCCGAAAGTTCCGCCAGCCGGGTATCGGGACCAACATGGAGCCCGACGCGCGCAATGGCGGCGGTGATGCGGTCCGCCAGCGTCCAATCGGCGTCCGCCAGTTCCTCCGCCCCGGCCGCTCCGGCCTCGGCGCGGCGCAGGAGGGCGAGCGCCCCGGCCACGCCGAACAGGTCCGCCACCGTTTCCCACTCGCCGGGTCGGACCGTCTGCTTCAGAAGACCGAGCGTGCCGTTGACCCGGACGCCGCCGGCGAGTGGCTGAAGGTCTCCCGTGATGAGTTTCAGCACGGTCGATTTGCCAACTCCGTTCCGTCCGACGAGGCCGGTGCGCTCTTGCCCGAAATTCAGGTCGACACCGGTCAGGACGCTGTGGCCATCGGGCGTCGCCCAGCTGATCCGGGAGAGGGAAATGGACGCCATGCGTCGCCCCTTGTTGGGTTCAGGATATCAGCACGCATACGTGCTGATATCAGGCGACGGTGGAAAACGCAACGCTCCTGTGCTGTTTTGGTGTCGGATGGAGAATTGAGGGGACGTGAGCGTGGACATCGGCGGACGCAAGCCAGGGGGGAGACCGACCAGGGAGCAGGCCGCGGCCATCGATGCGCGTATCCTGGATGGCGCCAGGGCCGTCTTCTGCCGCAAGGGCGTCGTCAACAGCGGTTTGGAAGAGATCGCGGCCGAACTCGGTGTGTCCAAGCACACGCTTTACCGCCGTTACCCCAACAAAGCCGCCCTTCTCGAAGCCGTGGTCGGGCGCGATGTCGGGCGGTTCCGCGAAGCCCTGCTGACCGCCGCCGCTGGCGGGGAGGAAGGGGGAGCGCTCGGCGCGCTGCGCCGCGCCGCATTCCGCTATGTCGAGATCGGGTCGTCGCGCGACTACGCCGCCTTCTATCTCTCCGTCAGCGCCGAGGCTGCGGTTTCGCCTGCTCTCCGGGAGCGGTTGGCATCCTGGTCGCGCGATGCGCTGGAACCGCTTGTCGGGTTCGTCGCCGCTGCGCAAGGGTCGGGCGAACTGCGGGCGGGCGATCCGATTTCGGTCTGTGGGATACTGATCGACCTGTTGGAGGGCGTCAACAACCGGCTCCGGCTTGGCGACGACGTCGCGGCGGACGCGCCGTCCCTCTTGCGGCTGTTCGATGAACGCTGGGCCGTCTTCACCGCTGCCTTCGGAGGCAGCTAAGCAGGTTTTCCGAACGCCGCCCACCTTTGGGCGGGCTCGGAAAACCTGCAAAACCATGGAGTCCGCAGGTTTGCCCAGGCCGGGCCATCTGTGGCCCGATCTGGGCAAACCTGCTTAGTCCCACGGTCAGCCGAGCGTCACCTCGGCACAGAGGCCGCCGGTGCGCCGGTTCCGCAGCGTCAGAGACCCGCCGATCGCCAGTGCCAGCTGGTGAGCGATGGCCAGCCCCAGGCCGGTTCCTCCGGAGTCGCGGTTGCGGGACTGTTCGAGCCGGTAGAAGGGCTGGAGGACGGCGGTGAGCTGATGCTCCGGAATGCCGGGGCCGGTGTCGCGGACAGCGATGCCGATCCGGCCACCACTGTCCCGGGTCACCGTTATCTCGGCCTCTCCGGCGAATTTCAGCGCATTGTCGATCAGGTTGGTCAGGATGCGGCGCAGTGCGTGCGGCCGGGTGATCAGGACCGCGCCGGAGAGCCCGCGGATGGTCACCGGCTTGCCCGTGTCCTGATAGTCGAAGGCGAGGCTTTCGACGAAGGAGCCGACGTCGATGCGCGCCGGTGTCTCGACATCGCCATGGGCGCTGCGCGCATAGGCTACCCCGTCACGCACCAGCCGTTCGATCTGCGACAGATCCCGGAGCAACCGCTCCTTCTCCGGGCTGTCCTCCGCCATTTCGACCCGCAGCGTCATGCGGGTGATCGGCGTCTGGAGGTCGTGGGAGATGGCGGCGAGGATCCGCACGCGCTCCTCCAGGTAATGGGCGATCCTGTCCCGCATGGCATTGAAGGCAGTTGCGGCATGGGCGACCTCGCTCGGGCCGTCCTCCTCCAGCCGTGCAGCCTTGCCGCTGGGATCAAGCGTCTCGGCCGCATTGGCGAAGCGCGTCAAGGGGCGGATCGCCTGACGCACGGCAAGCCAAGTGCAGAGGACCAGCAGCAGAAGTTGAGCGGCCAGCAGGAGTGGGAGCCAAGCGGCGAGCGGCATGAGCGCCGGCGTCACGTCGATCGTCACCGGTGAGCCGTCGCGGAGCGTGACATGGGCCTGGAGATGCGGGCGGTTGCCCGGAATGGTCTCGACCGCCACCGGGAAGCCGGGGCCGGCACCGCCGTTGATGGCGCGGGCGATCTCCGCGCCGCGACCGCCCAGGTCCGGCACGCCCGGCAGGCCGGGGCCAAGCTCGTAACGGTAGTTGCGCCGCTCCAGCACCGCCAGCCAACGGCTGCGCTCCTCCGGCGGAAGGTGGTCGAGCAGTGCGACCGAGGTCGCCACATCCTGCTCCAGCGTGCCGAGCATCATCGCCTTGGCGGCACTGGTGCGCTCCAGGAACAGCGCCCCGAAGGACAGTCCGTGTGCCAGGACAAGTCCGGTCAGGAGGATGAGGAACAGCCGCCAGCGCAAGGTGCGCGGCGGATGCAAGAGGCGACGGAACCGGCGGACCGCGCCGCCCATGACCGTGTCTTTCATGGCCGTGCCCTCGTGATCTCCACCGGCATTGCCAGCACATAGCCTTCATTGCGGACGGTCTTGATGTGGCTGGGCTCGCGCGCATCATCGCGAAGCCGCTGCCGAAGCCGGCTGACCAGCAGGTCGATAGACCGTTCGAACAGTTCCGCCCCGCGTCCCTGCGTCAGGTTGAGAAGCTGGTCGCGCGACAGGACTCGCTGCGGGTGGTCGAGGAAGACACGCAGCAGCCGGTATTCCGCACCGCTCAGCGCAACAGCGGTGCCGTCATGGTCGAGCAGATGGCGGGCGACGGTGTCGAGCCGCCAGTTGCCGAAGCTCAGAAGCTGTCCGGCCTCACTGATCTGGAGATTGGGCGGCAGCATGCGCGCCCGGCGCAGGATCGCCTTGATGCGGGCCAGCAGCTCGCGTGCGGCGAACGGCTTCGCCAGATAGTCATCGGCCCCCATCTCCAGGCCGAGAATCCGGTCCGTCTCGTCGTTGCGCGCGGTCAGCATCAGGACCGGTATCGTGGCATGCCGACCGGCGCGAAGCTCCCGGCACAGAACCAGCCCGTCATCTCCCGGCATCATGATGTCGAGCACGATGAGATCCACCCGGTCGCGCTCCAGGAACGATCGCATCTGCCGGCCGTCGGCGGCGAGGGTCACGCGCAGGCCGTTCCTCTTCAGATAGCCGGATACCAGTTCCCTGATGTCCCGGTCGTCATCGACGATTAGGACGTGGTCGATGCGATCCATTCGGTCGAACCCCGCTGCTGTTCGACGGGCTTACGACGGATGGAGTCCTGCCCGCGTCCGGCGGTTTGTGTCGGTCCGTATCCGCACCGTCGGCTGATACGTGCCGATACAAAAAACCCCCTGCCGCACGCCGGCATCCGCATCGTTCCGTCTGGACAGCCCGCCTTCCGCCAATGTAATTACCAAAATAATCATTATGACGCAAACAACGTGAGGGGATGCTCCATGCTCCCGTGCAGATTTCCGACTGCCCTGTTCGGTCTGGCCCTCTCGCTGGCCGCTCCCTGGTCGCCGGCCGCCGCCGCCCCGGTAAAGTCCGTGGTCATCGTGCATGGCGCCTTCGCCGACGGCTCGGGCTGGCGCAAGGTTTCCGACATTCTGACCGCCAAGGGCTATTCCGTGTCGATCGTTCAGCAGCCGCTGACCTCGCTCGGCGACGATGTCGCGGCCACCCGCCGTGTCCTCTCCCTTCAGACGGGCCCGACCGTCCTGGTCGGCCACAGCTATGGCGGGATGGTGATCAGCGATGCCGGGAACGACAGCCATGTGGCGGCGCTGGTCTATGTCGCCGCCTTCGAGCCCGACAAGGGCGAAAGCCTCGCCAAACTGGCCGAGAGCAAGCCAGTGCCCGGTGCCGAGCCGGGTGCCGTCAAGGCGACCGCCGACGGCTACCTCTATCTCGACCCGCCGGCCTTCGCCGGTGCCTTCGCCGCCGATCTTCCGGCAGTCGACGCGGCCTTCCTCGCCCACTCCCAAGTGTTCGCGGCGAAGGACGCCTTCACGACGCCGGCTGGGGAGCCGGCGTGGAAATCCAAGCCGAGCTGGGCACTGGTGGCGACCGCCGACCGCTCGATCAATCCGGAGTTGGAACTGGAGATGGCCCGCCGGGCCGGCAGCCATGTCCGGTCGGTCGAGGCCAGCCACGCCGTCTACGCCGCCAAGCCCGACGCCGTCGCTGCCCTGATCGTCGAGGCGGCCGAGGCGGTCTCCCAATGATCTTTCAATGATCTCACAATGATTTGCCGGGTCGGGCGCGATCCAGTGCCCGGCCCTTCGAAAGGGTTCAGCCATGATCCTCTTTCTCGTCTCCTTTCTGGCGGGCGCCCTGACCATCGTCAGCCCCTGCATCTTGCCGGTCGCACCCTTCGTCTTTTCACGGGTGGGGCAGCCGCTGTTCCGCAGCGTCCTGCCGATGCTGTTCGGCATGGTGGCCAGCTTCGCCGGGGTCGCCACGCTGTCCGCCGTGGGCGGAGGCTGGGCGGTGGAAGTGAACGGAGCCGGGCGAGCCGCCGCCATCGCGCTGATGGCCGTGTTCGGGTGGACGCTCCTGTCGCCCCGCGCCGCGGCGGTGCTCAGCCGTCCGCTGGTCGCCGCCGGCAACCGGCTGTCTGGTCGGGCCGGTGTAGCCGGGTCGCTTCTGCTGGGCGTTGCCACCGGTCTGCTCTGGACACCCTGCGCCGGGCCGATCCTCGGGCTGGTCCTGACTGGTGCTGCGCTACACGGCGCCAGCCTGCAAACCACCTTGCTGCTGGTGGCCTATGCGGCCGGAGCGGCGACATCCCTGACGCTCGCCCTTCTTGCCGGCGGCCGGTCGCTGGCGGCGATGAAGCGGTCGCTCGCTGTCGGGGAGCGTCTCCGCCGGGGACTCGGCATCGCCGTCCTCGCGAGTGTCGGCGTCATCGCCTTGGGGTTCGACACGGGGGTGCTGGCCCGCCTGTCCTATGCCGGCACGTCAGGCGTCGAACAGTCGCTGATCGACCGGTTCGCTCCGGCCGCTGCCGGAGCGTCGGGTGCGCCGGAGAAGTCCGGGACGGGCTTGGTGCTTGCCGATGCCCGGCGGGTCTACCGCAGCAACCTGCCGGTCGAGGGCCTTCTTCCTTCCTTGGACGGTGCAACGGATTGGTTGAACTCAAAGCCGCTCACCACGGAGGAGCTGCGTGGAAAGGTCGTCCTGATCGACTTCTGGACCTACTCCTGCATCAACTGCATCCGGACGCTGCCGTACCTGCGGGCATGGGCGGAGAAGTACAGAGACCAGGGGCTGGTGGTGGTCGGTGTCCATGCCCCGGAGTTCGCCTTCGAGAAGCGGATCGGGAACGTGCAGAAGGCGCTGCGGGATTTTGCCATTACCTACCCGGTGGCGATCGACAATGACTTCCGCATCTGGCGGGCGTTCGGCAACAGCTATTGGCCGGCCTTCTATATCGCCGATGCCACGGGCCGGATCCGTCATCACCAGTTCGGCGAGGGCGGGTATGAGCAAACCGAACGGGTCATCCGGGACTTGCTGGCAGAGGCCGCCGGAGGCCGGGCCGCTGGGGGCCAAGTCGGCGAGGGCCGGCTGGTCAGTCCGGCGGGGCAGGGCGTCCAGGCGCCCGCCGACCTCGACGACATTCATTCCGGCGAAACCTATGTCGGCTATCGGCAGGCTGCGAACTTCGCGTCGCCGGAACGGGACGGCATCGACCGACCGCAGGACTATACCGTCGGTACGCTGCGGCTCAACCGCTGGGGACTTTCCGGCAACTGGACGGTCGGGGCCGAGCTGGCCCGGCTGAACCGGGCGGGCGGGGCGATCGTCTACCGCTTCCGGGCGCGTGACCTGCACCTCATCCTCGGCCCCGCCAAGGACGGCAAGCCGGTCCACTTCCAGGTTACAGTGGACGGCATGGCACCAGGACCCGATCACGGAACGGACACGGACGCCGAGGGCTACGGCACCGTTTCGGAAACCAAGCTCTATCAGCTGGTGCGGCAGGCCGGCGCGGTTCGGGAACGGACCTTCGAGGTCCGCTTTCTCGATCCCGGAGTCGACGCCTACGCCTTTACCTTCGGCTGAGGAGAAGCCCGCACGGCCTCGAGTTTCCGCATCCAATCTCTTTCACTTGCTGGCCTGCCGGAGGTTGTCGCGCAATCGGGCGACCGCTCTCTGGAGGGTGCGGAACTCGTCGGGCGGAAGCCCGGAAGCCTTCACCGTCAATTCGCCGAAGCCCAAGCCCTTCTCGCGAAGCTGGCGGCCCGCCTCGGTCAAAGAGACGCGGACGCTGCGTTCGTCCTCGTCGTCGCGCATCCGCGTGACATAGCCCATCGCCTCAAGCCGTTGCAGCATGGGCGTCATGGTGCTGGGCTCCAGGAAAAGCTTCTCGCTAAGGCTCTTGACGGTCTGCCGATCCTCCTCCCACAGGGTGATGATGGTGATGTACTGGGGATAGGTGACGCCAAGCTGCTCCAGCACCGGCTTGTAGACCCGCGAATAGGCGAGGTTCGCCGAATAGATCGTGAAGCACATGAAATCCGCCAGCCTGGCGGATTGCGATCTCCCGGCCGGCGCAGCAGCCGGCGTGTCGGAGGTGGCGGCGGCAGGTGTGCTGGTGGTCTTGCGGCCCATGTCGTCACTGGAAGTTCAGTTGTCCTGATCACCGTCGCCGTAGCCGCCGGTCTTGGCGGGGCGTCGATGTGATTACGATCGTAATGATTACCATACATCCACTGTAGGAGACAGCACGGTGCGTGTCCTTCTTGCGGTGGTGGCGGCCATCGGGCTCGCTGCCGTCCCCTGCGCCTGGGACGACGATCCCCACGAGGCCCCCTCCATCCTGGCTCTGCTCTCGCTGCCGCAGCCCCTCCCTTCATCTGTCGCACCCGTTCCGCACCAGCCTGCCGAAGCATCGGCAGCGGTGAGCACCCCCCATCAGTGAGGAAGAAGACGTGAAGCTGTTCGAAGACCGGATCTCCTCCGCTGTCGCCCGTGTACGGATCGCGCTGGCCCTGAAGGGAGTGGAGGTCGAAAGCGTACCGACTTCCATTCTCGGTGCGGAACCGCGCAGCCGCAGTGCCGCTTACCTTGCGGTCAATCCGCAGGGCCTCGTGCCGGCGCTTCTGACCGATGACGGCGTGTTGATCACGCAATCGCTGGCAATCGTCGAGTATCTCGACGAGCGGTTTCCCGAACCGGCGCTTTTGCCGGCCGATCCGGCCGAGCGCGCCCTGGCCCGGTCAGTAGCCCTTTCCATCGCATCGGACATCCATCCCCTTTTGCCGCCCCGCGTGGCGAAGCGGCTGGGCACCATTCCCGGCGCCGATTCCATGACCGTTATGGAATGGAACCGCCACTGGATACAGGAAGGATTGACCGCGATCGAAGCCCTGCTGTCCCGGCAGCCGGAGAGGCTGTTCGCTGTTGGGAACGCTCCGTCTGTCGCGGATATCGTACTTTTTCCGCAAGCCATCAACGCAGAGCGGGTGGGAGTTTCCCTTGAGCGGTGGCCGCGCCTCGCTGCCGTAATCTCGCCCTTGCGCGCGATTCCCGCATTTGCAGCCAACGCGCCGGTGCCTCGGTCGGCAGATACTTCCACCGAGTGAAATGCTGCCGATTCTCACGGGCACCCGTCTGCCAATGCGCCTTACTCTGGTTGTCACCGTCGAAGATGTGTTCGGTAAAGACCAAATCCCGCCCCTGATTTGAACCTGCTGTCGGCCGCTCGAGGACCGAGAGGGGAGAGGGATCGCGATCTCCCAGTGCCCAGCTTCATCACCTGTGGCACGCCATCTCCCGCTCAGCGCGGCTTTGCGCGCGCTCCGGCACACCTTCAGGTCAGTCACCGTCGGATCGGTTGGGCCCGTGCGTGGCCCCGGCCGGGCCAGGCGAGGGCCTTTCCGCACCCTACCGCCCGGCGTAGACCGGGAACCGCCGGCACAGCTCCCGCACCTCCTCGCGCACCCGCCGTTCCACCGCGGCGTTGTCGTCGGCGGTGCCGGCGGCCAGCCCGTCGAGCACCTCGGTGATCAGGTCGCCGACGCGGGCGAACTCGGCGGTGCCGAAGCCGCGCGCCGTGCCCACGGGCGAGCCGAGGCGCACGCCCGAGGTCACCGTCGGCTTCTGCGGGTCGAAGGGGACGCCGTTCTTGTTGCAGGTCATGCCGGCGCGCTCCAGGCTCGCCTCGGCGTCCTTGCCGGTCAGGCCCTTGGGCCGCAGGTCGACCAGCACGATGTGGCTGTCGGTGCCGCCCGAGACGATGGCGAAGCCGCCCTCCACCAGCCGGTCGGCGAGCGTGCGGGCGTTGTCCAGCACCGCCCGGGCGTAGGTCTTGAACGCCGGGGTCAGGGCCTCGCCGAAGGCGACGGCCTTGGCGGCGATGACGTGCATCAGCGGCCCGCCCTGCAGACCGGGGAAGACGGCGGAGTTGATCTTCTTGCCGATTTCCGGGTCGTTGGACAGCACCACGCCGCCGCGGGGCCCGCGCAGCGTCTTGTGGGTGGTGGTGGTCACCACGTGGGCGTGCGGCAGGGGGCTTGGGTAGACGCCGCCGGCGATCAGCCCGGCGTAATGGGCCATGTCCACCAGGAGCCAGGCGCCCACCGCGTCGGCGATGGCGCGGAAGCGGGCGAAGTCGATCCGGCGGGGATAGGCGGAGCCGCCGGCGACGATCAGCTTCGGCGCGTGCTCCCGCGCCAGCCGCTCCACCTCGTCGTAGTCGATCAGGCCGTCCTCGCGGCGCACGCCGTAGCCGACGGCGTTGAACCACTTGCCCGACTGGTTCGGCGGCGCGCCGTGGGTGAGATGGCCGCCGGCCGCCAGGGACATGCCGAGGATGGTGTCGCCGGGCTTCAGCAGGGCCATGAACACCGCCTGGTTCGCCTGGGCGCCGGAGTGGGGCTGCACGTTGGCGTAGGCACAGCCGAACAGCTCGCGCACGCGGTCGATGGCGAGCTGCTCCACCTCGTCGACGAATTCGCAGCCGCCGTAGTAGCGCCGTCCGGGATAGCCTTCGGCGTACTTGTTGGTCAGCACCGAGCCCTGCGCCTCCAGCACCGCCGGGGAGACCAGGTTCTCCGAGGCGATCAGCTCGATCTGGTCCTGCTGGCGCCGCAACTCGCGGCCGATGGCGGCGAAGACGGCGGGGTCGGCGGCGGCCAGGGGGGCCGCAAGGGAGGGTTCGCCGCCGGCGGCGCCGGGGCGGGTGGCATCGAGGACGGTCATCGCGGTCTCCGGAAGGGCGGGGCGGCGCTGCGCCCCGCGGGTCAGCATTCGACGAGGTTGACGGCCAGGCCGCCCAGCGAGGTTTCCTTGTATTTCGACTGCATGTCGGCGCCGGTCTCGCGCATGGTCTTGATGACCTTGTCCAGCGAGACGTGGTGGACCCCGTCGCTGCGCAGGGCCAGCCGGGCGGCGTTGATCGCCTTCACCGCGCCGACGGCGTTGCGCTCGATGCAGGGGATCTGCACCAGCCCGCCGACGGGGTCGCAGGTCAGGCCGAGGTTGTGCTCCATGCCGATCTCGGCGGCGTTCTCCACCTGCTCCGGCGTGGCGCCGAGCGCCGCGGCGAGGCCGGCGGCGGCCATCGAGCAGGCCACCCCGACCTCGCCCTGGCAGCCGACCTCGGCGCCGGAGATGGAGGCGTTCCTCTTGTAGAGCGAGCCGATGGCCGTCGCCGTCAGCAGGAAGTCGAAGACGCCCCGCTCGCTGGCGCCGTGGCAGAAGCGGTCGTAGTAATGCAGCACCGCCGGGACGATGCCGGCAGCACCGTTGGTGGGCGCGGTGACGACGCGGCCGCCGGCCGCGTTCTCCTCGTTCACGGCGATGGCGTACATGCTGATCCAGTCCATCACCGCCAAGGGGTCGCGCAGCATCGCCTCGGCCCGGCCGGTGAGGTCGCGGTGCAGCGCGGCGGCGCGGCGGCGCACCTTGAAGGCGCCGGGCAGCACCCCCTCCTGGGTCAGGCCTCGGGCGACGCACGCCTTCATGGCGTCCCAGATGGCGCGCAGGCCGGCGTCCAGCTCGGCGTCGCCGCGCGCCACCCGTTCGTTGGCGCGGACCAGGGCGGCGATGGTCATGCCGTGCTCGCGGGTCAGCCGCAGCAGCTCCTCGCCGCTGGCGAAGCCGTAGGGGACGGCGGGCCCCTCGGGCGCCGGCTCGTTGCGGAACAGCTCCTCCTCGGTCACCACGAAGCCGCCACCGACGGAGTAGCAGACGCGGGCGTCGATCAGCCGGTCCTGCCCGTCGAAGGCGGAGAAGCGCAGGCCGTTGGGATGGCCGGGCAGCGTCTCGCCGCGGTGCAGCAGCAGGTCGCGCGCCTCGTCGAAGCCGACGACGTGGCGGTCGCCCAGCCGGATGGCGCCGGTGGCGCGGACGCGCTCGGCCCGCACGGCCACGCCGTCGGGGTCCACCGTCTCCGGCCACTCCCCCATCAGGCCGAGCAGCACGGCGCGGTCCGTGCCGTGCCCCGGCCCGGTCAGGGCGAGCGAGCCGTAAAGCTCCGCCGTCACCCGGCGCACCCGGTCGAGCACGCCGCGCCCGGCCAGGTCGGCGACGAAGCCGGCGGCGGCCTTCATGGGGCCGACGGTGTGGGAGCTCGACGGCCCGATGCCGATCTTGAAGATGTCGAAGACGCTGACCGTCATGGCCGTGGCTTTCCGAAGATCGTCGGCGGATCGTGCGGGCACCCGCCGCCCCCCGCCCGCGGCGGCGGGCGGTCGCGGCATCCCCGGGGAATATGGGTGTCGCGACGGGCGTCCGTCAGGCCGTGCGGCCGCCATATTCCGTCATGGCATCCGCCAGCCAGGCCCACACGTACTCGCCGAAGGACCGGCGGGGCAGGAGGTCGTAGGTCGGCGCCTCGTCCACCTGGCGCAGGATCACGCCGGCCCGCGCCAGCAGGGTCTGGGCGCATTGCCCCGGCCGGAAGCTGCGGGGGTGCAGGTCGAGGCTGCAGCCCTTCAGCAGGGTCTCCCGCGCCAGCGGGCCGGACAGGCGGAACAGCGCCCGGTTGCCGGTGACGTCGGTGACGGCGGCGTGCAGGTCGGCGAGTGCCGCGCACAGGCGGCCGATCAGCGCCGACTCCGCCCCCGGCGCCGTCAGCACCAGCCACTCGTCGGGCCCCAGCCACAGCACCGTGACGTCGCCCACCGCCTGCACGGTGTTGGCCGTCAGCGGCAGCACGCAGTCCAGCACGCCGCCGACCGCACGGGCGAAGCGGGGATCGGCCGGGTCGCCGCGCAGGTTGATCTGCCCCGGCGGGGTGAGCTCGACCAGCGACAGGGTGCCCGCCGGCAGGACCGGCGGTTCGTCGTGGGCGGCGGCGATGCGGGCGACGGCGCCCGCGCGGACCAGCGCGCTAGCCATGGAGACGCACTCCTTCGGTGTCGTAGAAGACCGGGCTGGTGACGGTGCAGGCCACCGTCCTGCCGGCGAGCGGCGCGTAGACGGTCCGGCCCGTCAGCGCCGGGCCGTCCTTGATCAGGGCGAGCGCGATGGAGCGGCCCAGCGTCTCGCTGCGGTAGCTGGAGGTGACGTGGCCCAGCATGGGGACCGGCGCCGTGCCGCCCGGGGTGGCGGTGATCTGCGCCCCTTCCGGCAGCACCTCGGCGGGATCCTCGGTGAACAGGCCGACCAGCCGCTTGCGGTCGCCGCGCGCCGTGTCGGTGCGGCGGAACGAGCGCTTGCCGACGAAATCCGGCTTCTGCTTGGAGACGATCCAGTCCATGCCGAGGTCCTGCGGCGTCACCGTGCCGTCCGTCTCCTGGCCGACGATGATGTAGCCCTTCTCGGCGCGCAGCACGTGCATGGTCTCGGTGCCGTAGGCGGTGATGCCGTGCTCGGCCCCCGCCGCCATCACGGCGCGCCACAGGGCGAGGCCGTGCTGCGCCGGCACGTTGATCTCGTAGGAGAGCTCGCCGGTGAAGCTGATGCGGAACACCCGCGCCGGGATGCCGGCGGCGGTGCCCTCCTTCATGGCCATGAAGGGGAACGCCTTGGGGTCGAGGTCGACGTCGGGCATCAGCGCCCGCACGACGTCGCGCGACCTCGGCCCGGCGATCGAGGCGGTGGCCCAGTGCTCGGTGACCGAGGTCAGGTAGACCTTGAGGTGCGGCCACTCCGTCTGCAGGTACTCCTCCAGCCAGTCGAGAACGCGGGCGGCGTTGCCGGTGGTGGTGGTCATCAGGAAATGGTTGGGGCCGAGGCGTGTCGTCACGCCGTCGTCCATCACCATCCCGTCCTCCTTGCACATCACCCCGTAACGGCAGCGCCCGACCTCCAGCTTCAGCCAGGCGTTCGTGTACATGCGGTTGAGGAACTCCGCCGCGTCGGGGCCCTGGATGTCGATCTTGCCCAGGGTCGAGGCGTCGAGCACGCCGACCGCCGAGCGCACGGCGCGGCACTCCCGGGCCACCGCCTGGTCCATCGTCTCGGCGCCGCGGGGGAAGTAGCGCGGGCGCTTCCACTGGCCGACGTCCTCGAACACCGCGCCGGCCTCCAGGTGCCAGGGATGCATGGGCGTGAGGCGCGCGGGGTCGGCCAGCGCGCCGACGTCGCGGCCGGCGAGCGTGCCGTAGGTCACCGGCGTGTAGGGCGGGCGGAAGGTGGTGGTGCCGACCTGGGGGATCGGGCTCGCCAGCGATCGCGCGAGGATGGCCAGCGCGTTGACGTTGGAGGTCTTGCCCTGGTCGGTGCCCATGCCGGTGGTGGTGTAGCGCTTCAGGTGCTCCACCGACTGGTAGCCTTCCCGCGAGGCCAGCAGCACGTCGGCCGCCGTCACGTCGTTCTGGTAATCGACGAAGTGCTTGGCCTTGCCGTGGCCCGGCGGCTTCGTCGAGGGAACGACCCACAGGGGCCGCAGCGGCGCTTCCGCGACGGCGTCCGCCGCGGGAACGGCCGCCGGCGCGCCGTCGCCGAAGCCGGCGAGCCGGGCCGCCTCGGCGCCGGCCTCGGCGCCTTCGGCGAGGCAGCCGGGCAGGTCGAAGGTGCCCCTGCAGGCGCCGGCGGACCGCTCCGCCTGGACCGATTTGCCCGGCACGAAGCAGGCCC
Source organism: Azospirillum sp. ST 5-10 (assembly GCF_051225715.1). Lineage (NCBI taxonomy): Bacteria > Pseudomonadati > Pseudomonadota > Alphaproteobacteria > Rhodospirillales > Azospirillaceae > Azospirillum > Azospirillum sp. ST 5-10. The sequence continues at coordinate 338,861 of NZ_JBPJSP010000002.1, forward strand.
GGGCCTCGTCGTAGACCACCTTGGCGGTCGACTGGGAGTGGAGGTGGACGGCGGGGTTCCAGCCGCCGGACATGGCCAGCAGGTCGCAGGCGATGGTGGTGGCCGGCCCCGTCACGCCGCTGCCGTCGGCCGTCAGCGCCATGACGTCGACCCCCGACACCCGCTTCGTGCCGCGGGTGGCGACGACCGCGCTGCCGGCGACGATGCGCAGGCCACGGCGGCGCGCCTCGGCGGGCAGGGCGCCGTCGGCGTGCGGGCGCAGGTCGACGATGGCGGCCACCGCGATGCCGGCGTCGGCCATGTCGAGGGCGGCGGCGTAGGCGCTGTCGTTGTTGGTCAGCACCACCGCGGTGCGGCCGGGCAGGGCGGCGTAGCGGTTGACGTAGGTGCGCACGGCCCCGGCCAGCATGACGCCGGGGCGGTCGTTGTCGGCGAACACCAGCGGCCGCTCGTGGGCGCCGGTCGCCAGCACCACCCGCTTGGCCCGCACCTTCCACAGGCGCTGGCGCGAGATGGCCGGTGCGCCGCCGCGCGGCAGGTGGTCGGTGCGCCGCTCCGCCATGATCAGGTAGTTGTGGTCGTAGTAGCCGGTGACCGTGGTGCGCGGCAGCAGCCGCACCTCCGGATGGGACCCCAGCTCGGCCACGGCGGCGGCCACCCAGTCGGCGGCGGGCCTGCCGTCCAGGGTGTCGCGCTGGCCGAGCAGGGAGCCGCCGAACTCGTTCTGCTCGTCGGCCAGGATCACCCGGGCGCCGGTGCGCGCCGCCGACAGGGCGGCGGCGAGGCCGGCCGGTCCGCCGCCCACCACCAGCACGTCGCAGTGGGCGTGCATCTTGTCGTAGGTGTCGGGGTCGACCGCCCGCGGCGCCTTGCCGAGGCCGGCGGCGCGGCGGATCAGCGGCTCGTAGACCCGCATCCACAGGCTGCGCGGGTGCATGAAGGTCTTGTAGTAGAAGCCGGCGACGAAGATCTTGCCGAGCACGTCGTTGATGGCGCCGACATCCGTCTCCACGCTGGGCCAGCAGTTCTGGCTGGCGGCGACGAGGCCGTCGTACAGCTCGACCTGGGTGGCGCGGACGTTGGGCTCGGTGGCGGCGCCGGAGCCGAGCTGCACCAGCGCCGACGGCTCCTCCGAGCCGGCCGACAGGATGCCGCGCGGCCGGTGATACTTGAAGCCGCGGCCGACCAGGGCGACCCCGTTGGCCAGCAGCGCCGAGGCCAGCGTGTCGCCGGCGCAGCCCTGGTAGCTCTTGCCGTTGAAGGTGAAGCTCACGGTGCGGGAGCGGTCGATGCGCCCGCCCTGGGCGGTGCGGTGGCTGGACGTGGCCATCAGCGTCCCCCCCGCTCGGCGGCCAGCGCCAGTTCCGGTTCTGCGGACGCGGCCGGCGCCACGGTCGTGCCGTCGCCGGTGTAGACCCGCAGGATCTCGTGGGTGACGGTGTGGCGCTCCACGTTGAACCAGCGGCGGCAGCCGTGGCTGTGCACCCAGCGCTCGCGGTGGGCGCCCTTGGGGTTGCGCCGCATGAAGAGGAAATCGGCCCACTGCGCGTCGCTCAGCGCGGCGGGGTCGGCCGGGCGGACCCGGTGCGCCTCGCCGCCGCAGCAGAACTCGGTCTCGTCGCGGGGGCCGCACCAGGGGCAGGTGATCAGCAGCATGGCGGTGTCCTCGGGCGTCGTGCGGTCAGTGAGCCACGGCCGCCGCGCCGTGCTCGTCGATGAGATGGCCCGACGTGAAGCGGTCGAGCGAGAAGGGCGCGTTGAGGGCGTGCGGCTGGTCGCGGGCGATGGTGTGGGCGAACACCCAGCCCGAGCCCGGCGTGGCCTTGAAGCCGCCCGTGCCCCAGCCGCAGTTGATGTAGAGCCCGTCGACCGGCGTCTTGGAGATGATCGGGCTGGCGTCGGGGCAGGTGTCGACGATGCCGGCCCACTGGCGCAGCATGCGCAGCCGGCTGAAGATCGGGAACAGCTCCAGCAGCGCGCCCATCTGGTGCTCGATGACGTGGAAGCTGCCGCGCTGGCCGTAGGAGTTGTAGCCGTCGATGCCGGCCCCCATCACCAGCTCGCCCTTGTCGGACTGGCTGACGTAGACGTGCACCGCGTTGGACATGACGACGCAGTCGATGACCGGCTTCACCGGTTCCGACACCAGCGCCTGCAGGGGATGGCTGTCCAGCGGCAGTCGGAGGTCGGCCATGGCGGCGACCACGCTGGAATGGCCGGCGGCGACGATGCCCACCTTGCCGGCGCGGATGAGGCCCTTGCTGGTCTCCACCCCGGTGACGCGGCCGCCGTCGCGGCGGATGCCGGTGACCTCGCAGTTCTGGATGATGTCGACGCCGCGCCGGCTGGCGGCGCGGGCGAGGCCCCAGGCGACGGCGTCGTGCCGGGCCGTGCCGCCGCGGCGCTGCAGGGTGCCGCCCATGATCGGGTAGCGCACGTCGGGCGCGGTGTTGATGATCGGGCAGTACGCCTTGATCTCCTCGGCCGACAGCCACTCGCTGTCGATTCCGTTCAAGCGCAGCGCGTTGACCCGCCGCATGCCCTCGCGCACGTCGTGGAGATTGTGGGCGAGGTTCAGCACGCCGCGCTGGCTGAACATGACGTTGTAGTTGATGTCCTGGCTCAGCCCCTCGAAGAGCTGCACCGACTTCTCGTAGAGCGCGGCGCTCTCGTCCCAGAGGTAGTTGGAGCGCACGATCGTCGTGTTGCGGCCGGTGTTGCCGCCGCCCAGCCAGCCGCGCTCGACCACGGCGACGTTGGTGATCCCGTGCTCCTTGGCCAGGTAGTAGGCCGTCGCCAGCCCGTGGCCGCCGCCGCCGATGATCACCACGTCGTAGGCGGCCTTCGGCGTGGCGTCACGCCACGCCCGGTCCCAGCCCTGGTGATGGGACAGCGCGTTCTTCAGCAGGGAGGTGAGGGAGTATGTCGCCATGGCCAGCCTCGCGGGTTGAGCGGCGCCAAACTAGCCAGGACTTGCCTCGGCACGCCTAGAACGAAGTGGCCAATCCGCTTGTACGGAAGCGACGTCGCCGGACTTTGCGCCGAGCCGCCGGGCGGGGCCGTTCCCCCGCCGTCCGTCGCTTGGCGCGATTGCCAACGAGGGTGTCGCGAACAAGTAGGTAAGGGTCGCGCTAAGATTATTAGTTTTTGACTCGGTTTTTTGCGGTGCGGCACCGGAGGCGACGATGCAGGCTTCATCCAGGACGTCATCGGCCATTCTCACCGGCGAGGGACTGCATCGTGTCTTCGGCGGCCGGCCGGCGGCGGCGCTCGCCATGGTGCGGGACGGCGTTCCCTCGGACGAGGTGACGCGGGCGACCGGCGCCACCGTCGCGGTGCGTGACGTGTCGCTGGAACTGCGCGAGGGCGAGACCTTGGTCGTCATGGGCCTCGTCCAGTCCGGCAAGTCCACCCTGATCCGCCTGCTCAACCGGCTGGTGGAGCCTTCGGCGGGCACCGTACGCCTGCGGGGCACCGACCTCGGCGCCTGTTCGGCGAAGGAGCTCGCCGCGATCCGCCGCAGCGCGTTCGGCATGGTCTTCTCCACGGCCGCCCTGTTCCCCAACCGCACCGTCCTGGAGAACATCGCCTTCGCTCCGGAGATCGCCGGTGCGGCGAAGGCGGACCGGCGTGCCCGCGCGCAGGCGCTCCTTGCCGACGCCGGCCTGGAGGCGCTGGCGCACCTCCATCCGCGCGCGCTGACGGCGGAGCAACGCCTGCGCGTCGGGCTGGCGCGGGCGCTGGTGAACGATCCCGCGGTGCTGCTGATGGACGACCCCCTCGCCGGGATCGATCCCGTGACCCGCATGGCGCTCCAGGGCGAGATCGCGCGCCTGCAGCAGGCGCGGCGGCGCAGCGTCGTGTTCGTCACCGACGATCCGGAGGAGGCCGTGCGCGTCGGCGACCGCATCATGGTGATGCGCGAGGGGCGCGTGGTCCAGCCCGCCGTCGCCCCCGAGGCGGTCCTCGAGGAGCCGGCGGACGACTACGTGCGGACCCTGTTCCGCGCCGTCGCCGCGCAGCACGGGCAGCGCCGCCAGACGCAGCGGATCGAGGGGCTGATCGGCCAGTTCGAGCAGGTGGTGACGGAGGCGCTCGGCGCCGTGGACCGCTCCGCCGGGGAGCTGGACGCCACGGCCCGCCGCCTGACCGACATCATCGCCCGCACCCACGAGCAGTCGACCGCCACGACGACGGCGGCCGAGGAGATCGCGACCAACGTGCAGGCCATGGCGGCGGTCACCGACGACACCTTCGCGTCGTTCGCCGAGATCCGGCAGCAGATCGACGAGTCCTCGCGCATCGCCGAGACGGCGGTGGAGCAGGCCGGCCGGATCAACGACTCCGTGCACGGGCTGCAGGAATCGGCGGACAGCATCGGCAACGTCGTGCGCATCATTTCGGAGATCGCCGGGCAGACCAACCTGCTGGCGCTCAACGCGACCATCGAGGCGGCCCGCGCCGGCGAGGCCGGCAAGGGCTTCGCCGTGGTGGCGTCGGAGGTCAAGGTGCTGGCCACCCAGACCGGCAAGGCGACGGAGGAGATCACCGCCCGCATCGGCGCCATGCAGCAGGCCACCGCGGCCGCGGTGGACGCGATCCAGAAGATCGGCGCCACCATCGCCGAGGTCAGCCGCACCGCCGGCACCATCGCCGCCGCGATGACGACCCAGGCGGGCGCCTCGGCGCGCATCCACGCCAGCATCGGACAGGCGGTCGCCGGCACCGACGTGGTGACCCGCAATGCCCTGCGCATGACCGACGGTGCCCGCGCCACCGAGAGCGCCACCGATCAGGTGCTGACCGCCGGCCAAGGACTGGCGCGCCAGACCGCCCGGCTGCGCGGCAGCGTGGAGCGCTTCCTCGCCGGCATTCGCGCGGGCTGACCGCCCGCGGCCGCGGGGCCGGCCGGTGGCGGGCCGGACGTCCTTGTCGGGGTTTCGCACGTCGCTGTCGCAGTGGAAGAGGTGCGGCGTCGGGCGCTGCGGCACCCTCGTGCGCAAGCATGGCGAACGGGCGACCCGGCCGTGCGACGGTTCCAACCTCCCATACCCAGTCCCCAGGGAGACACCCAGAATGTCCACGGCGATGGCTGTGCAATCCTTGCTTCAGCGCCGCACGCCCGGCTTCAGCCTCGAGGCCCCGTTCTACACCAGCGAGGACATCTTCAAACTCGACATGGAGGTCATTTTCGGTCGCCATTGGCTGCAGGTGGGGGTTGAGCCGGACGTGCCCGAGCCGGGCGACGTCCTGGTGGTCGACGTCGGCAAGACGTCCGTCCTCATCCTGCGCGACGACGACATGCAGATCCGCGCCTACCACAACGTGTGCCGCCACCGCGGCGCCCGGCTCGTGCTCCAGGAGCGGGCCTCGGTGGGCAATCTGGTGTGCAGCTACCACCAGTGGACCTACGGCCTGGACGGCGCGCTTCTCGCCGCCGAGCAGATGGGCGGCGGCTTCGATCGCTCCTGCCGCAACCTGAAGCCCGTCCACCTGCGCTCGATCGGCGGGCTGCTGTTCATCTGCCTGGCGGAGAACCCGCCGGCCGACATCGACCACATGGCGGCGGCGATCGAGCCGTACCTCCTCCCCCACGACATCGCCAACTGCAAGGTGGCGAAGGAGATCGACATCGTCGAGGAGGGCAACTGGAAGCTCACGATGGAGAACAATCGGGAGTGCTATCACTGCATGAGCAACCACCCCGAACTGACGGTGCCGCTGTTCGAGTACGGCTTCGGCTTTGCCGTCGACGGCGCCGATCCGCGGCGGCGCGAGCACGCCGCGAAGTACGACGCCCTGGTGGCGGCCTGCCACGACCGCTGGGAGGGCAACGGCCTGCCGTCGCGCGAGATCGACGTGCTCTCCGGCACCCCGACCGGGTTCCGCGTGCAGCGCCTGCCGCTCGACGGGGCGGGGGAGTCGCACACCCGCGACACCCGCGCCGCCTGCCGGAAGCCGATGGGCGCGCTCACCGAACGCGACATCGGGGCGCTGTCCTTCTGGATGCAGCCGAACTCCTGGAACCACTTCATGGGCGACCACGCCGTGATCTTCACGGTGCTGCCGCTGGGCCCCGACCGCACGCTGCTGAAGACGCGCTGGCTGGTCCACAAGGACGCGGTCGAGGGCGTGGACTACGATCCGGAGAACCTGACCTTCGTGTGGAAGGCGACCAACGACCAGGACTCCCACCTCGTCGGCATCTCGCAGGCCGGCATCGCCAGCCCGGCCTACGAACCCGGCCCCTACTCCCCCTACACCGAGCCGCTGGTGGAGAAGTTCACCGCCTGGTACGTCGAGCGCCTGTCCGAGCACCTGCTGAACCACGGCGATCCGGGCACGGTCGCCATCGCGGCCGAGTGAGGCGGAGCCCGGACATCATGCCTGACGGAACGGACGCGGTGCCGCTGGGCGGCCCGCCGGCGCTGCCGGACTGGAACCCGGACGTCGATGATACCCTGGTGTGCCGGGCCGTCCGGCAGGAGACCCGCGACGTGAAGACCTTCGTCTTCGCGCCGCGCCATCCCTGCCTGTTCCGCTTCCGGCCGGGGCAGTTCCTCACGCTGGAGCTGCCCATCGGCGGCGGGACCGTCCAGCGCAGCTACACCATCGCCTCGTCGGCGGCGCGGCCGTTCCGCCTGGCCATCACGGTGAAGCGGGTGCCCGGCGGGCCGGTGTCCAACTGGCTGCACGACACCGTGAAGCCGGGGGACACCATCCGCGCGGTCGGTCCGCTCGGCGACTTCACGCCCGGAGAGCGGGCCGGTGCGGGCAAGTACCTGTTCCTGTCCGGCGGCAGCGGCATCACGCCGCTGATGTCGATGGCGCGCACCTTCGACGACCTGGGCGAGGACCACGACGTGGTCTTCGTCCACGCCGCCCGCACGCCGGCCGACATCATCTTCCGCAAGGAGCTCGACACGATGGCGGCGCGCAATCCCGGCCTGCGCATCGCCCACGTCTGCGAAGCCACGGACGGGGAGCGGGAGTGGGCCGGCCACACCGGCCGGCTGTCCCTGCCCATGCTGCGGCTGATCGCACCGGACCTGCTGGAGCGCGAGGTGTACGTCTGCGGCCCGTCGCCGTTCATGGCGGCGGTCCGCGGCTGCCTGCTCGACGCCGGCTTTCCCATGGAGCGCCACCACCAGGAGAGCTTCAACTTCGAGGAGCTGACCGCGGGCGGCGGCGCCCCGTCGCGCCCGGCCGTGCCGGCGGAGTCGCCGGTCGCGGCGGCCACCCACCGCGTGGAGTTCGCCCGGCTCGGCCGCACCGTCCACTGCCCGGCCGACACCACCATCGTCGCGGCGGCCGAGGCCGCCGGCATCCGGCTGCCGGTCTCGTGCTCGCAGGGGCTGTGCGGGACCTGCAAGACGAAGCTGCTGTCCGGCACGGTGGAGATGACCCACAAGGGCGGCATCCGCAAGCGGGAGGTCGACCAGGGCCTGGTCCTGCTGTGCTGCAGCCGGCCGACCAGCGACGTGGTGGTCGACCGCTGAGGTCATGCCGCCGGCCGGGATCAGCGGGCGCCGGCCGGCGCGGCGGTGTCGAGCTGCAGGGCAAGGTAGTCGTGCAGCAGCGCCCGGGCGCGCCGCGCGTCGACCTCGCCGGTCAGGGCGGAGCGCAGCCACACGCCGTCGATCAGCGCGCCCATACCGTGGGCGGTGGTCTCCGCCCGCTCGGCCGGCAAGAGGGCGCGCAGGCTGTAGAGCAGGTTGGAGTGCAGCCGCCGCACGTTGATGCGCTGCAACTGGGCGAGCGCCGGGACGTGGGGCACCTGGGCCCAGAACGCCAGCCAGGCGTTCACCACCCCGGGCGCGAACTGCTCCGTGGCGAAGTTGCTGTCGATCACCGCCGCCAGGCGCTCGTGGTGGGAGCGCGCGCCGGCCAGCCGGCGCACCGTGTCCATCCGCAGCTCCTCCATCATGGAGCGCATGGTGGCGGCGAGAAGCTGATCCTTGCCGCCGAAATAATGCTGGATGATGCCCGGCGACACGCCGGCGGCGTCGCTGATGGTGCGCACGGTCGTGTCGGCGAAGCCGCGCTCCCCCATGGAGCGGATGGTGGCCTCGATGAGCTGGCGCCGGCGGATCGGCTGCATCCCGACTTTCGGCATCGTGGTCCTCGCTGACGGCCCGTCTCCCTCCGGGCGGGCGGGAAGTCGGGAAGTCCTAGCACACCGGGCCGGCCGGGGTCTCCCGGTTCGGTGTCCGGGTTTTTCTTATTTGATCGTTCAAAAAAGATACGTTAATCTGCTCGGCGAATCAACGAACGGACAACGTTCGGCTCCGCGGCGCTCCGGCGCCGGGATCAAGGCGGTCGGCGAACGGCCGCGCGAACGGCGGGGTCCATGCCCGGACCGGTCCGCCCCGCGGGGCGGCGGGGCCGGGACCCGCCGTGCTTTCCGAATCCTCCGAACAGGGAGAGTGAGATCATGCTGAAGGCTATCCGCACCGTGGCCGTGGGGGCCGGTCTCGTCCTGGCGGGCGCGACCGCGGCCCAGGCGGCCGATCCGGCGTCGTGCCGGGCCGTGAAGATGGGCGACGTCGGCTGGACCGACATCGCCGCGACCACGGCGCTCGCCACGGTCACCCTGGACGCGCTGGGCTACGAGCCCTCGTCCAACATCTCCTCGGTTCCCGTGGTCTATCTCGGCCTGAAGACGAAGTCGCTCGACGTCTTCCTCGGCAACTGGATGCCGACGATGGAGAGCTTCCTGAAGCCGGTTCTCGAGGACGGCTCGGTGGAGGTGCTGCGCGCCAACCTCGAGGGGGCGAAGTACACCCTGGCCGTGCCCAGCTACGCCGCCGCCGAGGGGCTGGCCTCCTTCGCCGACATCGCCAAGTTCAAGGGCAAGCTGGACGGCAAGATCCACGGGATCGAGGCGGGCAACGACGGCAACCTGATCATCGACAACATGATCAAGAAGGACGCCTTCGGCCTCAAGGACTTCAAGCTGGTGGAATCCAGCGAGGCCGGCATGCTGGCCGAGGTGAAGCGGGCGACGCGCTCCAAGAAGTGGATCGTCTTCCTCGGCTGGGCGCCCCATCCCATGAACAAGCACTTCGAGCTGACCTATCTCGCCGGCGGCGACGACTGGTTCGGGCCTGACTTCGGCGGCGCCGTCGTCAACACCAACGTGCGCAAGGGCTATGTCGAGGAGTGCCCCAACGTCGGCCGCTTCTTCAAGAATCTCTCCTTCACCCTGGAGATGGAGAACGCCGTCATGGACGACATCCTCAACAACGACCTGCGCGCCAACGATGCCGCCGCCGCCTACCTCAAGGCCAACCCGGCGGTCCTCGGCGCCTGGCTCGACGGCGTCACCACCTTCGACGGCAAGGACGGCCTCGCCGCGGCGAAGGCCAAGCTCGGCGTGAAGTGACACCGCCGCCGCCCCTCCCCGGAGGGGCGGCGTCCGCCAGCCGCCCAGGTTTCCCACCGCTTGCGACGAGTGCACCGATGGCCCGGTTCGAACGGCAGACCCATTACATCCACGGCCGCCCCGACGCCGGCGAGGGCGCGGAGGCCTTCGTCACCACGAACCCGGCGACCGGCGAGGCGCTGGCCGAGGTCCCCCAGGCGACCGCCGCCGACGTCGACCGCGCCGTCGCCAGCGCCGCCGAGGGGCAGGCGGTGTGGGCCGCCATGACGGCCATGGAGCGCGCGCGCGTGCTGCGGCGCGCCGTCGACCTGCTGCGCGCCCGCAACGACGAGCTGGCCGAGCTGGAGACCCTGGATACCGGCAAGCCGATCGCCGAGACCCGCGCGGTGGACATCGTCACCGGCGCGGACGTGCTGGAGTACTACGCCGGCCTGACCACCACCCTGGAGGGCCAGCAGATCCCGCTGCGCGCCTCCTCCTTCGTCTACACCCGGCGCGAGCCGCTGGGGGTGGTCGCCGGCATCGGCGCCTGGAACTACCCGGTCCAGATCGCCCTGTGGAAATCGGCGCCGGCGCTGGCGGCCGGCAACGCGATGATCTTCAAGCCCAGCGAGGTGACGCCGCTGACCGCGTGCCGGCTGGCGGCGATCTACAGCGAGGCGGGTCTGCCCGACGGTGTGTTCAACGTGATCCAGGGCGACGGCCGCGTCGGCGCGCTGCTGAGCGCGCACCCCGGCATCGCGAAGATCTCCTTCACCGGCGGCGTGGAGACGGGCAAGCGGGTGATGGCGTCGGCCGGCGGTTCGACGCTCAAGGACGTGACCATGGAGCTCGGCGGCAAGTCGCCGCTCATCGTCTTCGCCGACGCCGACCCCGACCGCGCCGCCGACATCGCCGTCATGGCGAACTTCTTCAGCTCCGGCCAGGTCTGCACCAACGGCACCCGGGTGTTCCTGCACGCCGACATCCGCGCCGACGTGGAAGCGCGCATCCTGGAGCGGGTGGCGCGCATCCGCATGGGCGACCCGCTGGACCCGGACACCAACTTCGGCCCGCTGGTCAGCCTGGCGCACATGGAGAAGGTGCTGGGCTACATCGAGCGCGGCAAGGCCGAGGGGGCGCGCCTGCTGGCCGGCGGCGGGCGGGCGACCGAAGGCGCGCTGGCGCGCGGCGCCTTCGTGCGGCCGACGGTGTTCGCCGGCTGCACCGACGCCATGGCCATCGTGCGCGACGAGATCTTCGGGCCGGTCATGTGCCTGCTCACCTTCGAGGACGAGGCGGAGGTGGTCCGTCGCGCCAACGCCACATCCTACGGGCTGGCCGCCGGGCTGGTGACCCGCGACCTCGCCCGCGCCCACCGCGTCATCCACCGGCTGGAGGCCGGAATCTGCTGGATCAACACCTGGGGCGAATCGCCGGCCGAGATGCCGGTCGGCGGCTACAAGCAGTCGGGCATCGGCCGCGAGAACGGCGCCGCCACCCTGCACCACTACACGCGGCTGAAATCCGTGCAGGTGGAGCTCGGCGACTTCGCGTCCGTCTTCTGAGCCCCGCAGGCCCCCCTTTCGCCACGGAGGTGACCCCATGGCCCAGGCCACCGAGTTCGACTACATCGTCATCGGCGCCGGTTCGGCCGGCAACGTGCTGGCGGCGCGCCTCACCGAGGACGCGGACGTGCGCGTCCTGCTGCTGGAGGCGGGCGGGCCCGATTACCGGCTGGACTTCCGCACGCAGATGCCGGCGGCGCTCGCCTTTCCCCTGCAGGGCCGGCGCTACAACTGGGCCTACGAGACCGAGCCCGAGCCGCACATGAACAACCGCCGCATGGAGTGCGGCCGCGGCAAGGGGCTGGGCGGCTCGTCGCTGATCAACGGCATGTGCTACGTCCGCGGCAACGCGCTGGACTACGACGGCTGGGCCGGGCGGCCGGGGCTGGAGGACTGGTCCTATCTCGACTGCCTGCCGTACTTCAGGAAGGCCGAGACCCACTGCCTCGGCGCCGACGACTACCACGGCGGCGACGGGCCGGTGCACGTGGCGCGCACCGGCGTCAAAGGCAGCCCGCTGTTCGACGCGATGGTCGAGGCGGGGGTGCAGGCCGGCTACCCGCGCACCGACGACCTCAACGGCTACCGCCAGGAGGGCTTCGGCCCGATGGACCGCACGGTGACGCCCCGGGGCCGGCGCAGCAGCACCGCGCGGGGCTATCTGGACATGGCGCGCGGCCGGCCGGGCCTGACCATCGTCACCCACGCCCTGACCGACCGTGTCCTGTTCGCCGGCCGGCGCGCCGTCGGCGTCGCCTACCGCCACCGGGGGGAGACGGCCACCGCCCACGCCGCGCGGGAGGTGCTGCTGTGTGCCGGCGCCATCGCCTCGCCGCAGATCCTGCAGCGTTCCGGCGTCGGGCCGGCGGACGTGCTGCGCGAGCTCGACGTCGCGGCGGTGGCCGAGGTGCCGGGGGTCGGCGAGAACCTCCAGGACCACCTGGAGGTCTACATCCAGTACGCCTGCACCAAGCCGGTGTCCCTCTACCCGGCGCTGCAGCCGTGGAACCAGCCGGCGATCGGCGCGCAGTGGCTGTTCCTCGGCACCGGCATCGGCGCCAGCAACCAGTTCGAGGCCGGCGGCTTCATCCGCAGTCACGACGATTTCGCCTGGCCGAACATCCAGTTCCACTTCCTGCCGGTGGCGATCAACTACAACGGCACCGACCCGGTGAAGGAGCACGGCTTCCAGGCGCACATGGGCTCCATGCGGTCGCCCAGCCGCGGCCGGGTGCGCGCCCGCTCCCGCGACCCCCGCCAGCATCCCTCCATCCTCTTCAACTACATGGCCGACCCGCAGGACTGGCGGGAGTTCCGCGCCGGCATCCGCATCACCCGCGAGATCATGGCGCAGCCCGCACTCGCCCCCTTCCGCGGGCGGGAGATCAGCCCCGGCGCGCACCTGACCACGGACGCCGAGCTGGACGCCTTCGTGCGCGCCCACGGCGAGACGGCGTACCACCCCTCCTGCTCCTGCCGCATGGGGACGGACGACATGGCGGTGGTGGACGGCCAGGGGCGGGTGCACGGGGTGGAGGGGCTGCGGGTGATCGACGCCTCGATCATGCCGCTGATCACCACCGGCAACCTGAACGCGCCGACCATCATGATGGCGGAGAAGATCGCCGACGCGATCCGCGGCCGTCCGGCCCTGCCGCGCGCCGCCGTCGCCTATTTCGTCGCCGGCGATGCGCCGGCGCGCCGTCCGGCGGCGGCTGCCGCAGCGGGGTGAGGGGCCGGCGGGATGAGAAGAGGTCCTGCCTCGAAGCCGGTCACGGAAAGCGGTTGACCCGGGCCCCCACCCAACCCTCCCCCCGTCGACGATGGGGGGAGGTCGGGAGGGGGCCAACGCCACCACGGTTTCGTTGGCGGCGACCCGTGCCCGCCGTCGCGTGCGCCTACTTCAGGCCCAGCGCCGTCTTGACCGCCGGCAGGCCCGGCTTGCCGTCCAGGGTGGTCACGCCCTCGACCCAGCCGGCGATGGGCTCGGGATGGGCCTTGAGGTAGGTGGTGGCCGCCTCGCGGGCACTCTTGCCCTCGTCGATGGCGTCCATGATCGTGCTTTCCATCGCCACCGTGAAGCTGAGCTGCTCGAACAGCTTGGTGGCGTTGGGGCAGTCCTTGGCGTAGCCGTGCCGCGACAGGGTGTTGATGGTGGTGCCGCCGTAGTTGGCGCCGAAATACGCGTCGCCGCCGGAGAGGTAGACGAGGTCGAGCTTGGTGTTCATGGGGTGCGGCTGCCAGGCCAGGAAGACGATCCATTCCTTGCGGCGGTTCTTGCGGATGGCCTGACTCAGCATGCCCTGCTCGCTCGACGGCACGAGTTCCCAGCTCTTCAGGCCGAAGGCGCCTTCCGAGATCATGCGGTTGATGTTCTGGTTGGCCGGGGCGCCGGGATCGATGCCGTAGATCTTCTTCTCAAACTTGTCCGGGAACTTCTGCAGGTCGGCGAAGTCCTTGACGCCGGCGTCGGCGACGTAGGCGGGGACGGCCAGCGTGAACTTGGCGTTCTCCAGGTTGGCGTGGATCAGGTCCGCCTCGTTGTTGGCCAGCAGCGGCTCGGCCAGATGCTTCTGGGCCGGCATCCAGTTGCCGAGGAAGACGTCGATCTGATTGGTCTTCAGCCCCTGGAAGGTGATCGGCACGCCGACGGTCTCGACCTTCTGCGTGTAGCCCAGCGCCTCCAGGAGAATGCCGGCGATGGCGTTGGTGGCGGTGATGTCGGTCCAGCCGGGATCCGACATGCGGACCGTTTCGCAGGAGGCGGGGTCCGCCGCCTGCGCCGAACCGAACGCGACGGAGGCCACCAGGGCCCCCACCGCCACACTCCCGACAAAGCTCTTCCCTGTCATCGTTCGATTCCCTTCTTGGTTGTCGAGCCATCGGCCGGCGGGCGGGTCACCTCGTCGGCGTGGGACGGGGGAAGCGCGCCAGCGCCTCCAGATCGTCAAGGTCGATGTGGTTGCGCATGTACGCCTCGCTGGCGTCGCGGACCGGCTGGTGGTCCCAGGACCGGCGTGCACCCCGGCACAGCGAGTCGTACACCAGGCGCCGCCGCCGCTGACTGGCCAGCACCTGTTGGTGCAGGGCGGCGAGATCCCAGCGCTGCGCGACCTCCGCGCGGTAGGCGGCGACGGCCGGCGCGCAGGCCGGCGCCGCCGCCAGGTTCTCCAGCTCGTCCGGGTCGTCGGCGAGGTCGTAGAGCTGGTCGGGATCGGCGGGGGAGTGGATGAACTTCTCCGTGCCCCGCCGGATCATGACGACGGGCGCGATGGCGCCTTCGCCGAGGTACTCGCCGATCACCTCGTCGTGCCCGCCCGTGCCGTTGAGATGGGGCAGCAGGCTGCGGCCCTCAACGGGGGTGGCGTAGGGCACGGCCGGCGCGCCGTCGCCGGCCAGCTCGACGAGGGTCGGCAGCAGGTCCATGGAGGACACCGACGCCGCCACCCGGCCGGCGCGCAAGCGGCCGGGGGCGTGGACGATCAGCGGGATGCGGGTCGACGGCTCGAAGAAGCTCATCTTGTACCACAGCCCCTTCTCCCCCAGCATGTCGCCGTGATCGCCCACCAGCACGATGATGGTGTCGCCGGCCTGGCCGGTGTCCTCCAGCGCCTGCAGGATGCGGGCGATCTGGTCATCGACGAAGGAGACGGCACCGAAATAGGCATGGCGGGCGTTGCGGATCTGCTCCTCGGTGACCGGGGTGCGGTCCATGTCCGAGACGTGGCGCAGGCGGCGGGAGTGGGGGTCCAGAGCCTCCGGCGGGACGGCGACCCGCGGCAGCGGGATGTCCTCGTGCCGGTAGCGGTTCCAGTACTCCGCGGTGATGGCGTACGGGTCGTGCGGGTGGGTCAGGGACACCACCATGCAGAACGGCCGCTCGTCGCGGCCGCGGGCGAGGTCGAACAGCTTCTGCCGGGCGGCGAAAGACACCTCCTCGTCGAAATCGAGCTGGTTGGTGCGCACGCACACCCCGGCGTCGATGACCGAGCCCATGTTGTGGTACCAGGTGGGACGCCGCTCGAAGTCCTCCCAGTCCGGGGTCCAGCCGAAATCGGCGGGGTAGATGTCGGTGGTCAGCCGCTCCTCGAAGCCGTGGAGCTGGTCGGGCCCGCAGAAATGCATCTTGCCCGACAGGATCGTGCGGTAGCCGGCGGCCCTGAGGTAATGGGCGAAGGTCGGCACGTCGGCCGGCAGGTCGGCGGCGTTGTCGTACGCGCCGATGGCCGAGGGCAGCCGTCCGGTCATGAAGACGTAGCGCGACGGGGCGCACAGCGGGCTGTTGCAGTACCCCCGCTCGAAGACCACGCCGTCGGCCGCGAGGCGGTCGATCGCCGGCGTCTTCGCCGTCCCGCCATAGGCGCCCAGCACCCCGGGCGTCATCTGATCGGCCATGAGTATCAAGAGATTCGGCCGGCGCACCATCAGGTCTGCCCTCTTGCTCGATTGCGTGGAAAAAGGCCGGCGGCGCTTGCGCTCTGACGCATAAACATACCGATGTGCCCCGGCGTGGGGATAGAATCCGCTGGAATCGCGGGCCTGTGAACCCCGGGTTTGCTCATGAAGGTATGAGGACAGTTCATGGTTAACAGGCGCGCGTGGCTGCAGCCGCTGGCCTTTTTCGAGGCCGCGGGACGGCACCTCAACTTCAGCGCGGCGGCGCGGGAGCTCGGCGTCACCCAGTCCGCCGTCAGCCATCAGGTGGGATGGCTGGAGGCCGATCTGGGCGTGGCGCTGTTCCGCCGGCTGCACCGCGGCGTCGCCCTGACGGTCGAGGGGGCGCGCCTGTTCGACGTGGTGCGGCGGGGGCTGGACGACATCGACCGGGTGATGAGCGAGCTGCGGGTCGGCCGCAACAAGCGGGTGATGACGGTGGCCACCGATTTCGGCTTCGCCGCCTGGTGGCTGGTGCCGCGCCTGCCGCGCCTGCGCGAGCGCATGCCGGACCTCGACGTGCGCATCCTCACCACCCAGGAGATGGTGGACGTCCGGCGCGAGCCGATCGACGTGGCCATCGGCTTCGGGGCTGGCGCCTGGCCGGGGTGCCGGGCCTGGCCGCTGTTCCCGGAGATCGTCGTGCCGATCTGCAGCCCCGGCTTCCGCGACCGCCTGGCCGCCCGGCCGGGGGTGGCGGAACTCGCGGCGCTGCCGCTGCTGCATGTGGACAGTCCCGGCACCGCGGTGTGGCTGTCCTGGGCCGACTGGTTCGACCTGCACGGCATCGGCCGCCGCCGTGCCGGCGGCCTCGATCTCAGCTTCAACAACTATCCCCTCGTGCTGCAGGCGGCGATGATGGGACAGGGGGTGGCGCTGGGCTGGGTGCCGCTGATCGACACCCTGCTGGAGGGCGGGCAGCTCGTGACCCTGGCCGACCGCATCGTGCGGTCGGCCTACGGCTACTTCCTGGTCGAGGCCGACAGCGGCGGCGGCAGCGGCGGCCGGGGCAATCTGGAGGTCTTCCGCACGTGGATCCGGGCCGAGGCGGCGTCCGCGGCCTGACGTCCGGTCACAGCGCCGCCAGGGCGCCGTCCGGCGGTTCCGCGCACGGGGCATGGACCATGGCGGCCGGAGCGTGCGGCCGGGCGAGCGGCGGCAGCCCGGCGCCGCCGGTCCAGCCGCGGCGGAACAGCGTGGGATGGGCCGCCGTCGGACGGTGGCTCTGCTGGTCGTCGCGCGGCGGCACGCCGAAATGGTCGCGGTAGCACTTGCTGAAGTGGGTCGCCGAGACGAAGCCGCAGCTGACGGAGACCTCCATCACCGACATGCGGGTCTGGCACAGCAGCTGCCGCGCCCGCTTCAGCCGCAGATGCAGGTAGTACTTGGCGGGGCTGCAGTTCATGTATTTGCGGAACAGCCGCTCGACGTTGCGCCGCGACTGTCCCAGGGCGTTGGAGAGGGTGAGGAGGTCGAGCGGTTCCTCGATGTTCTTCTGCATCATGGCGACAGCGGCGGTCAGCTCCTCGTGGTCCATGGCGGGATTGCCCTGCAGGGTCTGCTGCCGGGTCTCGCCGGAGCGGATGTTGACGTGGAGGAGCTGCTCGGCCACCTCCACCGCGAGGGCCTCGCCGTGCGCCTGGGCGATGCGGTGCAGCATCATGTCGGCCGCCGCCGTCCCGCCGGCGCAGGTGAAGCGGTTGCGGTCCACCGTGAACAGCTCGCCGGTCGCCTCGATGTCGGGGAAGGTCTCGCAGAAGCTCGCCATGCTGTCCCAATGCACCGTGCAGCGGTAGCCGTTCAGCAGCCCGGCCCGGGCGAGGATGTGCCCGCCGGTGCACATGGCGCCGAAGGCGGTGCCCTGGGCGGCGGTGCGCCGCATCCACGACAGCACCGCGCGGTCGTCGTACCAGTGGCCGTCGATGCCGCTGCACACCACCACCGTGGGCAGCGGCGGCGCCTCGGCGAGGCTGTGGTCGACGGCGACGGGGATGCCGTTGCTCGCCCGCTCGCTGCCGCCGTCGCGGGACAGCAGCACCCAGCGGTAGAGCGTGCGGCCGCTGACGTGGTTGGCCAGCCGCAGCGGCTCGACGGCCGCGGCGAACGCGATCATCGAGAAGTCGGGCACCAGCAGGAATCCGACCGTCTCGCACCCCTCCAACCCCTGCGCGCCGGCGTTCGCCATGGACGGTATCCTTCATTTTCGTCAGGGCAATGTTCGAGCGGCGCGTGAGGAGGGGCGAAGTGTTGAGCCGCCATCGTTCCCCGCCCTGACCATAGCGGCCATTCCCTAAGCAGAACGTGCATGACATTTAAGCAGTGCATGATCTTTCCTGAGGCGATGGTGCTATCAGAACGATTGTGGCACCGCTTTCGTTTCCTTCCGGCCTTCTCGATCCTTAGACTATAACGCGCGAACGCGGGGGACCAGATTGAACGCCGTCGCCCACGTTCTTGAACCGATGCGACATCGCACCGCGCGGCGAAAGGACGCGGAGCCGGCGTCCCGGCCGGCCCCGTCCGGCCGCCCCCGCCGAGCCGGCCGACCGTGTGGCACGGGAATTGTTAGAGGACCGGCCGATGGGCCTTTATTGATCGGTTGAACAACTATAATGTAGACCGATCGTCAGGAGGGTACACATGGCACAGACGACCACGCTCGCCCGCCGCTCCACGGGCACCGGCACGTCCGCCGCCCCGCCGCAGCCGTCCTTGTCGGTGGGCTTCGTGCTCGCCAACAACTTCACGTTGACGGCGCTGGCCACCTTCCTCGACGCGCTGCGCCTGGCGGCCGACGACGGCGACGGCTCCCGCCAGATCCGCTGCCACTGGACGATCATGGGAACGCGCCCCGATCCGGTGCGCTCGAGCTGCGGCGCCTGCGTGGCGCGCTGGGAGCCGCTGCGGGCGCCGCGCGACTTCGACTACATCGTGGTGGTCGGCGGGCTGCTGCACCAGGGGCCGGCGCTGGACGACGAGACCGTGGCCTATCTGCGCGGCGCCGCCGCCCAGGGCGTCACCCTCGTCGGCGTGTGCACCGGCGGCTTCATCCTGAGCCGCATCGGGCTGATGACGAACCGCCGCTGCTGCGTCAGCTGGTACCATCACCGCGACTTCATCGAGGAGTTTCCCGATCTGGTGCCGGTGGCCGACCAGCTCTTCGTCGTCGACCGCGACCGCATCACCTGTTCGGGCGGCGCCGGCGTGGCCGATCTCGCCGCCCACCTGATCGAGCGGCATCTCGGCCGGGCGGCGGCCCAGAAGACCATGCACATCATGCTGATCGACAAGGCGCGGCCGGCCAACCAGTCGCAGCCGCAGCCGCCGACCGAGACGGAAATCGCCAACGAGCGGGTGCGCCGCGCCATCCTCCTCATGGAGCAGAACCTGACCGATCCGCTCAGCGTCGAGGAGATCGCCCGGCGCCTCCACGTCAGCACGCGCCAGTTCGAGCGGCTGTTCCGCGTGTCCACGGGGAGGAGCCCGGTCGCCTTCTACCGCCTGCTGCGGCTGCGCTACGGCTACTGGATGCTGCGCAACACGCGCCGCTCGGTGACGGCGATCGCCATGGAGGCCGGCTTCGCCGACTGCGCCCACTTCTCCCGCCAGTTCCGCGAGGAGTTCCACGTCAGCCCGTCCGCCGTGCGCGGGGCCGCCGGGACGGCGGGGGAGGGCGCGCCGGAGTCCGCCACGCCGCCACCCCCGGCGGTGTTCCGCTCCGGCGTCGGCCTGTCCATGGACCTGCCCGACCGCCGCCTGTTCGAGTGACCGGTCTCGCGTGACCGGTCCGGCCGCCTCCTGAACGCCGACCGCGCATCGCGCGGCCGGCGTTCCCGTGTCCGCGGCACGCCGGTGCGGGCGTCGTACGGGCGGTCGCAAAAGCGCACTTCTTCGTCGCGGGCGCACAGGTGACGCTGGGCGGAGCGGGCGATCATCGGGACAGTGCTGTTCACGGATGCGCCCGCTCATGCCCTCGCCCGCCGAAACCTTGCTCCGGCCCCTCCAGATCAAGCGTTTGACCATCCGCAACCGGGTGATGAGCACGAGCCACGCCCCCGGCTACGGGTCCGACGGCAAGCCCAAGGAGCGCTACCAGCTCTATCACGAGGAGAAGGCACGCGGGGGCATCGGCCTGACCATGTTCGGCGGGTCCTCCTCGGTCGCCGTGGACAGCCCGGCCGCCCCCTGGAACCAGATCTCGGTGGCCGACGACAGCGTGATCCCCTTCTTCCGGGAGTTTGCCGAGCGCGTCCACCGCCACGGCGCGGCGCTGATGATCCAGCTCACCCACATGGGGCGCCGCACCCGCTGGGACACCGAGAACTGGCTGCCCACCCTTTCCGCCTCGCCGGCGCGCGAGCCGGCGCACCGCAACACGCCCAAGGAGATGGAGGACTTCGACGTCCGCCGCGTCATCGCCGCCTTCGCCGCGGCGGCGCGGCGGTGCAAGCTGGGCGGGCTCGACGGCTGCGAGCTGTCGGCCGCGCACGGCCACCTGCTCGACCAGTTCTGGAGCCCGTCCGTCAACACGCGCACGGACAAGTACGGCGGCAGCCTGGAGAACCGCATGCGCTTCGGCATCGAGGTGTTCGAGGCGGTGCGGGCCGAGGTGGGGGACGACTACGTCGTCGGCCTGCGCATGTCCGGCGACGAGCTGCTGGAGGGCGGGCTGACCCACGAGGACTGCGTCGCCATCGCCCGCACCTACGCCGAGCGCGGCCTGATCGACTTCGTCAACATCCTCGGCGGCCAGGCGCGCGACCACATGGCCCACGCCGTCTCGCTGCCCAACATGGCGTTCCCCGTCGCCCCCTTCCTGGCGCTGGCGAGCGGCATCAAGCGGGAGGTCGGCATCCCCGTGTTCCACGCCCAGCGGGTGACCGACCTGGCCACCGCGGCGCGCGCGGTCGAGGAGGGGCACGTCGACATGGTGGCGATGACGCGCGCCCACATCGCCGATCCCCATCTCGTGCGCAAGATGATGGAGGGGCGGCTCGACGAGGTGCGCCAGTGCGTCGGCGCCGGCTACTGCATCGACCGCATCTACACCGGCGGCGACGCGCTGTGCATCCAGAACGCGGCGACCGGCCGCGAGGCGACGATGCCGCACGTCCACCCCAAGGCGCCGCGGCGGCGCCGGGTGGTGGTGGTCGGCGGCGGGCCCGGCGGGCTGGAGGCGGCGCGGGTGTGCGCCGAGCGCGGCCACGAGGTGGTGCTGTTCGAGAAGGCGGCGGCGGCGGGCGGCCAGATCGCCATCGCCGCCAAGGCGACCTGGCGGGAGGCGCTGACCGGCATCACCCGCTGGCTGGTCCAGCGGGTCACGGCGCTGGGCGTCGACCTGCGCCTCGGCGTCGAGGCGACGCGCGAGCTCATCGAGGCGCAGGCGCCCGACGTGGTGATCCTGGCCACCGGCGGCCGCCCCGACCGCGGCGCCTTCCCGGGCGCCGATCTCGCCGCCACCACCTGGGAGGTCCTGACCGGAACGGTCGAGCCGACGGGGACGGTGCTGATGTACGACGGCACCGGCCTGCACCACGCCGCGTCGTGCGCCGAGTTCATGGCCAGGCGCGGCGCCCTGGTCGAGATCGCCACCCCCGACCGCATGGTCGCCGAGGAGGTCGGCACCACCAACCAGCCGATCCACCTGCGCGAGCTCTACCGGCTCGGCGTCATCATGACGACCAACCAGCGGCTGATCGAGATCTACCCCGAGGGCAACCGCCGCGTCGCCGTGCTGCGCAACGAGTACACCCACGAGGAGGAGGAGCGGCTGGTCGACCAGATCGTCGTCGAGCTCGGCACCCTGCCCAACGACGCGCTGTACTTCGACGTGAAGGAGCACAGCCTCAACCGCGGCGAGATCGACCTCGACTGCCTGATCGCCGGCCGGCCGCAGCCGGTGCAGGCCAACGGGCACGGCGGCTACGCCCTCTACCGCATCGGCGACGCGGTGTCGGGCCGCAACATCCATGCGGCGATCTACGACGCCGCGCGCCTCTGCCGGGACATCTGAGCGGTGGCCGCGCCCGCCCTCCTCGCCGTCCTCGCCGCGGCGCTGTCGCTGGGGGTCGTGCTGGCGGCCCTGCGGGCGCGCCGCTGGCTCGCCGGCCGGCCGGCGGCGGTCGCCCTGGCGGCGGGGCTGCGGGCGATGCCGGCCCGCTACCTCGTCGACGTGCACGCGGTGGTCGGCCGCACACCCTTCAACGCGCGCTTCCACGCCCTGACCGCCGGCGGCTTCCTCGCCGCCCTGGCGCTGGCGCCGACCGCCGCCGCGCTGTCGCTGGGCGGGGCGGCGGCGGCCCGGCTCGTCTGGGGCCTCGCGGCGGCGGCGCTCGCCGCCATGCTGGCCGGTGCCCTGATGGTGCTGCACCGCCGGCGGCGACGGCGGCCGGCCGAACTGTCCGGCGGCGGTTTCGCCCGGCTGCCCTGGGCGCTGCTGGCCTGCGCCGGCGCGCTGCTGCCGGTGGCCGTCGACCGCGCCGCCGGCGGCGTGCTGCCCGATGCCCTCGCCCTGGCCCTGGTCGCGGTCGGCGGCGCCGGGCTGGTCCACATGGTCGCCGGCGTCGGGCGGGGGCCCCTGAAGCACGCCCTGAACGGCGCCCTGCACCTCGCCTTCCATCCGCGCCCGGCGCGTTTCCATGACGGGGCGGGGCGCGACACCGGGCTGCGGCCGCTGGACCTCGCGGACGCGGCGCCGGCCGCCGCCGGGCTCGGGGTCGAGCGGCCGCTGGATTTCGCGTGGAACCGGCTGCTCGGCTTCGATGCCTGCGTGCAGTGCGGCCGCTGCGAGGCGGCGTGCCCGGCCTTCGCCGCCGGCCTGCCCCTCAACCCGAAGAAGCTGGTGCAGGACATGGTCCTGGCGCTGGAGCCGGCGGCCAGCGACACCGCCTATGCCGGCCGCCACCACCCCGGCCGCGTCGCCGGGCAGGCGGCGGGCGGGCCGGCGCTGCCGCTGGTCGGGCCGGGCGCGATGATCCATCCCGACACGCTGTGGGCCTGCACCACCTGCCGCGCCTGCGTGCAGGAGTGCCCGATGATGATCGAGCACGTCGACGCGGTGGTCGACCTGCGCCGCTTCCAGACCCTGGAGCGCGGTGCCGTGCCGGCCAAGGCGGCGGCCATGCTCGACGAGCTGCGGGCCACCGACAACCCCGGCGGCCGGCCGCTCGCCCGCCGCCTCGACTGGGCCGCCGACCTCGGCCTGCGCCGCCTGGAGGAGGGCGGGGCGTGCGACGTGCTGCTGTGGCTGGGCGACGGCGCCTTCGAGCTGCGCGGGCAGCGCGCGCTGCGCGCGCTGGTCCGCCTGCTGCGCCGCGCCGGCGTCGACGTCGCCGTGCTCGGCGAGGCGGAGCTGGACTGCGGCGACGTCGCCCGCCGCCTCGGCGACGAGGCGACGTTCCAGGACCTCGCCCGGCGCAACGTGGCGGCGCTGAACGCCCGCCGCTTCGCCCGCATCGTCACCGCCGATCCGCACGCGCTGCACACCCTGCGCAACGAGTACCCGGCCTTCGGCGGCCGCTGGACCGTGCTGCACCACTCGGCGCTTCTGCTGGAGCTGGTCCGTTCCGGGGCGCTGCCGGTGACGGCGCCGCAGGCGATCGCGGTGACCTACCACGACCCCTGCTATCTCGGCCGCTACAACGGCGAGACCGAGGCGCCGCGCGCGCTGCTCGACGCCCTCGGCGTGGAGCGGCGGGAAATGGCGCGGGCCGGCCTGCGCGCGAGCTGTTGCGGCGGCGGCGGCGGGGCGCCGCTCACCGACGTGGCCGGCGAACGGCGCATCCCCGACGTCCGCATGGACCACGCGCGCGGCACCGGGGCGGCCGTCGTCGCGGTCGCCTGCCCCAACTGTGCGCTGATGCTGGAAGGGGTGGTGGGCCCGCGGCCCCAGGTGGCCGAACTTGCCGAGCTGGTGCTGGCGGCGACGGAGGGCACGGCATGACGGGTGCCCGCCGCCGCGTCGATCCGCGCGCCGTCCTGGCCGCCCGCGCCGTCGCCGGGAAGGGCCGGCCGCGTCTCGTCCTCGCCCCCGCGGCGGCGGTCGGCGGCAAGCGCCGCGACCCCCGGGCGGTTCTGGCCGCCGCGTTGGTGCGGGCGCGGCCGCGCCGCCGCTACGACTGGACGCAGGAGGCGCCTCCGGCGGTGCCGACGGCGGCGCCGGCCACGCCCGCCGCCGCGCCCGAACCGCCCCTGCGGATCATTCCCGCCCCCGCCTTCCTGGTGCTGGCGGTGCTCGACCGGCCGGGCGGAGACCTCACGGACCACGACCGGCAGGTGGTCGCCGCCGCCCGCCGGCTGGCCGACCCCGGCGGCGGGGCGGTCGTCACCGTGGCGACCGGACCGGAGGACGGGCTGGCGGCGGCCGGCGCGGACCGGCACGTCGCCCTGCCGGACGCCTGGGCCGCCGACTACTGCCCGGAGGCGCGGGCCGCCGCCGTGACGGCCCTGCTGGCGGACCTCGCGCCGCGCCACGCCCTGTTCCCCGAGACGGCCGACGGCGGCGACGTCGCCCGCCGGGTGGCGGCGATGGCCGGCGAGCGGCTGTGGGCGGGGGCGGAGAGCGTGTCGGCGGGCCAGGTCGCCCGCCGGGCGCGCGGCGGCACGGCGGAGCTGCGCCACGCGCCGCCGCGCCTGATCACCGTCGCCGCCGACGCGGTGGCGCCGCTGGCCGGCGTGCGGCACGAGGCGCGGCCCCTGGAGGCCACGCTTCCCCGGTCCATGCCCCGGCTGACCGGCCCGCGGCGACTCGCCGTGGACGCCGACGCGCTGCCCCTGGCCGAGGCCGATCTCGTCGTCAGCGCCGGCAACGGCGTCACCGACTGGAGCGGCTTCGCCGCGGTGGCGCGGGCGCTGGGCGGCACGCGGGCGGGCAGCCGGGTGGTGTGCGACGCCGGACACCTGCCGCGCGACCGGCAGGTCGGCGCGTCGGGCACCGTCGTGACGGCGCGCAGCTATCTCGCCTTCGGCATCGCCGGGGCACCGCAGCACCTGCAGGGGATCGCCGGGGTCGGGCACGTGATCGCCGTCAACACCGACCTGCACGCCGAGATGATCAAGCGCGCCGATCTCGCCGTGGTCGCCGACGCCCAGGCGGTGATGCCGGCGCTGCTCCGCCTGCTGGAGGAGGAGGGGCGCCATGGTTGAGGTGGCCGTCCTGCTCTCCGTCGGGCGCCATCCCGCCTCCGGTCGCGGCCGCCGCGCCGACACGGACGCCCGCGCCCTGGAGATGGCGCTGGGGCTCGCCCAGGACCCGGCCGTGGCGCCGGACGGCGCGGCGGTGCACGCGCTGCACGCCGGCGATCCCGCCGACGTGGCGCTGCGCGACTACCTCGGCATGGGCCTGCCCGCGCTGACCGTGCTCGGCCTGGCGTCGGGATGCGATCCGGTGGGGCCGCTGGTGCGCCACCTCGGCGCCCGCCGCCCCGGCATCGTCCTGGCCGGGCGGCGGGCGGAGGGCGGCGAGGACAGCGGGATGGTGCCCTATCTCGTCGCCCACGGGCTCGACGCCGCCCTGGTGCCGGACGTGATCGGCATCCGCCCGCAGGGGGATGGCGGCGCCGAGGTCCTGCAGGCGCTGCCGCGCGGCCAGCGGCGCGCCGTGCGGGTCCGCCTGCCCTTCGTCGCCACGGTGCATCCCGCGGCCCCGCCGCCGCGTCCCGTCGCCTACGGTCCGGCGCGCCGGGGCGTGATCGTGGCGGTGGCGGCGGAAGGGCCGGTGGACGGCTTCCTCGCCGCCTGCGAGGTCGCGCCGTGGCGGCCGCGGCCGAAGCTCATGGCCGCCGGCGGTGGCGGGTCGGCGCAGGACCGCCTGCGCGCGGCGACGGAGAACAAGGCCGGAAAAGGCCGACTGATGGTGGGGGTCGACCCGGAGGAGGCGGCCCGCGCCATTCGCGACAGTCTCGTCGAACAGGGGGTTTTGCGATGAACGAAGAACAGGGTCCGCCAACGCGCGGCGCGCCTCGGCGCCGCGACAGAGCGGAGAGCCGTCGATGACGGCGGCGGCTGGGCAACAGGCCGCGGCCGGGACGCCCCGCGCGGCCATGGCGGCGCCCGTGACGGCGCCCACGGCGCCCACGGCGGCAGGCGGCGCCAGGGCCGCCGCACCGGCCGCCGCGCCCGGCGAGATCCGGCTCGCCGTCCGCAACGTCTCCAAGGTGTTCGCGCCGGATCCCGGCCCGGCCCTGGCGATGCTCCGCGACGGCGCGGACAAGGCCGCCGTCCTCGAGCGGCTCGGCGTCAACGTCGGCGTCGTCGACGCCAGCTTCGACGTGCGCGCGGGCGAGATCTTCGTGATCATGGGCCTGTCCGGGTCCGGCAAGTCGACCATGATCCGCCTGCTCAACCGGCTGATCGAGCCGTCGGACGGCGCGATCCTGCTCGACGGGCGCGACCTCGTGCGCATGTCCAAGCGCGAGCTGGTGCAGGCGCGGCGCCGCGACATGAGCATGGTGTTCCAGTCCTTCGCCCTGCTGCCCCGCCGCTCCGCGCTGGACAACGCCGCCTTCGGCCTGGAGGTCGCCGGCGTGCCGAAGGCCGAGCGGCACAAGGCCGCCATGGCGGCGCTGGAGGCGGTGGGCCTCGGCGCCTACGCCGGACGCCTGCCGGGGGAGATGTCCGGCGGCATGCAGCAGCGCGTCGGCCTCGCCCGGGCGCTCGCCAACAACCCGACCATCATGCTGATGGACGAGGCGTTCTCGGCCCTCGACCCGCTGATCCGCACCGAGATGCAGGACGAGCTGCTGCGCCTCCAGCGCGAGCACCAGCGCACCATCGTCTTCATCAGCCACGACCTGGACGAGGCGATGCGCATCGGCGACCGCATCGCCATCATGGAGGGCGGGCGGATCGTGCAGATCGGCGCCCCCTACGACATCCTGCGCAACCCGGCCGACGCCTACGTCCGCTCCTTCTTCCGCAACGTCGACGTGTCGAAGGTGCTGCGCGCCGGCGACGTCGCCCGCTTCGAGGCGACCAACACCATCATCCGCATCCCCGGCGAGCTGATGCCGGCGCTGCGTCTCCTCCAGGAGAACGGCCACACCTACGGCTACGTGCGCGACGACGAGGGGCGGTTCCAGGGCGTGGTGTCCCGCGAGACGCTGGAGCGCGAGCTGCGCACGCCCCAGCCGCGCTTCCTGCACGCCTTCCTGTCCGGCGTGGAGACGGTGCCGAGCGCGGCGCCGGTCCACAACCTGCTGCGCGTCGTCGCCGCCACCGACTGGCCGGTGCCGGTGGTGGACGAGGCCGGCGCCTTCGTCGGCGCGATTTCCCGCGCCCTTCTTCTGAACACCCTGGATCGGGAGGGCTGAGCCATGGACGTCGAGATCCACATCGGCAACGTCGTCGAGGACCTTGTCGAGTTCATGCTCGACCACTTCCAGCCCACGCTCGACGTCATCGCCTCGATCGTCGACGGCTTCGGCGGCGCCATCGACGCCGTGCTGGTCGGCACGCCGGCGTGGCTGCTCATCGCGCTCCTGGTCGGCCTGTCGGTGTGGCGCCTCGGGCTCGGGTTCGGCGCCTTCGCGCTCGCCGCCCTCCTGCTCATCTCGGGCATGGGGCTGTGGACGGAGACGGCCGCCACCCTCGGCCTCGTCCTCTCGGCGACGCTGCTCAGCCTGGCCATCGGCATCCCGCTCGGCATCCTGATGGTGCGCAGCCGCGCCTTCGAGAGCGTGGCGAAGACCACGCTGGACTTCATGCAGACGATGCCGGCCTTCGTCTACCTGATCCCGGCGGTGATGTTCTTCGGCCTGGGCCGGGTGCCGGGCATCCTCGCCACCGTCATCTTCGCCATGCCGCCGGCCGTGCGCCTGACGGCGCTGGGCATCCAGCAGGTGCCGGGCGAGATCATCGAGGCCGGGCGCGCCTTCGGCTGCATGGACCGCCAGCTCCTCTTCAAGGTGCAGCTGCCCAACGCGCTGCCCTCCATCATGGCGGGGGTCAACCAGACCATGATGATGGCGCTCTCGATGATCGTCATCGCCTCGATGATCGGCGCCGGCGGCCTCGGCAACGTGGTGCTGCAGGGCATCCAGCGGCTCGACATCGCGCTGGGCTTCGAGAGCGGGCTGAGCGTGGTGCTGCTGGCCATCATCCTCGACCGCATCACCCAGAGCTTCGGCACCGGCAAGGCGACGCGGCCCGTGCCGGGAGCTTCCTTCCTGCGGCGTCTCATCCCCGTCCCGGCGCGCTGAGCCAGATCGCTTTTGGCCGATCCGGCCGAAAGCGATCTTGCTCCAAACATTCGAATTTAAGGCCAGACCGCCGCCGGGCGCCGGTTCCCCAGGCTCCGACCTCCAACGAAAGGACCATCACGCATGGGTGTTTTCCAAAGGATCGCGCACGCCCTGTCGGCGGCGGCGCTCGCCACCGGCCTGCTCGTCGGCACCGCGTCGGCGGCGGACACGACGGTGAAGATCGGCTGGACGGCGTGGTCCGACGCCGAGGCCGTCACCAAGCTGGCCGCGAAGCTCATCGAGGAGCGGCTGGGCACCAAGGTCGAGCTGATCATGGCCGACATCGGCATCCAGTATCAGGGCCTGGCCGCCGGCAAGCTGGACGCCATGCTGATGTCGTGGCAGCCGCTGACCCACAAGCCCTACCTGGACAAGGTGGGCAAGGATCTCGTCGATCTCGGCCCGCTCTACACCCGCGCCAAGCTGGGCTGGGCGGTGCCGGACTACGTCCCCGCCGCCGAGGTGTCGAGCATCGAGGACCTCAAGAAGCCCGACGTGATGAAGAAGCTGGGCAGCCGCATCCAGGGCATCGATCCCGGTGCCGGGCTGATGCAGGCGTCGGAGACGGCGCTCAAGGAGTACGGCCTGTCCGGCTACCAGCTCGTCTCGGCCAGCGACGCCGGCATGCTGGCGGCGCTGGAGCGCGCGGTGAAGCGCGACGAGTGGATCGTCGTCACCACCTGGTCGCCGCACTGGATGTTCGCCAACTGGAAGCTGCGCTACCTCGACGACCCCAAGGCGACGCTGGGCGGGCTGGAGAGCGTCAACGCCCTGGTGCGCAAGGGCTTCTACCAGGACCACCCGGAGGTCTTCGAGTTCCTGAACCGCATGGTGATGCCGATCGGCGATCTCGAGGCCATGATGTACGAGGCCAAGCAGACCAGCTACGAGCAGGCGGTCGACACCTACATCAAGAACAACGCCGCGCGCATCGACTACTGGGTGACGGGCAAGCTCTGATATGGTTCGCGGATGATCGGTTCGATCATCCGCAAACCGTAAAACCCGGCAGATCAATGCAATAGCATTGATCGAGAGGGGCATGCGAATGAAGCCTTCAGGCGGAATTCGTATGATCCCCTCGGGCGCCGCCGGGGCACGTCCGGCGGCGCCGCGGCAGGGCCGGCCGCCACGGCGCGGCGACCAGCCGATCGTCATCGGCAGGCGCTGAAATAGTCCTCCAGCACGATGTCGACCATGCCGATGGCGAGTTCGTGGGCCGTGGGCGTCACCGCGCCGCTGCGCACCCCCGCATAGCAGGCGCGAAGGTACTGGCTGACCAGCGTTTCGGGGACGGCAGCGCCGTCGAGGAGGGCGAACAGCGTGTCGACCGCCCGCGCCACCTCGGGCTGCGGCCAGTAGTAGCGGATGCGGTCCGAATAGCTGAAGTGCCGTTGCACGCGCTGCTCGTCGGCCGTCCCGGGGTAATATTTCGCCCAGTCGCCGGGACGGGCGAGCATCACCCGCTCCACGGTCTCCCGCAGCGTTTCCGCGCGCCGCCCCGGGAACAGCACCTCGGCGATCTGGTCGAGGCCGTAGACGGCCTCGCGCAGCGCGAACGTCAGCGCCGGCCCCACCTTGAGGATGGCGAAGCCGTCGTGAACCAGCGCCCTCAGCGCCGCGGGGGTCTGGTAGTCCGTGGAATGCGCCTCGAACACGAACCCCGGCAGCTCGTCGAGCACGGCGCTGAGGGCGGCGGTCCTGCCGGGATCGTAGGCGACGACGTTGTGGTTGCCGAATTCGACGCCCGGCTGCACCACCGCGGCGATGACGCGCTCGAAGGCGGCGGCGGCCCCCGCCGCCGCGAAGGCTTCGCGATGCCGGCGGACGGTCTCGCGCGCGGCGTCCGGCCGCGTGACGTCGAGCGCCGCGATGTCCTCCATCGCGCCGCCCGGGATCGGCACCTCGGTGCCGATCACGTAGACCGGCTTCACCGCCGCGTTCGCCGTCGCCGCCTCGGCGACCGCCGCCAGGCGTGCCGCCCGTTCCGCCGTCACGACGTCGCCGAGCGCCACGGGCTCCCCGGCGCATCCCATCGAGGTGTCGAGATGGAGCTTGGTGAAGCCGGCTTCGGCGAAGGCCCCGATCATCGTCTCGGCCTTCGCCATCGCCTCGTCCGCCGGCAGCGTCTTCCAGGGGTTGGGACCGAGATGGTCGCCGCCGAGGATGACCCGGTCGACGGGAAACCCGACGCGTGCGGCGACCGCCGCCACGAAGTCCCGGAAGCCCTTCGGCGTCATGCCGGTGTAGCCGCCGTCCTGGTTGACCTGGTTGCAGGTCGCCTCGATCAGCACCGGGCAGCCGCGGCGCGCCGCGTGCCGCATCGCCGCCTCGATCACCAGCGGATGCGCCGAGCAGACGGACGGCATGCCGCGCCTGCCGGACGGATGTGACCGCCGGGAGGCGGACAGGGTTTCGAGCGGGTTCGCGGTCATGGGAGAACCGTCCTTGAAGATGGTGGTCGCGGGTGTGGTCACGCCGTCGGCTCGATGCGTGTGCCGCTCGCCCGGTCGAAGAGGTGGATGCTCCCCGGCTTGAGGGTGACGAAGGCGTGGTCCAGGCCGGCGACGCGTCCGGTCTCGCTGACCACCACCTCGTGGCTGCCGAGCCGGCCGAACACATGGGTCTCGGCGCCGGTGGGCTCGATGAGGCTGATCGCGAGGGGGAGCGCGTCCGGCGCCGGCTCCGTCGCGAGGTCGAGATGCTCGGGCCGCAGCCCGACGGTGACCGGCGTTCCGTCGGCGATGCCGGCGTAACGGTCGAGCGGCAGGCCGAGCCCGTCGTCGGCCACCGCGCGAAGGCGGCCGCCGTCGCTGCGCACCGTCGCCTCGATCAGGTTCATCGCCGGCGAGCCGATGAAGGTCGCGACGAACAGGTTGGCCGGCCGGTCGTAGACGTCGAGCGGGGCGCCCACCTGCTCGATCCGCCCGCCGTTCAGGATGACGATGCGGTCGGACATGGTCATCGCCTCGATCTGGTCGTGCGTGACGTAGATCGCCGTGGTGCCGAGCCGCCGCTGCAGCGCCTTGATCTCGGTTCGCATCTGCACGCGCAGCTTGGCGTCGAGGTTGCTCAGCGGTTCGTCCAGCAGGAACACCTGCGGCTTGCGCACGATCGCCCGGCCCATGGCGACGCGCTGGCGCTGGCCGCCCGACAGCGCCTTGGGCAGGCGGTCGAGATAGGGCGTGAGGCCGAGCAGTTCCGCCGTCTCGGCGACGGCCCGCGCGATGTCCGCCTTGGGCACTTTGCGCAGCTTCAGGCTGAAGCCCATGTTCTCCGCCACGGTCAGGTGCGGGTAGAGGGCGTAGTTCTGGAAGACCATGGCGATGTCGCGGTCCTTCGGCGCGACGTCGTTGATGGCGCGCCCGTCGATGGCGATCGTGCCGTCGGAAATGTCCTCGAGCCCGGCGATCATGCGCAGCAGGGTCGACTTGCCGCAGCCCGACGCGCCGATCAGGGAGACGAACTCGCCGTCGCGGATCGACAGGTCGATGCCGCGGATCACCTCGACGGTGCCGTAGCGTTTGACGAGACGGTGGATGTCGACGGCGACCATGGCGGGTCAACTCCTGCAATACGGATCTTCGTGCCGGGGGCGCCCGGGGCCGTTGCCGTGCGCAACCGGCCCCGGGGCGGCGGTTCAGGCGAGCGTCACGACCTTCGTGAGGTTGCGCGGCGCGGTGCTGTCGATGTTCTTGGACTGGGCGATCCGTTCGCCGAGGATCTGCAGCGCCGGCAGCATTTCCAGCGCGCGCTGCAGGCCGCGCGTCCTCGTCGGCAGCGCGAGATCGCCGGGGCCGCCCAGGCCGACGACCTTGGCGCCCTTGGCCTGCAGGTCGCGGACGAGCCGGGCGTCGTTCTCCGGCGTGTCCTCGCCGTAGAGCACGACGGCCAGCATGGTCTCGTCGGCGAGGCTGATCGGTCCGTGCCGGTATTCCATGGTGTGGAACGGCTGCGAGACGCTGATGCTCATCTCCTGCAGTTTCAGCGCACCCTCGGACGCGACGCCGAAATAGGCGCCGGTGCCGAGGACGACGAACTTGTCGCGCCCGGCGACCAGGGCCG
The DNA here is from genome assembly GCF_051225715.1 of Azospirillum sp. ST 5-10. Classification (NCBI taxonomy): domain Bacteria; kingdom Pseudomonadati; phylum Pseudomonadota; class Alphaproteobacteria; order Rhodospirillales; family Azospirillaceae; genus Azospirillum; species Azospirillum sp. ST 5-10. Next base: position 370,531 of record NZ_JBPJSP010000002.1, read on the forward strand.
GGGCCGCGGTGCCCATGGCGTCCAGGTTGGCGCGCGCACCGGCGACGGCCGCGGCCTCGACGGTCTCGCCGGCCATGCGCAGGCCCATCAGCAGCATGAGGCTCGCCGACGACGACATGACGATGCCCTCGTCGGGATGGGTCGGCGCGAAGGCCACCACGTCGGCGATGCGCGCCATCGCGCTGTCCTTCTCGCAGGTGATGGCGACGACCGGCAGGCCGAGCTCGCGGCTCGCGCGGACCGCCTGCACCACCTCGGTCGACTCGCCGCTGCGGGACACCCCGACGACCGTCGCCCCCGCGAGGTCGGGCAGGTAGGCCTTGTGACGCTGGGCCCATTCGCTGCCGGGCACGGCGATCGCGCGCTTGCCGTTGAGGTTGAAGGCGGCCGCGAGGCTCTGCGCGATGTAGTAGGAGGTGCCGCAGCCGACGAAAACGCGGGTGTCGGCGTCGACCTCGGGCAGCGCGATCTCCAGCGCCTTCTCCCAGAAGGCAAACTGCTCGACGATGACGCGTTCGGTGGTGTTCATGAGACGAGGTCCTTGTTGAGGGGGTGCGCGATCACTTGGTCGCGCCGGCCATCAGTCCGCTGACGAGGTAGCGGTTGAGAAAGAGCACGAGCAGAACGGGCGGGATGATCGCGAGGATGCCGGCGGCGTTCATCAGCCCGAAGTCGATGTAGTTGCGGGTCACGAACTCGGGGATCAGCACCGTCAACGGCTTGGTCGCGAGCGTCGGGGAGAACACCAGGGGCACCATGAACTGGCCCCAGGCGCTCAGGAAGGTCAGGATGGCGCTGGCGATGAGGCCGGGCGTGGCGAGCGGCAGCACGATGTGGACGAGCGTGTAGAGCCGTCCGGCGCCGTCGAGCCGGGCGGCCTCCTCGAGCGAGACCGGCATCGCTTGGTAGACCGACCGCATCAGCCAGAGCGCCAGCGGCAGGAAGGCCGACACGTAGATCAGCGTGATGCCGAGATAGGTGTCGATGAGCCGCAGCGCGATCATCAGCCGGTAGAGCGGGATCATCACCGTGTAGGCGGGGATCGCCAATGTCGCGACCACCAGGGCGAACAGCAGGCCGCGCCCCGGGAACTCGAGGCGGACGAAGGCGTAGGCGCCGAAGGCGGCGACCAGGACCGTCACGACCGTCGCCGCGAGCGACGTGACGAGGCTGTTGACGAGGGCCGCCGAGAACTGCGGCCAGACCGACTGGACGGCGTTGCCCTGCGAGACGCTCGTCGCTCCCAGCAGCTTGCCGTAATGTTCGAGCGTCGGGTTGCGCGGCCAGAAGGATGGGGTGCCGACCAGGTCGACCGGCGGCGTCAGCGAGGTGACGAGCGACCAGTAGACCGGCCCCAGCGACCAGACGATCAGGACCGTCGCGGCGGCGGCGATGCCGGCGTGGCCGATCAGGGATGACGTGGCTTTGCGCATGGTCAGTCGAACCTCGTTTCGCGATAGACGCGCAGCACGTAGAGGAGCGAGACGAGCAGCGACGCGAGCATGGCCAGGATCGACAGGGCCATCCCGCTGGAGAACCGGAGGTTCTGGAAGGAGGTCAGGTAGACCTGGACGATCACCGACCGCGTGTCGAGGCTGGCCCCGGAGAGGATCCAGGCTTCGTCGAACAGGTTGAAGGCGAAGACGGTCGACTGGCTGAGCGCGATGGCGAGGCCGCCCGAGATCAGCGGCAGGGTCACCAGGCGGAAGCACTTGAACGGGCCCGCCCCGTCGAGGCGCGCCGCCTCGTAGAGATCGCGCGGGATGCTCTGCAGGGCGGCCAGCAGGATGACGGCGGTCAGGGGCATCATGCGCCAGACGTGCACCAGCGAGATCAGGAACAGCGCCGTCGCCTGGTCGTTGAACCAGACCTTGCGCTCGGACAGGAGGCCGAGCCCCAGCAGCACATGGTTGAGCAGCCCGTAGCTGGGGTTGAAGATCCACATCCAGACGACGGCGTTGACCACCGGCGGGAGGCACCAGGGCAGCACGGTGATGGCAAGCAGCCATTGCCGGCCGTAGCGGACGCGGTTGAGCAGCAGCGCCGCCCCCAGCCCCCCGGCGGTCTCCAGCGTCACGGCCATGGCCACGTAGGCGAGGGTGTTGATCCACGACGCCCGGACGTTGCCGTCCGTCACGAGGTCGGCATAGTTGCGCAGGCCCACGAAGGGCGTGCCCGGCCGCATCGGATCGATCCGGTAGAGGCTGTCCAGCGCCGATGTGGCGAGCGGCCAGAACACCAGGCCTCCCATGATGACGACGATGGGCACGACGAGGGCGGCGGCCAGGACGACCTCGTCCCGCTTGTAGCGGCGGCGGCAGGGTGGGCTCGGCATCGGCGTTTTCGCTTTTCGCGGCGTACGGCGCGGCGGCAACGGCCGCCGGTCCGGCCATCCGCCGGCGCCGTGGGAAGGAGGGACGGGGGGCGCGGCAGGGCGCCCCCCCCTCGGGTGCACGGCGTCCCCTGACCGGGTCCGCCTTTCACCGGACGACGTCAGTTCCTCTGCGCGTCCGCCGCCGCCTTGGCGATTTCGGCGACCGCCGCGTCGACGCTGAGCTGGCCCTTGGCGGCCTGGTTGATGGCGCTCGCCACCGCGGTCGAGAACTGCGGATACCAGGCGGGCGTGCCCTGCGCGAACAGCGGCTCGACCAGGGACGCCTGCTGGAGCAGCACGTCGCCCTGCTTGAGCTTGCCGGCCTCGTTGAGCCGCTTCAGCACCGACAGGCGCGGCGGCAGGTTGCCGAGGGTCTCGTAGCTGGCGATCTCGTTTTCCGGCTTGGCCAGCCACGCGATGAAGGCCTGCGCCGCCTTGGCGTTGGTCGAGCCGACGGGAATCCCCACCGCTTCCGGCAGGCCGAAGGTGCGCGACGTGCCGGTGACCGAGGGCATCAGCGCCGCGGCCACGTCGGCGGCCACCTGCGACTTGCCCGGATCGCTGTAGACCGCGAGGTTGCCGGCCCAGCCGGCGACGTCGAAGGTGATCTTGCCGCTCTTGAACAGCTCGTGCACCTCGACGTCCTTGAGACCGGTGGCGGCCGGGTCGATCAGGCCTTCCTTGAGCGCGGTCATCTCGAAGGCGAGCGCCTTGTAGCCGGCCGAATCCGGGCTGGTGAACAGCGGCTTGAAGTCCTTGTCGAAGAGGTCGCCGCCGAAGACCTTGGTGAGGAGGTACCAGGCGGTCGAGGTGCCTTCGGACGCCGACAGCGGCAGGCCGATCGGATGGTCGGCGATCTTCGCGGCCTTGACCGCCCTGGCCGCGGCGAGCAGCTCGTCCGGCGTCTTCGGCGCGGCGGCGACGCCGGCCTTGTCGAGATGGCCCTTGTTGTAGATCAGGATGCGGAAGTCGTTGGCGTAGGGGATGGCGAGCAGCTTGCCGTCGAAGCGGAAGATCGACGCGGTCGGGATGTCGGCGACCACGTCGGCGTCGATCTTGCCGTCGAGCGGCTGGTACCAGGACGCCGCGCCGAACTGGCCGACCCACGACCAGTCGACTTCCGTGGCGTCGGCGGGGGCGGTCCCGGCGATCATCGAGGTGATGATCTTGGTGCGGATCTCGTCCCAGCCGAGCGTCTGGGCGTCGAGCGACACGCCCGCTTCGGCGGCGAAGCGGTCGGTCATCTCCTTGGGCAGCGTGCCCCAGGGGGGCAGCAGGACCGTCAGCGTGTCGGCCGCGAGGCTTGCGCCGGCAAACGAGCCCAGGAGCGGAAGGGCCAGCGCCAAAGCCGCAAAATCACGTCTTCTCATTCTGTATTCCCCCTGTTCTTCGTCGTTTCATGGAGCGAAGGCCGTCCGGAGCGCCGCCGCGAGGCGGCCGATCCAGGCGTCGTCGATCGGCCAGCCCGCCTGTCGGGCGGCTCGCAGGACCGCCCCGCCGACCGGCGGCAGGCGCGGTTGCGTCGGCCGGACGCCGAGACGCGCGGCCATGCGGTCGGCCATCTCGGGCGCGTTGAAGACGCCGCCGGCGTAGCTCCAGCGCAGCGGCGCCGTGCCGCCGCACAGCCGCCAGGCGGCGGCGAGCTGCTCGCAGAGCTCGTCGGCCGCGCGGTCCATCAGCCTTTGCGCCGCCGCCTCGCCGTCGGCGGCGATCGCCGCCACGTGGCGCGCGAGCCCGGCGACGCCGGCGCGGCGGTTGGCGAGCCCGTAGCACCAGGCCGACAGCTCGTCCGGGCCGATCGCCATGGCGGCGAGCAGGCGCCCGGCGAAGCCGGGGGCCGGGGCCCGGCCGTCGACGTGGCGCGACAGCAGGGTCAGCGCCTCGCGGCCGATCCAGTAGGCGCTGCCCTCGTCGCCGAAGACATCCCCCCAGCCGCCGACCCGCACGTGCGGGCTGTCCGGACCGGCGAGGCTCGCCCACGCCATCGACCCGGTGCCGGACAGGCTGAGGGCGCCGGGACCGCACGCGAAGGCACCGTCGAACGCGATGCGGACGTCGTTCTCGACGGTCGCGCCCTCCGGAAAATGCCGGCGCACCGTCGCCCGCTGGGCGGACGAGAAGCGGTCGATCTCGCCGTGGAACGGCAGGCCGAACACGGCCGCCTCGATCCGCGGTCCGCCGGGGCCGGCGGCGAGCCGGGCGATCTCCTCCCGCCAGCCGTCGCCGGCCGTGGGATCGAGGCTCGCGAGCCGATCGCGGGAGAGGATGGTGGCGTCGGCCGCCACCACGACGGCCAGCGTCTTGGTGCCGCCGCCGTCCACCCCGAGGACGCCGCCCGCGGTCACGGCTCGTCCTCCTCGGGATCGGGGGCGTCGCCGGCGTCGGCGCCGACCAGCGTCGTCCGGCAGCCGGCGCGCTCCAGCGTCTCGACCCACGGCGCGGCAAGGCTGTGGTCGGTGATCAGTTCGAGCCGGTCGTCGAGCCGGATGACCCGATAGGTGGCCCGCCGCCCGAACTTGCTGGCGTCGGTCAGAACGGCGGTGCGCGCCGCCCGCGTCACCATGATCTCGTTGAGGCGCGCCTCGTGCTCGTCGGTCGTGTAGGCGCAACCGTCCTCGCCGATGGCGCTCACCCCGAGAAACAGCTGATCGAACCACAGCCGCTCCAGCGTTCCTTCGGCGAGCGCGCCCAGCAGGGACGCGTTCCGCGACCGCAGCCGGCCCCCCAGCAGAGTCACCGACACGTCGCGGACGTCCGTCAGGATCTGGGCGACCGCGAGGCAGTTGGTGAACACCGACAGCGGCATCGGGTTGATGCGGATGCGGCGGGCCACCTGGAGCACCGTCGTTCCGGCGTCGAGAAACACCGCCGTCTCCGGGCGCAGTCTCCCGTACGCGGCAAACCCGATGGCCCGCTTGGCGGCGATGTTGGCCTGCTCGCGCACCTCGAAGGCCGCCTCGATCTCGGCGATGTCGGTGATGCGCGCCCCGCCGTGGGTGCGCTGGATCGAGCCTTCGCTCTCCAGCGTCAGGAGGTCGCGGCGCACGGTGGGCAGCGAGGCCCCGACCGCCTCGGCGATCTCATGGATCGAGGCCGACGTCCTCTCGAACAGGTAGCGACGGATCGCCGAGCGGCGGTCGGTCCTCATGGAATGATCCTTTCTGATCGCACGGAGAAGTGTATCCGGCGAAGTGATCAGAAACAATCAAAATTGGACGCCATTTTTGATCGGTCCGCCGTATTGCCGAACGCCGCCCGGACCGCCGGCCGGTGCCGTCGCCGCCGGCGCCGGGGTGGGAACGGGCCGTCGCCGACGGCGTCGCGGCGGCAAGGAGCCGACGTTCACGGCATCGTGCGGTGGCAGGGGGCGTCAGGAGTGGGGCAGGCGTTCCGGCAGGTCCAGGACCACCATCGTTCCGTCGGGCCCGCTGCGGATGTCCAGGCCGGCGCCGAGACGCTCGGCGCGCCGCCGCATGCTGGACAGGCCGTAGCCGCCGTTCCGGCCGACGGCGCCGCCCCGGCCGTGGTCGCGCAGGGACAGGCGGACGCCGCAGCCCGGCCGCGGCGACGGACCCGCCGCGAAGGCCAGCGTCGCCGAGCCGCTGTGGCGGAAGGCGTTCGTCGCCGCCTCCTGCAGGATGCGGTAGATGGCGAGCACCTGTCCCGGCTGCAGGCCCTGCAGGTCCGGCACCCCGGCCGTCCGCCAGAGCAGCGTCACCCCGTGGGCGGCGGCCTGCGGCTCGATCCGCTCGCGCAGCACCGCCAGCATCACGCCGAGGTCGTCGCCGTAGTCCTCCAGCGAGGCGACGATCAGGCGCAGGTCGGTCAGGGCGGCGCCGACCGCGTCCGTCACCTCGTCCCGCTCCCGCCCCTGGAGCTCGCACAGCGACAGGATGGAGACGAGCTGGCCGGCAAGGCCGTCGTGCAGGTCGCTCATCAGCCGCACCCGCTCGGCCTGCACCGCCACGGTGCGGGCCTGCGCCTGCTCGCGCGCGAAGCTGCGGCGCAGGGCGTCCTCGGCCGCCGCCACCTCGCGCGCCAGCCGGGCGCTGAAGCGGTCCAGCGCCGTCATGGTCTGGGCGAAGCGCCACAGCAGCACGGCGCTGACGGCGGCGAGGACGATGGGCACGGCGAAGCGGCCGACCATCACCTGGCGGTCCCCCAGGTCCTGGCGCAGGATCAGCACGTCATGGCCGGCGGTCAGGAGCGACGTCAGGAACGCGCCGAACAACAGCGCCGCGGCGCTGTCGCGGCGGACGAGGGCGGCGCGCAGGACGACCGCGATGCCCCACGCCATGACCACGACGCCGCATGGAAGCAGCAGGGTGCCGACCAGCCAGAGATGGGCCTGGGTGGACACCAGGGGCTGCAGGGCGGCCACCGCCAGCCCCGGCACGACGAACCACCAGACGGGAACCGGCGGGCGGCGGCCGACGAACAGCCAGGCCAGCGGCAACACCAGGTAGCTGCTGATCGCCTTGCCGTGGTTGAGGAACCGGTACACGCCCTCGTCGACGCCGTCGCCCAGCAGCGCCGGCAGGGTCTGGGTGGCGTTGATCATGAACAGGACGCCGCACAGCAGGAAGATCGGCTCCTGCCGGCGGGCGAGCCACAGGACGAGGAGCGCCAACCCCATCGCCAGCTGCCAGCCGTCGATCATCCGCGGCAGCGTGGTGAAGAGGAAGGTGCGGCGGTCGTGGTCGGGACGCAGCCGGGAATCCGGCGCGATCGCCACCGGGCCGAGGAAGCCGGCGATCGTTCCCCGCTTGGTGAGGACGAGGTCGAACACGTTGTCGCCCGGCCGCAGCAGGGGCGGCGGCAAGGTGACCAGCATCGGGCTGGCGGCCGTGATGTCGGCGGCCGACCGCTGCCAGCGGCTGTCGGCGATGGCGACGCCGTTCAGGCGGACGGTCAGCCCGCCCAGGAAGGAAGGCACGTAGAGCGACCACAGCTCCCCGTCCGCCGGCTCGGCCCGGTGGACGATCCGCAGGGTGACGGCGCACCCGCCGGGGTCGGGCACCGCCGGGCAGTGATAGGGGAGGGCCACGGTCCGCCAGGACCCGGCGCCCCCGGCCGCACCGCCCGGAACCGCCATCGCCGCCTCCTGGCGGAACAGGGCGGCGAACGCCGAGGTGTCCGGGCGGTCCCAGAACAGGACGAGGGCCATCATCGCCGGGAACGCCAGGGCGACGGCGAGCGCCAGGCGCCACCGCCGGTCCTCGCGGCGCGCCGCCGGCCCTGCCCTGAGGCCGCCCCCGGCGGCGAGGCCGTCCGTCGACAATCAGGGGCCCAGGTTGATGATCTTGTGGTTGATGGCGGTGAACACCGCCTCCCCACGGGAATTGACCTCGAGCTTGCGGTAGATGTTCTTGATGTGGGTGAGCACGGTGTTCCGCGAGATGCCCAGCTGTTCGCCGATGTCGGCGTAGGTCAGGCCCTTGGCGATGCCCCAGAGGATGTCGGTCTCCCGCTCCGTCAGGGCCGGCAGCGGGCTCTCCCCGGCCGGGGTGTCGGGCGGCGCCTGCTGGATGCGGCGCACGATCGTGCGGGCGATCGAGGTCGAGATCGGCGACTGGCCGGCGACCAGGTCGAGCACCGAGCCGACGAGGTCGACCGGGCTGGTGTCCTTGAGGATGTATCCCGCCGCCCCCGCCTCGACGGCGGCCAGCACGCTGCGCTCGTCCCCCAGCACCGACACCACCATGATGTCCATGGCGGGATAGAGGCGCCGGGTTTCGCGGATGAGGTCGACGCCCGAGCCGTCGGGCAGCTTCAGGTCGGTGACCAGCACCCCCGGCACCTGGGCGGCGCAGAGCGCCCGCGCCTCCGTGACGGTCGCGGCGACGCCCACCAGGTCCAGGGCGTCGGAGCCCCGCAGGATCGCCGCCATGCGGTTGCGGATCGGCGCGTCGTCCTCCACCAGCAGGACGCGGATTCGGTGATGCTTCGGTCCGGACATGAACGGCTCGTCTCTCCGCGCGCCCGAGGCGCCGCCCCGCGGCATGGCCGAGGATAAGTGGCGGGAAAGACACCGCACAATACCCAACCTATGTGAGGGTCCGACCCCTGCGGGACCGTCCCGCCGGCGCCGTGCCGACGGCCGTCCGGCCGGCGCCCCGGCGGCCGGCCTCATCGCGGCGGGCCGGCCGGCCGGCGGGCGTGTCCGGAGCGTCCCGCGGTGCTGGACCGCTCCACGAGGACGGGGGCGACCGTCGCGGACGGGCCGGCGTCCCAGTCCCCGTCCAGCATGCCGACGGCGAGGCCGACCATCGTGTCGACGCGCTGGTCGAAGGTCGTCAGGTCGTAGGCGGGCCAGGCCGCCGCGTCCACGTTGTCGTAGCCGGCCACCAGCACGTCCCCCGGCACGGCGAGGCCGAATTCGCCGCGCAGCGCGTCGATCAGGCCGAAGGCGGTCAGGTCGTTCGCGCAGAACACCGCGTCGGGCGGGGCGGCGGCGGAGAACAGGGCGCGGGCCGCCGCCCGGCCGCCGCCGTGCCGGTAGTCGCCCGGGGCGCGGGCGCAATCGGCGATCCCCAGCCCGGCGAGCCCGCGGCGGAAGCCGGCTTCGCGCTGGCGTTGCGACAGGCTGTCGGCCGGGCCGGCGACGTAGCCGAAGCGCCGGCCGCCCCGGTCGTGCAGCAGCCGGGCGATCCGCTCCCCGGCGGCCTCGTTGTCGGAGATGATCGTCCCGCTCCAGGCGCTGGTGAGGGCGGAGTTGAGCGTGACCACCGGGATGCGCATCCGGTCGATGGCCGCCGCCACCTCCTCCGATTCGACCTCGTGCGCGCTCACCACCGCATCGACGCAGTAGCCGGCGAGCCGGCCGACCGCCTCGCCGAGGGTGCGCTCCGTGTCGGTCTGCACCAGCATGACCTGCTTCCCCGCCCGCTGGAGCGCGCGCGAGAACGCCTCCAGCGCCCGCGTGTGGTAGGGGTTGTCCAGGCTGCCGACGACCACCGCGACGATGTTCGAGCGGTGCTTGCGCATGATGCGCGGGATGACGTTGGGCCGGTAGCCGATGGCGTCGGCGGCCGCCATCACCTTCGCCCTGGTCGGCGCCGACACGCTGGCGCCCGGCGTGAAGCTCCGCGACACCGCGGACTGCGACACGCCCGCCAGCCTGGCCACGTCGATGGAGGAGGGTGGTTTTCCGGCCCTGGCCATGTCGGCCGCTCATCTCGCATCTGCAAAAAGTTTCTGGCCGGTCCGGTTGCCGACGGACGGCGCCGACAAATATGATGCGTCGGCGCATAGCTATGCAACCACTTGCATAGCTATGCAACACGGGATCGACGCCACGGCAGGCCGCCGCGCTGCCGTTCTGTAGCCGGAGATGAGAACGATGTCCTCTGTCGGTCGCGACGACCGCCGCCCCGCCGCGGGTGTCAGCCCGGCGGCCCATCCGGGACTGGTGCTTCTGGCGCTCGCCATGGGCGGCTTCGCCATCGGCACCACCGAATTCGCGTCCATGAGCCTGCTGCCCTACTTCGCCGACGGCCTCCGGGTGGACGAGCCGACGGCGGGGCACGTCATCAGCGCCTACGCCCTGGGCGTGGTGGTGGGGGCGCCGGTGATCGCCGTGCTCGGCGCCCGGCTGCCGCGCCGCACCCTGCTGATCGGGCTCATGGCCCTGTTCGCGGTCGCGAACGTGCTGAGCGCGCTGGCCCCCTCCTACGGCTGGATGATCGCCTTCCGGTTCCTGAGCGGCCTGCCGCACGGCGCCTATTTCGGCGTGGCGGCCCTCGTCGCCGCCTCCCTCGTGCCGCCGCACCGCCGCGCCCAGGCGGTGGCGCGGACGATGCTGGGCCTCACCGTCGCCACCATCCTCGGGGTGCCGCTCGCCAATTGGATCGGGCAGGCGCTCGGCTGGCGCTGGGGGTTCGGCGTCGTCGGCCTGCTGGCGCTGCTCACCGTCGCCCTGGTCTGGGCCTATGCGCCCAGCCAGGGCCCGCAGGCCGGCGCCAGCCCGCTGCGCGAGTTGGGGGCGCTGCGGCGCCGGCAGGTGTGGCTGACCTTGGGGATCGGCGCCGTCGGCTTCGGCGGGATGTTCGCCGTCTACACCTACATCGCGTCGACCCTGATGGCGGTGACCCAGGTGTCGCCGCACGTCGTGCCGATCGTCCTGTGCGTCTTCGGGCTGGGTCTGACGGCGGGAACCCTGGCCGGCGCCTGGGCGGCCGACCGCGCGCTCATGCCCACGATCGGCGGCATCCTCCTGTGGAGCGCCGGCGCGCTGGCGCTGTTCCCGTTGGCCGCCGGCGACATCTGGACGGTGTCGCTCGTGGTCTTCCTGATCGGCGGCGGGGGCGGCCTCGGCACCGCCCTGCAGACCCGGCTGATGGACGTGGCGGAGGACGCCCAGACGCTCGCCGCCGCGCTCAACCACAGCGCCTTCAACGCCGCCAACGCCCTGGGGCCGTGGCTCGGCGGCATGGCGATCGCCGCGGGCTGGGGGTGGACCTCCACCGGATGGGTGGGCTGTGCGCTCGCCCTCGGCGGCTTCTCCATCTGGGTCGTGTCGCTGTTGGACGAGCGCGCCGGCGCCGCCGCGTCGGAAGCGGTCGGCTGAGGCTACACCCCGCCGGACACCCGCAGCACCGCCCCGGCGACGTAGCTCGCCTTGTCCGACAGCAGCCACAGGGCGGCCTCGGCGATCTCGTCCGGCTCGGCGATGCGGCCCAGGGGCACGCGGGCGACGATGCGGGCGGGCCGGTCCGGCTCGCCGGCGGCGGCGTGGATGTCGGTGTGGGTCGTCCCCGGCGACACGGCGTTGACCCGGATGCCGGATGCCGCGACCTCGCGCGCCAGGCCGACGGTGAAGGCCTCGACCGCCGCCTTGGCGGCGGCGTAGTGGACGTACTCGTGGGCGGCGCCCAGGGTCGCGGCGACCGAGGAGACGTTGACCATGCGTCCGGGCGTGCCGCCGGCCTGCCACCGGCGCACCGCTTCCTGCGCGCACAGCATGGTGCCCAGCACGTTGACGTCGAGCACGCGGCGCAGGGTGTCGTGGGAGGCGTCGCGGAACGCCCCGATGGGGCCGGTCACGCCGGCGTTGTTGACCAGCGCCGTGACCGGGCCGAGGTCCGCCTCGGCCCGCTCGAACAGGGCGCCCGCCGCCGCCGGATCGGCGACGTCGCCGCGGACGGCGACGGCGCGCCCGCCGCGGCCGCGCACCTCCCGCAGCAACGCCTCGGCCGCGGCGTCGTCCCGTGCGTAGCTGAAGCAGACGGAATGGCCGTCCCGCACGGCGAGGCGGACGATCGCGGCGCCGATGCCGCGGCCGCCGCCGGTGACGATGAGGACGCGGGTGCCGTCGGTCATGGAGGCTCCTTCCGTTGGCGGCCAGGGGGCGACGTCGGGACCAGGATGGGGCAGCGGCGGCCGCTCGGCAAACGAGTTGCGCTGGGGTGTGCGGTGAGGGATCCTCACGCGAAGGCCGCCGGCAAAGCGCCGATCGATTGCGTCGGGCTGACGCGACGATGAGCCGTATTCGCTTGCCGCGGCCGCCGCCGCCCGTCCACGGTCGTTGCCGTCCCGCCCCGCAGCCGAGGTCCCGATGATCGAACAGGCCGCCCTGCCGCTCGCCGCCGCGATGGAGGCCCTGGCCGCCGCCGGCGGTCCCTTCCGGTCGCTGTACGCGTCCGGCCATCTGGAGGTCGAGCTCTATCGGCCGGAGGGGATCGACCGTCAGACGCCGCACGACCGCGACGAGCTGTACGTGGTGATCTCGGGCGAGGGCGACTTCCTGTGCGGCGGCGCGACGCGGCCGTTCGGTCCGGGCGACGTCCTGGTCGTGCCGGCCCACGTCGAGCACCGTTTCGTCCGCTTCGGCGCCGACTTCGCCACCTGGGTCATCTTCATCGGCCCGCCCCGGCCGCCGGCCGGCTGACGGCCGTGGACGCGACGCTCCTCGGGATCGGCCTCAGCCGGTTCGGCGCCGGCGTCGCCAAGATGGTCTACGCCGGTGCGCTGCCCGTGCTGATCGTCGCCTGGGACATGACGGCGACGGAGGCCGGCACGGTCCAGGCGGTGTTCAACGCGGCCTACGCCGTGTCGCTGCTGGTCGCGTCCTGGCTGGCCGACCGGATCGGGGCGAAGCGCGTCTTCCTGGCGTCGGTGTGGGCGACGGCGCTCGCCTTCGCCGCCTTCGCCGTCTTCGCCCGCTCCGCGGAGGGCGCGCTGGTGCTGCTCGGCCTGGTCGGCCTGTCCCTCGGCGGGTCCTACACGCCGGCCCTGATGATCGTGGCCGGGCACGCCGCCGCGGCCCGGCGCGGCCGCGCGGTGGGGTGGCTGCACGCCGCCTCGTCGCTCGGCTACTTCGCCGCCCTCGTCGTGGCGGGGACGGCACCGCTGTGGCCGTCCTACACGGTGATGCTGCTGGCCGCCGCCGCCGTCCCCGTCCTCGGCGCCGCCGCCGGCGCCGCGGCGGTCCGCGGGCTGTCGGACCGGGCGCCCGGCCACGGCCATGAAGACCGGCACGATGACGGGCTCGGCGACACCCGGCGGGGCGGCGCCGGCCTCGCGGCGGACATGCGCTCGCGGCGCTCGGTGCTGCTGACCGCCGGGTACGCGGCGCATTGCTGGGAGCTGCTGGGCGTCTGGGCGTGGGCACCGGCGTTCCTCACCCTGGCCCTCGCCGAGGGCACGCCGTTCGCCGGGCTCGGCGCCGCCGCGGCGGTGGCGGCGTCGCTTCATCTGACGGGCGCGGTCTCGACCTACGTCGCCGGAGCGGCGTCGGACCGCTTCGGACGCCGCCGGATCCTGGTCGCCGTGGCGCTGCTGGGCGCCGCCCTGTCGTTCGGCATCGGCTGGATGCCGGCGTTCGGGCCGGCCGTCCTGCTGATCGCCGCCTCGGCCTACGGCTTCGCCGTGATCGGCGACACCGGCGTCCTCTCCGCCGCCATGACGGAGGCGGTGGCGCCGCGCCATCTCGGCTCGGTGCTGGCGCTCCGGTCGCTGCTCGGCTTCGGCGCCGGGGCGCTGTCGCCGATCGTCTTCGGCTGGGTGCTCGACGCGACCAACGCCGCCGGGGCGCCGCCGACCCGGTGGGGCTGGGCGTTCGCCACGCTCGGCGTCGGCGGCGCCCTGGCCGCCCTGTGCGCCGCGCTGCTGCCGCGCCGGGGCGTCTAAAGCGGCCGATCCGGCAAAAAGCGATCTTGCTCCAAACAGTCGACTGTGGAGCGGTGGTCCGTCAGCAGGCCAGGGCCAGCGCCGGGAACACTTCCGACTTGGTTCCCCGCGGGTCGGCGCCGGCCTCCAGCATGCCGGTGCGCGGGTCGCGCTCGGCGGCGCACAGGAACCCTTCGGACCAGGACGGGGCGACGTCGACGTCATGCCCGCGCCGGCGCAGCTCGTCGAGCGCCGCCTCGCCGACCTCCGGCTCGATCCGCACCCGGTTCTCGAAATGGTCGTGCGGGGCGAAGATGCCGGGGAAATGCTCGCTGCTGAACTTCGCCGCCTCGATCGCCTGCTGGATCGGCATCTCGAAGACGACCCGGTTGAGGAAGAACTGGAGCTGCCACTGGTCCTGCTGGTCGCCGCCCATGCTGCCGAAGGCGAGCCACGGCCGGCCGTCGCGCACCGCCAGGGAGGGGCTGATGGTGGTCCGCGGCCGCTTGAAGGGGGCGACGAGGTTGGGGTGGCGGTCCGGGCCGAGATAGCAGTTGGCGAGGCGCACGCCCAGGGGAAAGCCGAGGGCGGGGATCACCTCCGAAGACCGGATCCAGCCGCCGCTCGGCGTGAAGGCGGCGACGACGCCGGCGGCGTCGACCGCGTCGACGTGGACGGTCCCCGGCCCCCACGCCGCACCGCCCAGCCGCTCCGGCACCGGCAGGAGCGCCGCGCCGGTCCGCGCGTCGCCCGGACGGATCTCCCGGTCGGCGGCGGCGCCGACGAGGGCGGCCCGGCCGGCGGCGTACGCGTCCGACAGCAGCACCTCCAGCGGCACGGCCACCTGCCGCGGGTCGCCATAGTACTGCTCGCGGTCGGCGAAGGCGAGCTTGATCGTCTCGATCAGAACATGCAGGTAGTCGGCCGAATTGTGCCCCATCGCCCGCAGGTCGAAGCGTTTCAGGATCGCCAGGGCCTGCAGCACCGCCGGGCCCTGGGTCCAGGGGCCGCACTTGTGCAGGGTGACGCCGCCGAACGTCGTCGACGGGCTGTCCTCGACGGGAATCGCGAAGGCGTCGAAGTCCGATCGCTCCAGCAGGCCGCCGCGCTCCTGCACGAAGGCGACGATCTCGCGCGCCACGTCGCCCTTGTAGAACGCGTCGAACACCGCCCTCAGGCCCCGCTCGCGGCTGCCGCCGGCGGCCCGCTCGGCGGCGGCGAGGTGCTCGTAGGTGCCGGCCAGGGCGGGGTTGCACAGCCGCTCCCCTTCGCCGGGCATCCGCCCGTCCGGCAGGTAGAGCGCGGCGGTGCCCGGCCAGCGCGCGCGGAACTTGTCGAGGTTGTCGCGGATGCCGAACTTGTGCTGGCGCAGCAGGCCGGAGTGCACGGGGAAGCCGTCGCGGGCCAGCTCGACCGCGCGGGCGCTGACGTCGGCGAAGCTCATCCGCCCGAAGCGGGCCAGCGCCTCGACGATGGCGCCCAGCGCGCCGGGGACGCCGGCGGCGAGCACGCCCTCGTCGGGGATCGCGGCGTGGCCGAGCGCGCGGAAGCGCTCCGGCGTCGCCGCACCCGGCGCCGCCATGTTGCCGTTGATGCTGACGACGCCGGCGCCGTCCGGCGCGCCGACGAGGATCGGCAGCTCGCCGCCGATGGAGTGCATCTGCTGGTTGACGACCCCCTCGACGAGGACGGCGGCGGCCGCGGCGTCCACCGCGTTGCCGCCCGCCTTCAGGACGTCGAGCCCGGCCTGCGCCGACAGGTAGTGGTGCGAGGAGACCGCGCCCCGCGTGCCGAACATGCGGGGGTAATGGGTGACGTCCCGCGTCGGTTCCGCGCGGAAGCTCCGCGCGCTCCGGTTACCGCCGGTGTGATGCTGGGCCATCGCTCGCCTCCGCCGCTGCCGCCTCCTGGTCGTGACCCGGATTAAGGAGGGCGGAAAGGGGGAGGGCTAGAACGTTCTTGCCCGAATCGTCCGCCTCAGCAGGCTTGCCCAGATCGGGCCACAGATGGCCCGGCCTGGGCAAGCCTGCGGACTCTCTGGTTTTGCAGGTTTTCCGAGCCCGCCCAAAGGTCGGCGGAGTTCGGAAAGCCTGCTTAGCCCGCGATGGCGGCGGGGCGGTCCGGGACGGCCCGCGGCGCGCCCGCCCGCCCGGTCACGCTGCGCTGGTATTCCGCCGGGCTGAGCCCGACGGTCCGCAGGAAGTGCCGGCCGAAATGGCTCTGGTCGGCGAACCCGAGCTCGGCCGCCACGTGCGCCGCCGACAGCCCGCCGGCCAGCAGCCGGCGGGCGCGGACCAGCTTGGCGCGCACCTGGTAGGCGTGCGGCGGCAGCCCGCAGGCGGCGGTGAAGCGCCGGACCAGGTGGAACTTGCTGAGCCCGGCTGCCGCGGCGACCTCGTCGAGGGTGAGGGCCTGCGACAGGTTCGCCTCGATGAAGGCGCGCGCCCGGTGGACGGCGCCGTGCCCCGGCGGGTCCGGCGCTCCGGCGGCGGGGCGGACGTGCCGTGCGACGAGCCGTTCGAGGAAGGCGTCGAGGACGGCCGCGGCGTCCGGGCCGTCCCGCTCCAGCCCCAGGTGGGCGGCGCGGTAGAGGGCCACCGTCGCCGGATCGGCGATCTCGAAGGCGAAGGACGGCGGGTCGTCGCGGCCGCGGACGTCGCGGTGCACCGCGACCAGCCGCTCGGTCTCCACGTGCATGGTCCGGAACGACGTGCCGTCGCGCGACAGGAAGCGGACGGCGTGCGGCTGTCCGGGATGGACGACCGTCAGGCGCTCGGCGCCGACCGAACGGGTCTCCCCCGGCAGGGTGAACGCCCGTGCCCCGGCCTCGACCAGGTCGAACTGGTAGAGGTCGTGGAAGTGGATGGGCAGGTCGTAGCCGACGATCGCCACGCCGGCCTGCAGCTCGATGCCGGGCGTCCGTTCCGGGCGCCAGAGCGCGTAGCGGGCGGCGGGGCCGGCGCCGCGCGGGCGGGAGGTGTGGGGGCTGTTCGCGGCGTGCGGCGTCATCCGCAGGCAGCGTAGAGGGGGGCGACGGTTTTGAGAACCGGTTTGTGCATCCCGGCGCCGGGATCAACGCGCAGGCAATTGCCTGCGCAATGGGCAGAATGGCGGCGCGGGACGGTGGCGGCGCCCCGCCGGGGCGGACGGTTGCGGCCGCGGGATGCGCGGCCGCCCCCGCCGCGCGCGCTCGATGGCACGGTGATTGCGACATGGCGGCTTCCGATCCGTTCCGGCGGAACACGAAGGACGCACGATGGCCCAATCCGGCGAGCCCTGGACCGTGGGGGTCCTGTTCTCCCAGACCGGCGTGACGGGGTTCGTGGAGCGCACGCAGCTCCAGGGCACGCTGCTGGCGGTGGAGGAGATCAACGCGGCCGGCGGCCTGCTCGGCCGGCCGATCCAGCCCGTCATCTACGATCCCGGGTCGGAGCCCGAAGGGTTCCGCCGCTACGCCACCAAGCTGCTGGCCGAGGACGGCGTCACCGTCATCTTCGGCTGCTGCACCTCGCGCTGCCGCAAGCCGGTGCTGCCGCTGGTCGAACGGCGCAACGGCGTGCTCTTCTACCCCGCGATCTACGAGGGGTTCGAGTACTCGCCCAACGTCATCTACACCGGCGCCGCCCCGAACCAGAGCAGCGTGCAGCTCGCCCGCTTCCTCACCGAACGCTACGGCAAGCACTTCTGCTTCGTCGGCTCCGACTACGTCTATCCCCGCGAATCCAACCGGGTCATGCGCGAGCTGGTCGAGGACCACGGCGGCGAGGTGCTCGACGAGATCTACATCGACATCCACGCCGGGCGGGAGGACTTCGACCCGATCGCCCGGCGGATCGTCGCGCGGCGGCCGGACGTGGTGTTCTCCACCGTCGTCGGCGAATCCACGGCGCACCTCTACGAGGCGTGCGCCGCCGCCGGCCTGGACGCCATCCGCACCCCGATCGCCAGCCTGACCACCAGCGAAGCCGAGGTGGCGCTGATGGACCGCGCGGCGGCCACCGGCAGCATCACCGCCGCCCCCTATTTCCAGAGCGTCGCGACGCCGGAGAACCAGCGCTTCGTCGCCGCCTTCAAGCGCCGCTTCGGGCCGGCCGCGACGACCAACATGAGCGCCGAGGCCGCCTACTTCCAGGTCCACCTGTTCGCCCGGGCGCTGGCGATGACCGGCAGCATGGACCCCGACCACCTGATCCCGGCCGTGCTCGGCCTGCAGCTCAACGCGCCGCAGGGGCGGGTCTCGGTCGACCCCGACAACAACCACACCTTCCTGTGGCCGCGGATCGGCCGGGTGAACGGCGACGGCCTGTTCGACATCGTCGAGGACGCCCAGCAGGCGGTGCGCCCCGACCCCTACCTCGTCAGCTACCGCTGCATCCCGGCGTGACGCCGATGCAGGGACGGACCCCAGCGGGAGGGCGTGACGGCATGAACAGCAAGGGCCTACTGCGGACGTTGCGCGAGCTGCGGGTGCTCGTGCTGCACCCGGAGGACCGGGACGGCGAGGAGCTCGTCCGCCAGCTCCGCCGCATCGGCTGCCGCACCCAGACGCAGTGGCCGCCGCCGGCGCGGATCGATCCGGCGGTCGACGTCGTGTTCCTGCTGATGGACCGGGCGATGCCGCCGCGCGACCTGCTGGGCGACGAGGCGGAGCCCTTCGCCCTGGTCGGCATCATCGACTACGAGGACCCGGCCGTGCTCGACCAGATGATCGACGCCGACGTCCGCGGCGTGGTGACCAAGCCGATCCGGGCCTTCGGCATCCTCAGCACCCTGGTCACCGCGCGCGCCGCCCACCGCCAGGCCACGCGGATGCACCAGCGCCTGCGCAAGCTGGAGGACACGGTGCGGGCCCGCCGGGAGATCGAGCGCTGCGTGCGCATCCTGATGGACGGCCAGGGCCTGTCCGAGACCGACGCCTACCGCCTGCTGCAGCAGAGGGCGATGGAGCAGCGCCAGTCGCTGGGCACGGTGGCCGCCAGCATCGTCAGCGCCCACGCCGTGTTCGCCAACCTCGGCCTGATGAGGGAATCCTCCGGGGAATCGGACGGATCAAGGCGCTTGACACGGCGCGCGGAAAAGTGACAGCATTCATACCGGCTTATGAAGTAAGCCGCCAGCGGCAATAGCGCCGTCGAAAATTCAGGCAATCAGGCCCCTCGGATCTCGCAGCCACGGCTGCGCGGATGGCGAGGGGTTTTGTTTTTGGTTCTCACGGGTTCCGCTTGAACGGACACCGGCTGGCGGAGTCTGCCTGCCGCCGATGGTTGGCGTCCATTTGCCAGGCATGCCCGCGAGCGATGCGAATTTCTTCATTGTGGCGACAGAGCGAAGGGGATCACGGAATGAACAGGAGCATGAAGCGTAGCGCCGCCGGGGTGCTGGTCACCGCCGCCCTGCTGGCCGCCCTGCCGGCCGGCGCCGCCGAGGACCCCATCCGGATCGGCGTGCCGGTCGGGCTGTCGGGCGCCAACAGCGTCGTCGCCCCGTCGGTGGTGCAGGCGTCGGAGCTGGCGGTCGAGGAGATCAACGCCGCCGGCGGCATCCTCGGCCGCAAAGTGGTGCTGGAGGTGGCGGACGACGGCAGCGGCGCCGCCGGGGCGCAGAAGGCGTTCGATTCCCTGATCTTCCAGAAGGAGGTGGACGTCCTGATCTCGATGGAGACCAGCGCCGCCCGCAACGCCGGGCTGCCCATCGTGGGGCGCGGCAAGGTGCCCTACATCTACACCTCCTTCTACGAGGGCCGCTCCTGCAGCCCGCAGATGTTCGTCAACGCCTGGGTGCCCGACCAGCAGGTGGCGCCGATCGTCGACTACTTCATGAAGGAGAAGGGGGCGAAGAGCTTCTTCCTGATCGGCAGCGACTACGCCTTCGGCCGCGGCATGCTGGAGTTCACCCGCCAGTACATCGAGGCATCGGGCGGCACGGTGCTCGGCGAGGAGTACCAGCCGATGACCGCCAGCGACTGGACGGCGGTCATCTCCAAGCTGCGCAGCGCCAACCCCGACGCCCTCATCACCTCCACCGCCGGGGGCGCCCCCAACGTCACCCTGACCAAGCAGCTCCGCGCCGCCGGCATCAAGGCGCTGTACGGCAACCTGGCGGTGGACGAGGGCACGGCCAAGAGCATGGGCGCCGACGCCGAGGGCATCTACATCTCCGCCTCCTACCTGACCAGCGTCGACACCGCCAAGAACCGGCAGTTCCTCGCCGCCATGGAGAAGAAGTTCGGGGCGGACCTGAAGACGCCCAACGACCTGTCGGTGCCGCAGTACGAAGGCGTCTACCTCTACAAGGCCGCCGTCGAGAAGGCCGGCAGCACCGACAACGCCGCCGTGCTCAAGGCGCTGCCGACGGTGCAGGTGGAGGGGCCGCGCGGCACCATCGCCATGTCGAAGCAGCATCATGCGCCGCTGACCATGTACCTGGGTCAGGTCCAGGGCGACGGCGGCGTGACGGTGCTGAAGAGCTTCAAGGACGTCGATCCCGGCGAGCAGTGCCCGAAGCTGAAGTGACGAGCGCCGGCCGGCGCCGCCGCGGCGCCGGCCGGGACACCCGACGCGCAACCTCCGCGAGACCGCCATGTCGGCCCAATTCCTCGACATCGTGACCACCGCCGCGATCCTGTACGCCGTCGCCGCCGGCCTGCTGATCATCTTCGGGGTCATGAAGATCATCAACTTCGCCCATGGCGGATTCCTGACGCTGGGCGGCTATTCCGCCCTGCTGGTGACCCAGGCCGGGTGGAACCCCTGGATGGCCCTGCCGGTGGCGGCGCTGTCCGGGCTCGTCGTCGGCGCCCTGGTCGAGCGGTTCGTCGTCCGGCCGCTCTACAACCGGCCGCTCGACGCCATCCTGGCGACCTGGGGGCTCGGCATCATCATCGGCCAGCTCATCACGCTCGGCTTCGGCCGCGAGGTGCAGTTCGCCCAGGCCCCGGTGCAGGGCACCGTCGAGCTGCTGGGCGGGAGCTACTCGCTCTACCGGCTGCTGCTGGTCGGCGGCGCCCTGCTGATCGGCGGGCTGCTGGCCGCCCTGCTGCACGGGACGCGGCTCGGCCTGCTGACGCGGGCGGTGATCATGAACGAATCCCTGGCGCGCGGGCTCGGCATCAACAGCGGCTTCGTCCGCTTCGCCACCTTCAGCCTGGGCGCGGCGCTGGCCTCGCTCGCCGGTGCGCTGATCACGCCGCTGTCCAGCGTCGATCCCGGCATGGGCGTGCCCTGGCTGGTCAACGCCTTCATGCTGGTCATGGTGTCCGGCGCCTCGCTGGTCAGCCTGATGCTCTCGACCGTGGTGCTGGGCGGCGCCCAGGTGCTGATCAGCGTCTACGGCAGCCCGGTCCTGGGCGGCCTGACCATCGTCGTGCTGGCCGCCGTCCTCCTCCGCATCCGTCCCCAGGGGTTTGCCCGTGATTGAGAGCAGCGACGCCCCATCCCGGCCCGCCCTGTCCCCGTCGGCCCTGTCCCCGTCCGGCGGCACGCTCGGCGGTCCGGCCCGGCGCTCCGGTCTGGCTCCGGTCGCCGCGGTGACCCTGCTGGCGCTGGCCGCGGTGGCCGCGGCGCCCTTCGTGCTGGACACCTACACCGTCAACATCCTGATCCGCTCCCTGCTGTACGCCACCGTCGCGCTGACGGTCGACCTGCTGTGGGGCTACGCCGGCATCCTCACCTTCGGCCAGTCGGCCTTCTTCGGCATCGGCGCCTACGCGCTGGGCCTCGCCTCCACCCATCTCGGGTTCGACGGCGGCACGATGCTGGCGGCGCTGGCCGGCGGCGTCGCCGTCGCCGCGGCGGTGGCGGCCCTGACCGGCTGGCTCGCCTTCGGCTACGGCGTCTCGCCCCTGTACATCTCGGTCGTCACCCTGGTGCTGCCGATCGTCGTCACCCAGCTCGTCTTCTCCGGCGGCACCTTCACCGGGTCGAGCAGCGGCCTCTCGGGGTTCGAGACGTTCGACCTGTCGCTCGAGGGCTGGTTCTGGGCCGCCGGCAGCGGGCTCGTGCTGCTGACCTCCGCCGCCTGGCTGTTCACGCGCAGCGACGCCGGCCGCCTGCTGGTCGCCGTGCGCGAGAACGGGCAGCGCTGCGACTATCTCGGCATCTCCACCGCCAAGGTGAAGATCCTGCTGATGGTCGTCGCGGCGATGATCGCCGCCGTCGCCGGCTACGGCTACGCCGGCTTCACCGACGTGGTGGCGCCCGAGCTGACCGGCTTCGTCTTCGGCACCGAGCTGGTGATCTGGGTGGCGCTCGGCGGCCGCGGCACCCTGCTGGGGCCGGTGCTGGGGACCATCGTCATCGACGTGACCAGCGCCTATCTCAGCGGCAGCCTGCCCTTCGTCTGGCAGCTCTTCATCGGCGTCGCCTTCGTCGCGGTCATCGTCTTCCTGCCGCGCGGCCTCCTGCCGGTGGCGGTCACCGGCTGGAACCGCCTGCGCGGGCGGACCGGCGAGGCACCGCGTCCGGTGCCCGCCCTGCGCCCGCTGGCCGAGGCGGCCGCCCCCGTCGGCAGCGACGGGCCGGCCCTGCGCCTGGAGGGCGTGGCGCGCCAGTACGGCAGCCTGCGGGTGCTGCGCGACGTCACCTTCACCGCGCGGGCCGGCGAGCTGCTCAGCCTGATCGGGCCGAACGGCGCCGGCAAGACGACGCTGATGCGCTGCATCAGCGACGGCCACGAGCGCAGCGGCGGGACGGTGGCCGTCAACGGCCACCTCATCGGCCGCCAGGGGCCGGAGCGCTGCGTGCGCTACGGCCTCGGCCGCAAGTTCCAGACGGCCAACGTGTTCGACAGCCTGACGGTGGCGGAATGCCTGCGGCTCGCCCGCAGCCGCCGCGAGCGGCCGAGCCTGTGGAGCCGCGCCGACGTCCTGCACCTGCCGCCGGCGGCCATCCGGGTGATCGCGGCGACCGGGCTGGCCGAGCATCTCGGCACCGCGGTGCGGCACCTGTCGCACGGGCTGAAGCAGGCGCTCGAGCTGGCGATGGTGCTGGCGCTGGAGCCGGACGTCGTGCTGCTCGACGAGCCGACGGCCGGCCTGACCAAGCCCGAGCGGCAGCTCATCGGCTCCATCCTCGTCGAGCTGACGCGCCGCGACGGCCTGTGCGCCCTTCTGGTGGAGCACGATCTGGACTTCGTGCGCGACATCAGCTCGCGCGTCATCGTCATGCACCAGGGCAGCATCGTGCTCGACGGCACCGTCGCCGACGTCGTCGGCTCCCCCCTGGTCAAGGCGATCTATTCCGGCGAGGACGCCGGCGCAGAGGAGGTGCCGGCATGACCGCCACGATCCCGGCGCTCGCCCTGACGCGGGTGCGCAGCGGCTATGGCGAGGCCACCGTCATCCGCGACGTCGACCTGACGCTCGGGCCGGGCGAGATCGTCGCCCTGCTCGGCAAGAACGGCATGGGCAAGAGCACGCTGCTGAAGACGATCATGGGCTACCTGCCGGTGATGGCGGGCGAGGTGGCGCTCGCCGGCGAGCGCATCAGCGGCCTGTCGCCGCACCGCATCGCCCGGCGCGCGGTCGCCTACAGCCCGCAGGACCAGCCGCTGTTCCAGGACCTCTCGGTGCTCGACAACCTGCGCGTCGTCTGCGCCGACGACCGGGCGCTGCACGAGACGGTCCGCCATCTCGGCCGCTTCTTTCCCTTCCTGCCGGAACGGCTCGCCCAGCGGGCCGGCACCCTGTCGGGCGGCGAGCAGAAGATGCTGCTGGTGGCGCGCGCCCTCGCGTCGCGGCCGAAGATCATGCTGATGGACGAGATCACCGAGGGCCTGCAGCCCTCCGTCATCCACCGCCTGACCGAGGTGCTGCGGGCGGAGCGCGCCCGGCTCGGCCTGTCGATCCTGCTGGTCGAGCAGAACGTCCGTTTCGCGCTGGCCGTCGCCGATCGCTACGCGGTGCTGAAACGGGGCGAGATCATCGACGCCGGCCGTGTCGACGACCCCGGCGCCGAGGCCCGCATCACCGACCATCTGAGCGTCTGAGCCGGGAGACCCCATGCCGGAACTCACCACCTTCTCCATCGTCGCGCGCTGTCCGCGCAGCGGCATGCTGGGCGTCGCGGTCGCCACCGCGGTGCCGGCGGTCGGCGGCCTGTGCCCGTTTCTGCGCAGCGGCGTCGGTGCCGTCTCCACCCAGTCCTGGGTCAACCCCTACCTCGCCATCGGCGTCCTCGACCGGCTGGCGGCGGGCGAGCCGGCGCCGGACGCGCTGGAGCGCGTCCTCGCCGGCGACGAGGGGCGCGACCTGCGCCAGATCGGCGTGGTCGACGCCGCCGGGCGCGCCGCCGCCTGGACCGGCGCCGGCTGCACCGGCTGGGCCGGGCAGATCGCCGGCGACGGCTGGACGGTCCAGGGCAACATGCTGGTGGGCGAAGCCACGCTGCGCGCCATGGGCGAGGCGTTCGACCGCGCCGCCCCGCTCGGCCTCGCCGAACGGCTGCTGCTGGCGCTGGAGGCCGGCCAGGCGGCCGGCGGCGACATGCGCGGCAAGCAGTCGGCCGCCCTGCGGGTGCACGGCGACGAGGACTATCCCTGGCTCGACCTGCGGGTCGACGAGCACCGCCACCCGGTCGCCGAGCTGCGCCGCATCCACGCCATCGCCGGTCTGCAGCTGCGGCCCTTCATCGACGGGATGCCGCGGCGCGGTGCGGCGGCCGGCGCCCTGGCGCCGGCGGTAAGCGCCATGCTGCTGACCCCGCCGCCCTTCCGGCCGGGCGGCGGCGGCAGCGCCCCCTGACGCGAACAGGAGCACGGACCATGACCGAACCCGCCGGGGGAGCGCCCCTCGACGCCTACCGCGACGTCCTCGGCGTCGCCCTGCCGCCGGAGCGGCTGGCGGCCGACCTGCGCGCCTACGCCGACATCCTGGAGGCGATCCGCGCCCTGAGGACGCTCGACCTCACCGACACCCATCCCGCGGTCGTCTTCGACCCGACCCTTCCCTACCGCGGCGGCGGCCTGCCATGAGCGGCACCCCCGCAACCCGTTCCCCGTGCGAGGAACCGATCGAGACCCTGGCGCCGCGGCTGCGCGCCGGCCGGCTGTCGCCGGTGACCCTGGTGGAGGCGTGCCTGGAGCGCATCGACCGCGAGGACGGTCGGCTCGCCAGCGTCGTCGCCCGCGCCGGCGACTCCCTGGAGGCGGCCCGCGCGGCCGAGCGCGAGATCGCCGGCGGCGGCTGGCGCGGGCCGCTGCACGGCATCCCCGTGGCGGTGAAGGACAACTACCAGACCCGCGACATGCCGACCCTCGCCGGTCTCGACGATCCCGGCGCCGCCTGGCCGCGGACCGACAGCCGGGCGGTGGAGCGGCTGCGCGCGGCCGGCGCCATCCCCATCGTCAAGACCCGGCTGCACCAGTTCGCCTGGGGCACCGTGACGCCGCCGACGCGCAACCCCTGGAACCTCGGCCGCGTGCCCGGCGGGTCGAGCGGCGGGACGGCGGCGGCCGTCGCCGGCGGGCTGTGCGTCGCCGGGCTGGGCAGCGACACCGGCGGGTCGATCCGCATCCCGGCCAGCCTGTGCGGCATCGTCGGGCTGAAGCCGACCTTCGGGCGGGTGAGCCGCGCCGGCATCGTGCCCCATTCCTGGTCGCTCGACCACGCCGGGCCGATGACGCGCAGCGTCGCCGACGCCGCCCACATGCTGGCGGCGCTGGCCGGGCCCGACCCGGCGGATCCGGCCTGCGCCGACCGCCCGGTGCCGGACTACGCCGCCGCCCTCGGCCAGCCGATCGCCGGGCTGCGGCTGGGGGTATGCCGCAACCACTTCTTCGGGCGCAACCAGCCGGCCGTCGAGGCCGCGGTGGAGCGGGCGATCGACGCGCTGGCCGCCGCCGGGGCGACGGTGGTGGACGTCGAGGTGCCGCTCCTCGCCTACGGGCTGGGCGCCATCTTCGCCATCGAGCTGGCGTCCTCGACCGCCTGGCACGACGTCGCCCTGCGGGCCGGCCGCACCGCCGGCTACGCCGACGACGTCCGCACCCTGGTGGAGATCGGCCGCTTCGTCACCGCCGCCGACTACCTCAAGGCGGAGCAGTTCCGCCACCGGCTGGCGGACGACTTCCGCGCGCTCTTCGAGCGGGTCGACGCGATCGCCGGCCCGACCACGCCGCTCACCGCCTGGCCGGTCGACCGCGCGACGCTGGACGTCGGCGGCCGGCCGGAAAGCGCGCTCGCCGCCTCGTGGCGGCTGACCTACCCCTACAACCTGACCGGCCTGCCGGCGATCTCCATCCCCTGCGGCTTCGACCCCGACGGCCTGCCGATCGGGCTGCAGATCGCCGGCCGCCCCTTCGACGAGGCCACCGTCCTCCGGGTCGCCCACGCCTACGAGCGCGATCATCCCTGGAGCACCGTGGCGCCGTCGGCCACCGCCACCCCGCCGGAGCCCTCCGATGCCTGACCCCCGCGATCCCGCTGCAGCCACGACCCGCATCGCCTGCATCCAGATGGAGCCGGTGATCACCGCCGTCGAGGCGAACGTCGCGCGCAGCCTCGCCCTCCTCGATCAGGCGGCGGCCCGGGGCGCCGTGCTGGCCGTCCTGCCGGAGCTCTGCAACACCGGCTACGTCTTCGCCTCGCGGGAGGAGGCCCTGGCCCTGGCCGAGCCGGTGCCCGACGGCCCGACCACCGGCGCCTGGGCGGCGGCGGCGCGCCGCCACGGCCTGCACGTCGTCGCCGGCATCGCCGAGCGCGACGGCGACCGGCTCTACAACAGCGCGGTCGTCGTCGGCCCCGACGGCCCGGTGGGCACCTTCCGCAAGAACCATCTCTGGGGCGACGAGAACCGCGTCTTCGACCGCGGCGACCGTGGCTTCCCGGTCTTCGACACGCCGCTCGGCCGCATCGCCGTCGCCATCTGCTACGACATCTGGTTCCCCGAGACCTTCCGCCTCGCCGCCCTCCAGGGGGCGGACGTGCTGTGCGTGCCGACCAACTGGGTGCCGATGCCCGGGCAGCCGGACGACGCCCCGCTGATGGCGAACGTGCTGGCGATGGCCGGCGCCCACGCCAACGCGCTGTGCGTCGCCGCGGCCGACCGCATCGGCACCGAGCGCGGCCAGCCCTTCCTCGGCCGCAGCCTGATCCTCGACCACACCGGCTGGCCGGCGGCCGGCCCCGCCAGCGCCGACGGCGAGGAGATCGTCATTGCCGACGTCTCCCTCGCCGACCCGCGCCGGCGGCCGAAGCTGAACGCCTTCAATCATGTGGTGTGGGATCGCCGGACGGACCTCTATGATGGCATGCTCGGCACCGGCCTCGCCGGCGTGTGACGCCGTGGAGAGAAGACGCTGACGCATGGCTTGCCCCCACCCTCCCCATGCTGCGCATGGGTCCCCTCCCTCCCCCGCTTCGCAGGGGAGGGCCCCATTTCCCTCCCCTGCGAAGCGGGGGAGGGCCAGGGTGGGGGCACCGGTCTGCCGGAGCGTCGACTCCCGCGAACGGACGCGGTTCAACCCCTCGGAGACGGACCCATGACCCTGTCGACGGCCGTGGACCTGACGCGCGCGCTGGTGCGCCAGGACACCATCAACCCGCCCGGCAACGAGGAGCGCTGCGCCGCCCTCCTCGCCGCCCGCCTGGAGGACAACGGCTTCGCCGTGACGACCGTCGGGTTCGGCGCCGGGCGGGCCAGCCTGGTCGCCCGGATCGGCGGCCGTGACGGCGCCCTGCCGCTCGCCTTCACCGGGCACATCGACACGGTGCCCCTGGGCATGCGGGCGTGGTCGGTCGATCCCTTCGGCGGCGAGATCGACGGCGACCGGCTCTACGGCCGCGGCTCCAGCGACATGAAGGCCGGCGTCGCCGCCTTCGTCGAGGCGTGCATCGCCCACCGCGCCACCCTGGAGGCCGGCGCCGGCGCCCTGCTGATCATCACCGCCGCCGAGGAGACGGGCTGCGAGGGTGCCTACCACCTGTGCCGGCAGCCCGACCTGCTCGGCCGGGCCGGCGCCCTGGTCGTCGCCGAGCCGACCTCCAACCGGCCGCTGGTCGGGCACAAGGGGGCGCTCTGGCTGACCGCGGTGGCCGAGGGCGTGACCGCCCACGGCTCGATGCCGGAGCGCGGCGTCAACGCCGTCGCCAAGGCGGCGCGCGCGGTCGCCCGGCTCGACGACTTCGACTTCAACGAGCGGCGCCACGAGGTGCTGGGCGCCCCGACCCTGAACGTCGGCACCTTCCATGGCGGCATCAACGTCAACTCCGTCCCCGACCGCGCCGAGGTCGGGCTGGACGTCCGCACGGTTCCCGGCCAGCGCCACGGCCGCGTCCGCGAGGCGCTGGGCGCCTTCCTCGGGCCGGAGGTGGCGATCGCGCCGACGGTCGACGTCGAGGCGGTGTGGACCGACCCGCTCGATCCCTGGATGCGCCGCGTCTTCCGGATCATGACCCCGCTGCTGGGCGAGGCGCCGGCGGTGCAGGGGGCCACCTACTTCACCGACGCCTCGGCCCTGACGCCGGCGCTGGGCGGCCTGCCGACCGTCATCCTCGGTCCCGGCGAGGCGGCCATGGCGCACCAGACGGACGAATATTGCCTGGTCTCCCGCATCGACCAGGCGGTCGAGGCCTACGGCCGCATCATCGAGGACTGGCACGCGCCATGACCGCCATTCCCACCGCCATCCCGACGGCCCTGGAGGCGGCCCGGCGCATCGCCGACGGCCGCCTGACCTGCGAGGCGCTGGCCCGCGCCTGCCTGGACCGCATCGCCGCGCGCGAGCCGGAGGTGCTGGCGTGGCAGCACCTCGATCCCGACGCGGCGCTGGCGGCGGCGCGCCGTCTCGACCGCCACGGCTCCGGTCCGCTGAAGGGGATTCCCGTCGGCGTGAAGGACAACATGGACACCGCCGACATGCCGACCGGCTACGGCTCGCCGCTCTACGCCGGTTTCCGGCCGCCGCGCGACGCGGCCGGCGTGGCCCTGGCGCGCCAGGCCGGCGCGCTGATCCTCGGCAAGACGGTGACCACCGAGTTCGCCTTCTTCCAGCCGGGCGGGACGCGCAACCCGCGCGACCCCGGCCGCACCCCCGGCGGCTCCTCCTCCGGCTCGGCGGCGGCCGTCGCCGACGGCATGGTGCCGCTGGCATTCGGCACCCAGACCGCCGCCTCCGTCGTCCGGCCGGCCAGCTTCTGCGGCTGCGTCGGCTACAAGCCGAGCTTCGGCCTGATCGACCGGACCGGCGTGCGCCCCTTCGCCGACAGCCTCGACACGGTGGGCGTGTTCGCCGCCACCGTCGAGGACGCCGCCTTCCTCGCCTCGGTGCTCACCGCGCGCCCCGCCCTGCGGATCGACGGGGCCGGGACGGAGGGCGGCGGCCGACCGCGCGTCGGCGTCTGCCGCACCCACGAGTGGGCGGCGGCCACGCCGGCCGCGGCGGCGGCGCTGGAGGAGGCGGCCGGCCGCCTGCGGCGGGCCGGACTGGCGGTCCGCGAGGCGGCCCTGCCGGAGGGGTGGCAGGGGCTCGCCGCGGCGCAGGCGACCGTCATGGCCTACGAGGGGGCCCGCGCCTGCGCTCCGGAACGGCTGACCGCGCCGGACCGGCTCAGCGCGACGCTGCGGGGGTTCCTGGACCTCGGCGCAGCCGTCGCGCCGGACGCGTACGACGCGGCCCGTGCGGCGGCGGCCGAGGCGCGGGCCGGTCTGGCGGCCGTGCTGGACGACCTCGACGTGCTGCTCGCCCCGGCCAGCACCGGCGAGGCGCCGCAGGGGCTGGAGGCGACCGGCGACCCGGTGTTCAGCCGGGTGTGGACGCTGCTCGGCGTCCCGTCCGTCGCCGTGCCGGGCCTGAGCGGGCCGTCCGGCATGCCGGTGGGCGTGCAGGTGGTCGGCCGCGCCGGCGACGACCGCCGAACCCTCTGGGCCGCCGCGGCGATTGCGGGCATTCTCGGCGGAGCGGCCTGAGGGCCCGCGGTCCGGCAGCGGAGGAGGCGAAGGATGCGTCTGATCGGTATGATGGATTCCCCCTACGTCCGGCGTGTCGCCGTGTCGTTGCGCATGATGGACCTGCCGTTCACCCACGAGCCGGTCTCGGTGTTCCGCCACTACGACGCGTTCGCCGCGATCAATCCGGTCGTCAAGGCGCCGACCCTCGTCACCGACGACGGGGTGGTGCTGATGGATTCCACGCTGATCCTCGAGCACGCGGAACGGCTGGTGCCGGCCGAGCGCCGCCTCAGCCCCGCCGAGCCGGATCGCCACGCCCGCGCCCAGCGGGTGGTCGGGCTGGCGCTGGTCGCGTGCGAGAAGACCGTGCAGATCGTCTACGAGCGCGACCTGCGGCCGCCGGAGAAGCAGCACCAGCCGTGGATCGACCGCGTGCACGGGCAGCTTCTGGAGGCCTACCGCCTGCTCGAGGCGGAGGTGGGGACCGGCGAGTCCTGGCTGTCCGGGGAGCGGCCGCTGCAGCCCGACGTCACCGCGGCGGTGGCCTGGAGCTTCACCCGGCACATGCTGTCCGACCTCGTTCCGCAGGACGGCCACCGCGGGCTGGCGACCCTCGCCGCGCGCGCCGAATCCCTGCCCGCCTTCGCCGCCGCGCCGATGGTCTGAGGCGGTGTCCGGATGATCGGACCGCTCATCCGGACACCGCAAGGCCCGGCGGATGGTCCGGCAGGTAGTGGACGTGCAGGCGGCCGTTGTGCGCGGAGCGCTCGACCCTGGCCTCGACGCGGAAGACGGCGCGGATCATCCGCTCGGTCAGGACGTCGGCGGGATCGCCCGCGGCGACGACCCGGCCGTCCTGGAGCACCGCGATGGCGTCGCAGAACATGGCCGCCAGGTTGAGGTCGTGCAGCGCCACGATGCTGGTCGCCGGGAGCCGGCGGACGAGGGCGAGGATCTCCAGCTGATGGGCGATGTCGAGATGGTTGGTCGGCTCGTCCAGCAGCAGTTCGCTCGGCGTCTGCGCCAGGGCGCGGGCGATCTGCACGCGCTGGCGCTCCCCGCCGGAGAGGGTGTGCCACGGCTGGGCGCGCCGGCCGCTCATGCCGACGTGCGCCAGCGCGCTCTCCACCGCCGCCTCGTCCGCCGCCGCCCAGGGGGCGAAGGGGCCGCGGTGGGGTGTGCGGCCGAGGCGGACGACGTCGACGACCGTGACGTCGGCGTCGGTGGCCGCCTGCTGCTCGACCAGGGCGACGCGTCGGGCGATCGCCCGGTTCGGCAGGGCGGCGATGTCCGTCCCGCCCAGCGTCACCACGCCGGAGGCGACGCGGCGCAGCCGGCAGAGCAGGCGCAGCAGGCTGGACTTGCCGGAGCCGTTCGGCCCGATGAGGCCGAGGACCTTGCCGGGCGCCGCCGCGATCGACACGCCGTCGACGATCATCCGGCCCGCCGCCGCCCAGCGCACGTCGCGTGCCGTGATGGTCATGCCGGCCGCCGCGCCCGGAAGAGGATGACGGCGAAGGCGGGCGCCCCGAACAGGGCGGTGACGACGCCGATCGGCAGGACCTGCTGCGGGACGATGGTCCGCGACACGACGTCGGCGAGCACCATGAAGACCGCGCCCATCATGAAGGTGGTGGGCAGGAGCCGCGCGTGGCCCGGCCCGACGAGGAAGCGCGCGGCGTGGGGAACCACCAGCCCGACGAAGCCGATCGAGCCGACGATGCTGACCATCGTCGCGGTCATGGCCGCCGTCAGCCCGAACAGGACGACGCGGACGCGGCCGACCGCGACGCCCAGGGCGGCCGCGGCATCGGTGCCGAAGGTGAAGGCGTCGAGCGCGCGGACGTGGACCAGGCAGGCGGCGGCGCCGAGCACGGCCACCGGCGCCGCCAGATGCACGTCCGGCCAGCGCACGCCGCCGAGGTTGCCGAGCAGCCAGAACATCACGCCGCGCGCCTGCTCGGCGTTGGCGGAGGTGGTCACGAGGTAGGAGGTGACGGCGTTGAAGAGCTGCGAGCCGGCGACGCCGGCGAGGATGATGCGGTCCAGCCCGCCACCCGCGCCGGCCGCCAGGAGGGCCACCAGCGCGAAGGCCGCGACGGCGCCGGCGAAGGCGCCGCCGGACAGGGAGAGCGCGCCGCCGCCCAAGCCGACGATCATGACCGCCACCGCCCCGGTCGACGCCCCGGCGGAGATGCCCAGCAGGTACGGCTCCGCCAGCGGGTTGCGCAGCAGCGCCTGCAGGACGGCGCCGGACACCGCGAGCGCCGCGCCGGCGCTGGCGGCGACCAGGGCCCGGCTCAGCCGGTACTCCCAGATCACGCCCTCGTGGATGGGGTTGAGCAGGAAACCGGTTCCCAGCAGGCCGTTGCTCACCGCCTTGGCGGCCGTCCCTAGCGCGATCGGCATCTCGCCGATCGACACGGCGAGGGCGACGGCGACCGCCAGGACGGCGAGCGCCAGCAGGGCGGCGGCGGCGCGCACGCGCCACCCGGCGCCGGCGGGCGGCGTGCGCGTCAATTCAGCAGCCCGAACCGGGTGATCCCGGCGGCGAGCGCCTCGATGCCGTCGACCGTGCGGATCGATGGGTGCATCGCCTCGACGTCCATCAGGACGAACCGCCGGTTCCGCACCGCGTCGAGCTTGCCGACGACCGGATCGGTCTCGAGGAAACGCAGCTTCGCCGCGGTGTCGTCCGCGGCGTAGCGCCGCCGCGACATCTGCGCCATGACGATCACGGTGGGATCGGCGGCGCTGATGCTCTCCCAGCTCGTCAGCGGCCACTCGTCGTCGACGGTGATGACGTTGCGGGCGCCGAGCGTCTTCAGGAGATAGGCGGGGACCCCGTTCGCCCCGGCGACGAAGGCGTCCCCCTGGACCTCCTTGCTGGAGAACCAGACCACGGCCGACACGTCCCGGGCATCGATGCCCTTCACCGAGGCGACGGCGTCGGCCTCGCGCGCCGCGAGGTCGGCGATCAGCGCCTCGCCGCGGTCCCGGACGTCGAAGATCGCCGCGAGTTCGCGGATCTCCTGGTGGACGAGGTCCATGGCGAACGGCGCCTTGCGCGTGCCGTCGCCGCCGGTCGTGTTGTCCTTGGCGCAATCGGCCGGCGACACGTAGGTCGGGATGCCCAGGCGTGCGAACTGCTCGCGGGTGGCGACGGACCCGTTCGGGCCGACGTGCCACTCGAACTGGGCGGTCACCAGCTCGGGCTCGCGGGCGACCACGGCCTCGAAGCTGGGGTCGTTGTCGGCGAGGCGTTCGATGCCGGCGTTCGCCGCCGCGAACCGCTCCAGGACCGGGCTGAACCACACCGCCGTTCCCACCATCCGCGTGGCGAGGCCGAGGGACAGCAGGATCTCGGTGCTGCTCTGGCCGATCGAGACGACCCGCTGCGGCGCCCTCTCGAAGGTGACGCTCACCCCGCAGTTCCGCAGGGTCAGGGGGTAGCGGGTGGCCATGTCCGCCAGCCCGGCCGACGGGGCGAGGACGGCGGCGGCGAGCAGCAGCAGCGCGGGGAGGGTGTTCGGCATCGGCACTTTCCATGGAAGGGGGCGACGGCTCCCGGAGGGGGAAACGTTATGTTATAACATTACGTTTGTCGGAAGATGGCTCCGCCGCGGCGTCGCTGTCAAGCCGCAAGCGGTCCGCCGGCGGGGCGGCGGTCGGCCGGGTGTCGGCGATGAGGTGGACGAACGAGCCGGCGGCGAATCCCCGCCGCCCGCCGGCGGCGGCGAGGTCCGTCCCGTCGGCCGCGGTGCAGGCGAACAGGGGCGGGTCGCCGCCGCCGTCCACCGTGGTGGCGTAGTGGAATTCGTGCCCGGTGAAGGCGTCGCCGGCGCGCCCCAGCGGCGTGTCGGCCAGCAGCCGCACCCGGCGGTAGCCGAGGTGCAGGCGCCGCCGCGCGAAGGAGGTGCGCAGGCCGAGCAGGCCGGTCATGGGATGGACGGTGCCGTCGGCGCTCTCCAGCGTCTCCCCCATGACCATGTAGCCGCCGCACTCCCCGTACACCGGGCCGGTGCGGGCGGCGGCGCGCAGCCCGGCGCGGAAGCGCGCGGCGGCGGCGAGGCGGCCGGCGTGCAGCTCCGGGTAGCCGCCGGGCAGGAAGACGGCGTCGACGTCGGGCGGCGGCGGCTCGTCGGCCAGCGGCGAGAAGAACGTCAGCTCGGCGCCGGCCTGGCGCCAGCCGTCCAGCAGGTGCGGGTAGAGGAAGGCGAAGGCGACGTCGCGGGCCACGGCGATCCGTTGGCCGAGCGGGGGCAGGGGAGGGCGGGCGGCGGCCGGCGGCGTCGCCGTCGCCGTGGCCAGCGCGGCCACCCGGTCCAGGTCGACGTGCGCCGCCACCAGCCGGCCGAGCCGGGCGATGCGCTCCGCCAGCCCGGCCGTCTCCTGGGCCTGGACGAGGCCGAGGTGGCGTTCCGGGAGGACGGCCGCGGGGTCGCGGGGCAGGGCGCCCAGCACGGGCACGCCGGTCTCGGCCAGGGCGGACTCGACCATGGCGCGGTGGCGCGGGCTGCCCACGGCGTTCAGGATGACGCCGCCGATCCGCACGGCGCGGCGGTGGCCGGCGAAGCCGCGCACCAGCGCCGCCGCGGAGTGGGACTGGCCGCGCACGTCGACCACCAGGACCACCGGCCACCCCGTGCGCGCCGCGATGTCGGCGGTGGCGCCGTCGCCGGCGACGCCCGGGCCGGCGGCGCCGTCGAACAGCCCCATCACCCCTTCGCACACCACCAGCCCGACGCCGGCGCCGGCCTGCGCGATCAGGCCGTCCAGCAGCGGCGGGGCCATCGCCCAGCTGTCCAGGTTGAGGCCCGGGCGGCCGCAGGCGGCGGCGTGGAACGCCGGGTCGATGTAGTCCGGCCCGACCTTCGCGGCGCCGACCGCCAGGCCGCGGGCGCGCAACGCGGCGAGCAGGCCCAGGGCGACCGTGGTCTTCCCCGCCCCGGAGGCCGGGGCGGCGACGACGAGGCCGCGCGGAATGATCGCGCCGTGGACGGCGGCAGCCCCTTGCCGTAGACCGTGTGGGGAGAGCGGGCCGGACGGGATCATGACGGGACACTCAGCCGGGAACGACGGGATGGACGAAGGCGCGCCGGCCGACCGGCCGCTGCGCCACGGCTGGACGACGGGAACCTGCGCCGCCGCCGCGGCCGGCGCCGCGGCGGCGGCGCTGTTCGGCGGCGCCTTCCCGGATCCGGTGACCGTCGTCCTGCCCGGCGGCCGGACGCCCGCCTTCGCGCTGGCCTGGACCGACCGCGGCGACGGCTGGGCGGCGGCCGGCGTGGTGAAGGACGCCGGCGACGATCCCGACGTGACCCACGGCGCCGAAGTGCGCGCCCGCGTCGCCCGCGGCCCGGCCGGCGGCGGCATCGCGTTCCGCGCCGGCGAGGGGGTCGGCACCGTCACCCGGCCCGGCCTGCCGGTGCCGGTGGGCGAGCCGGCCATCAACCCGGTGCCGCGGGCGATGATCCGCCGCGCCGTCGAGGCGGCGGCGGCCGCCGCCGGGGTGCCCGCCGACGCGGTGGTGGAGGTCTCGATTCCCGGCGGGGAGGCGCTGGCGCGGCGCACCATGAACGGCCGCCTGGGCATCGTCGGCGGCCTGTCGATCCTGGGCACCACCGGCATCGTCGTCCCCTATTCGTGCGGCGCCTGGATCGCCTCGATCCACCGCGGCATCGACGTGGCGCGGGCCGGCGGGATCGGCCACGTCGCGGCCTGCACCGGCGCCACCTCGGAGGCGGCGGCGGTGCGGCGCCACGGACTGCCGGAGACGGCGCTGATCGACATGGGCGACTTCGCCGGCGGCACGCTCAAGTACCTGCGCCGCCACCCGGTGCCGCGCCTGACCCTGGCCGGCGGCTTCGCCAAGTTGAGCAAGCTGGCCCGGGGGGCCCTCGATCTCCACTCCAAGCGCAGCGCCGTCGACCTGGACTGGCTGGCCGGCCGGCTCGCCGAGCTCGGCGCCGGGACGGAGCTGGCCGGCGCGGCGCGCCGTGCCAACACCGCCGCCCAGGTGCTGGAGATGGCGCGCGGCGCCGGCCTGCCGCTGGCGGACCGCATCGCCGCGTCGGCGCAGGCGGTGGCGCTGGGCGTGCTCGACGGCGCACCGGTGGCGGTCGAGGTGCTGGCCGTCGACCGGTCCGGCGGCATCGCCGGCGTGGCGGACTGGCGCGGCCCGGCCGGTCACGGATCGAGCCCGCGGTAGCGGCGCGCGTGCGTGCCGTCGTAGAGGGCGCTGCAGCGGAAATCCTCCGACCCCAGGACCGGGCCGACCAGGATCAGCGCCGTCCGCTCGATCGGCGCCGCCGCCACCTGCCCGGCGATGGTCGCCAGGGTGCCGGTCAGCACCCGCTCGTCGGGCCAGGAGGCGCGGTAGACCACGGCGGCCGGGCAGCCGGCGCCGTAGAGCGGGGTCAGCCGCTCCACCACGCGGTCGAGGGCGTGGATCGACAGGTGGATGGCCAGCGTCGCGCCCGTGGCGCCCAGCGCCTCCAGCGTCTCGCCCTCCGGCATCGCCGACGCCCGTCCGGCGGTGCGCGTCAGGATCACGGTCTGGCCGACCTCCGGCAGCGTCAGCTCGCGCCCCAGCGCGGCGGCGGCGGCGGCGAAGGCCGGCACGCCCGGGGTGATCGTGTAGGGGATGCCGCGCTCGCGCAGGCGCCGTGTCTGCTCGCCCACGGCGCTGAACACGGAGAGGTCGCCGGAATGCAGCCGCGCCACGTCCTGCCCCGCCGCGTGGGCCCGCTCCATCTCCTCGATGATGCCGTCGAGCGTCAGCGGCGCGGTGTCGACCAGCCGCGCCCCCGCCGGCGCGTGGGCGAGGACCGCCTGCGGCACCAGCGACCCGGCGTAGAGGCAGACCGGGCACGCGGCGATCAGGTCGCGGCCGCGGATCGTCAGCAGGTCCGGGGCGCCGGGTCCGGCGCCGATGAAGTGGACGGTCATGGCGGGGTCTCCGGCACGGCGAGGGCGCAGGTGGCGCGCGGGGTGGACAGCCGCGGCAGCAGCAGGCGGCCGCCGGGGCCGGCCCCGGCGAGCGCCGCCGCCTCGGCGACCGACGGCAGCCCGACCGCCGCGGCGACGCGGGCGGAGCGCGTGACGGTGCGGCCGGCGACGGCGGCCAGGGCGTCGCGCGGCAGGAAGCGCAGGGGCAGGGCCAGCCGGCGGGCGGCGTCGGCCAGCCCCGGCTCGTCACGCTTGGCGTCGGGCGCGAACAGCACGGTGGCGGCGCGCGCGCCGTCGTCGAGGCCGGCGGCGGCGAAGGCGGTGCGCACCAGCCCGGCGATCTCGCGGCCGTCGCAGCCCCGGCGGCAGCCCAGGCCGGCGGCGATGACGGTCCGCCTCACGACGGGCTCCACGGCTTGTCGGCGCGCCACAGGGTCACCGGCGCCAGCGGCCGCCAGCCGAGGAAGCCGCCCAGCGGCGCCGCCCGGCTGACCGCCACCCGGGTGAGCGCGCCGCCCAGCCGGTGCGTCCAGGCCGCCAGGGCCGCTTCGCCCTCCACGGTGACGGCGTTCGCGCACAGCCGGCCGCCGGGCCGCAGGGCGGCCCAGCACGCCTCGACCACGCCGGGCTCCGTCAGCCCGCCGCCGATGAACACCGCGTCGGGGGCGGGGAGCCCGGCCAGCGCGTCGGGCGCCCTGCCGCACACCAGCTCCAGGGCGGGCACGCCGAAGGCGGCGGCGTTGACGGGAATGCGCGCCGCCCGGTCGGCCCGCGCCTCGACGGCCACCGCGCGGTTGGCGGGATCGGCCAGCATCCATTCCACGCCGATGGAGCCGGCGCCGGCGCCGACGTCCCACAGGCGCTCGCCGCGCCGCGGCGCCAGCAGCGACAGGGTGAGGGCGCGCACCTCGCGCTTGGTGATCTGGCCGTCGTGGGCGAACCAGTCGTCGGGCAGGCCGGGGGCGCGCGCCAGCACCCGCGCGCCCGGCCCGGCGAGGCAGTCCACCGCGACGGTGTTCAGGTCGTCGGTGCGCGCCTCGTCCCAGGCGGCGGCGGTCGCCGCCGACAGCCGCTCGCGCGGGCCGCCCAGCCGTTCCAGCACGGTGAGGCGGGCCGCGCCGAAGCCGTGGGCGCTGAGCAGCGCCGCCAGCCGCGCCGGCGTCGTGCCGTCCCAGCTCAGGACCAGCAGGCGGGCGCCGGGCTGCAGGTGCGGCAGCACCGTCTCCAGCGGCCGTCCGTGCACCGACAGGCAGGCGACGTCCTGCAGCGCCCAACCCAGCCGGGCGGCGGCGAGGCTGAAGGCGGACGGCGTGGGGACGACCAGCATTTCGTCGGCCGGGACGGCGCGGCCGAGGGTGGCGGCGACGCCGAACCACGAGGGATCGCCGCTCGCCAGCACGCAGACCGGGCGGCCGCGGCGCGCCAGCAGGGCCGGGACGGCGTCGCCCAGCGGCGACGGCCAGGTCAGCCGCTCCTGGCCGGGCCGCACCGGCACCAGCGCGAGATGGCGGGCGCCGCCGGCGAGCAGCCCGGCGCCCTCGACCAGGGCGCGGGCGGCCGGGGCCAGCCCGTCCCAACCGTCCTCGCCGAGGCCGACGACCGACAGCCAGCGCTTCACCGGAACGGCGGATGTGCTAGTCATGGACGCTCTCCGCCCTGGGAAGCGAGCGTCCGATGAAGGTCCTGATCCTCGGCGGCACCACGGAGGCCACGGCGCTGGCCCGTCGGCTGGCCGGCCATCCCGCGATCGCCGCGACGGTGTCGCTGGCCGGGCGCACGGCCAATCCGGCGCTGCCGCCCCTGCCCACCCGCATCGGCGGCTTCGGCGGCGTCGACGGTCTGGCGGCTCACCTGGAGGCGCACGGGATCGCCGCGGTGATCGACGCGACGCACCCGTTCGCCGCCCGCATCTCCGCCAACGCCGTGGCGGCCTGCGCGTTGCGCGGCGTGCCCCTGCTGGTGCTGAGCCGCGCCCCGTGGACGCCACGGCCGGGCGACCGCTGGATCGCCGCTCCCGGCATGGCGGCGGCCGCCGACGCGCTGCGCGATCTGGGCGAGCGGGTGTTCCTCACCGTCGGCCGGCAGGAGCTGGCGCCGTTCGCGCGGGTGCCGGAGAAGTCCTACCTGATCCGCGCCGTGGATCCCCCCGACCCGATGCCGGCGCTGCCCCGCTGCACGCTGGTGCTCGACCGCGGCCCGTTCGCCCTGGAGGGGGAACTGGCGCTGCTGGAGGCGCACGGCATCGACGTCCTCGTCAGCAAGAACAGCGGCGGCGCGGCGACGCGGCCGAAGCTGGACGCGGCCCGGCGGCGCGGCATCCCCGTGGTGATGGTGGACCGGCCGCCGGCCGGCGCCGCGCCGGTCGTCCACGACGTGGCGGCGGCGCTGGAATGGCTGGACGGCGCCCTCGGCCGTTCCGGGTGAGGGCGGGGGGCCGCGGCGGCGCGGGCGGGCGGCGACGGGACGGCCGGGCACGCTCATCCTGCGCTCCCGTAGCGGCGCGGGGTGTAGACCCAGGGTGCTGCGCCGTCGCGGGCGACGGTGCGGGTGTGGGAGGCGCCGACGATCACCACCGTGCGCATGTCGGCGGCGGCCGGGTCGACGGCGGCCAGCGTGGTGACGGTCAGCCGCTCGTCCGGGCGCCCGACGGCTTGGCCGAGGATCACCGGCGTCTGCGGTGCGCGCACGGTGCGCAGCGCCGCCAAGGCGGCGCCGAGCTGCCAGGGGCGGGCGCGCGAGACCGGGTTGTAGAGGGCGATCACGAAGTCGGCCTCGGCGGCGAGGCGCAGCCGGCGCACCACCACCTCCCACGGCTTCAGGTTGTCCGACAGCGAGATGGCGCAGAAATCGTGGCCGAGCGGCGCACCGGCCCGCGCCGCCGCGGCCTGCATGGCCGAGACGCCGGGGCACACGCGGATCTCCACCCCCGGCCAGCGGGCGTCGCCGCCCGTCTCCAGCGCCTCGAACACGGCGGCGGCCATGGCGAAGACGCCGGGGTCGCCGCCCGACACCACCGCCACCCGCCGCCCGGCGGCGGCGAGGTCGAGCGCCAGCCGGGCGCGCTCCAGCTCCGCCCGGTTGTCGGAGGCGTGGCGGACCTGCGGGCCGGCGGGCAGCCGGTCGAGGTAGGGGCCGTAGCCGACGAGGTCGCCGGCCTCGGCCACCTCGCGCCGCGCCTCCGGCGTCAGCCACTCGTCGGTTCCCGGCCCCAGGCCGACGATGGCGATGCGGCCGCCACTCATCGCCGCAGCCCCCGGCCGGGGAGCAGAACCATGGAGAAGTAGGGCGCGCCGTCGGCCGGCGCCTCGGCCAGCGGCAGCACGCGCTGGTCCGCCATGGTGCCGCGCTCGACGTACCACGCCCGCTCCGCCAGGCCGGCGGCGTGGACGGCGCGCCGCACCTTGGGCAGGTTGTGGCCGAGCTTCATGACCACGGCGGCGTCGGCGTCGGCCAGCGCGCGCACCAGCTCCGCCTCCGGCAGGGTGCCGGGGATGACCGACAGCACGTCGTCGCGCATGGTCAGCGGCGACGGCAGCAGCGCCGCGCAGCCGGCCACCGAGGTCACGCCCGGCACGACCTCCACCGGGAAGCGGCCGGCGAGGCGCAGGAACAGGTGCATGAAGGAGCCGTAGAAGAAGGGGTCGCCTTCGTTGAGCGCCGCCACCGACCGGCCGGCCGCCAAGTGTTCCGCCACCGCCTCGGCCGAGCGGTCGAAGAAGTCCTCGATCCGCCGGCCGTAGTCGGGATCGTCGACCGCCAGCTCGGTGGTGACGGGATAGACCAGCGGCACCTCGGTGTGTTCGGCGCCGATGAAGCCGTCGGCGATGCGGCGGGCGTTGCCGCGGCTGCCGCGCTTGCAGAAATAGGCCACCACCGGGCAGGAGCGCAGGAGGCGCACGGCCTTCAGCGTCATCAGCTCGGGGTCGCCGGGGCCGGTGCCGATGCCGTAGAAGGTGCCGGTGGGGATCGTCGCCGTGCTCATTCGTCCTCGCTCGCCAGCGCGTTGACCGCGGCCGCCGCCATGGCGCTGCCGCCCCGCCGGCCGCGCACGGCGAGATAGGGGATGCCGAGGGCGCTCTCGGCCAGCGCCTCCTTGCTCTCGGCCGCCCCGACGAAGCCGACGGGGAAGCCGAGGATCGCCGCCGGCCGCGGGGCGCCGTCCTGCAGCATCTCCAGGAGACGGAACAGCGCCGTCGGCGCGTTGCCGATGGCGACCAGCGACCCCGCGAGGCGGGGCCGCCACAGCTCCAGCGCCGCCGCCGAGCGGGTGTTGCCGACGGCCCGCGCCAGATCCGGCACGGCGGGATCGCGCAGCGTGCACAGGACGGCGTTGCCGGTCGGCAGCCGGGCGCGGGTGATGCCGTGGGCCACCATCTCGCTGTCGCACAGGACGGGCGCGCCGGCCTGCAGCGCGGCCCGGGCGGCGGCCGCCACGTCCGGCGAGAAGGCGAGGTCGGCCGCCACCTCCACCATGCCGCAGGCGTGGATGATGCGCACCGCCACCGGCCGCAGGTCGTCGGGCAGGTGGTCCAGCGCGGCCTCCGCCCGGATGGTGGCGAAGGACTGGCGGTAGATGGCCGCCCCGTCGCGGACGTAGTCGTAGCGCGGCTCAGGCACCGGCGGGCTCCTCCCGGATGAAGGTCTGGGCAAGGTCGGGGGCGAGGCGGGCGAGCGCCGCGTCCGCATCCTCTCCCGGCCGGCGGCGGGCGTCGAAGAGGCGGTCCAGGGCGGCGACGGCGGCGACCGCATCGGCCGGCGCCAGGCCGCGGCGCAACGCCGGGCCGCCGGGGGCGGCGCGCACGCCGAGGTCGTAGCGCCCGTCGCCGGCGGTCAGCGTGACGGTGGCGGGCGCCGGATGGGCGCAGCCCTTCCCGCAACCCGCGAGGTGGGCGACGGCGCCGGCCGCCAGCAGCGCCGGCGCGGTCCGGGCCAGCGCCAGGGCGTCGGCGTGGGTGTCGGTGGTGCCGGCGTCGCAGCCCGCGGCGCCGCTGCACGCGCTCACCCGCAGGCGCGGGTCGCCGTCGTCGAGGACGGCGCCAAGGCGCCTTGCAGGGTCGGCCGCGGCGGCGCCGACTCCGGGCAGCAGGAGCGCCCGCCAGGGGGTGAGGCGCAGCTCGCCGGTCCCATGGGCTTCGGCCAGTCCCGCCAGCGCGTCGAGGGCGGCGGCCGTCAGCCGCCCGAAGGGGAAGGCCACGCCCAGCCAGCCGGGACGCGCGCCGAGCGCCGCGCGGGCCGGGCGCACCGGCGGCGCCGGGTCGTCGAGCGGGGCGAGGCCGGCGACGCGGGTCCGCAGCCCGGCCGCTCCGCACGCCGCCACCAGCCCGGCCATGCGCCGCGGCGGTTCCGCCAGGGCGGAGCGCAGCTCCAGGAAGGCCGTGGCGGCGGCGGCCGCGGTCGCCACCAGGGCGTCGGGCGCGCACAGGCCGAGCGGCACGGCGTCGGCCAGGGCGCCGCCGGCCGCCACCCGGAAGCGCGCGCCGTCCGGCGTCGCGACGGCGTCGAAGCGCAGGTCGGCGCGGCTGTCGGCGAGGTGGGCGCGGCCGCCGCCGTCGATCACGAAGCCGAACTTGGGCGGCAGGCGGTGCAGGCCGGCATCGGCCGCCAGGCGCGCGTCCAGCGCCAGCGCCAGCGGCCGCACGTCGAGCAGCGCCTGCCCGTCGATGCCGGCGGCGGGGGCGGACAGGACGTTGCGCACCGCCTCGCTGGCCGCATCCGCCGCCACCAGGCCGAGGGCCCCGAGGACCTCCGTCACCGCCGGCATGGACGCCGTCCGCACGCCGCGGATCTGCAGGTTGCCGCGGTGGCTGAGCTCCAGCAGGCCGTTGCCGTGGCCGGCCGCGAGGGCGGCGACGCGCCGCGCGGCGGCGGCGGGCAGCGCGCCGGCCGGCACCCGCAG
The DNA here is from genome assembly GCF_051225715.1 of Azospirillum sp. ST 5-10. Lineage (NCBI taxonomy): Bacteria > Pseudomonadati > Pseudomonadota > Alphaproteobacteria > Rhodospirillales > Azospirillaceae > Azospirillum > Azospirillum sp. ST 5-10. Next base: position 412,745 of record NZ_JBPJSP010000002.1, read on the forward strand.
GCGCACCAGCAGCCCGTCGCCCACCGCCATGGGCGCCAGCACGCCGGGACAGGCGCCGCGCCGTCGCGGCCGGGACGCCGCGGTCGGGCCGGTCATGACGATCTCTCCCCTCTCCTTGGACAGCCGCATGGATCAGCCGGCGAGCGCCGCCTCCACCGCCGCGCGGTCCAGCCCGGTCTCGCCGATCACCACGAGCCGGCCGACGCGCGGCTCGCCCGGCGTCCACAGCCGGTCGAAATGGGCCTGCACGCGGACGCCCACCCCCTGCACCAGCAGCCGCATGGGCTTGCCCGGCACGTCGACGAAGCCTTTCAGGCGCAGCACGCCGTGGGCGGCGGCGATGCCGCGCAGGCGCTCCGTCAGCGCCTCCGGATCGGCCTGCGGCGCCAGCTCGACGACGAAGCTGGTGAAGTCGTCGTGGTCGTGCTCGTCGGCGCCGTCGTGATGGCTGGGGCGGCGCGCCAGGTCGTCCTCCGCCGCCGCGGCCAGCCCCAGCAGGACGCGCGGGTCGGCGCGGCCGCCGGCGGTGCGCACCAGCTTGGCTTCGCGCGGCAGGGCGGCGCGGATCAGCGCCTCCACCCGGTCCAGCCCGGCCTCGTCGACCAGGTCGGTCTTGTTGACGACGATCAGGTCGGCACAGAGGAGCTGGTCCTCGAACACCTCCTCGATCGGCGTCTCGTGGTCGACGGTGCCCGCCTCCCGGCGCTGCGCCGCCAGCGCCGCCGGGTCGGGGGCGAAGCGGCCCTCGGCGGCGGCGGCCGCGTCGACCACGGCGACCACCCCGTCGACGGTGACCCGCGTCCGCACCGCCGGCCAGTTGAAGGCCTTGACCAGCGGCTTGGGCAGGGCCAGCCCGGACGTCTCGATCAGGATGTGCTCGGGCGGGGCGGGGCGGGCCAGCAGCGCCTCGATGGCCGGCACGAAGTCGTCGGCGACGGTGCAGCACAGGCAGCCGTTGGCCAGCTCGATCACGTCGTCGTCGCGGCAGCCCTCGACGCCGCAGGCGCGCAGGATCTCACCGTCGACGCCGACGTCGCCGAACTCGTTGACGATGAGCGCCAGCCGGCGCCCGTTCGCCTGCTCCAGCAGGCTGCGGATCAGGGTGGTCTTGCCGGCGCCGAGGAAGCCGGTGACGACGGTGGCGGGGACCTTCGCGCGAAGGGCAGCGGTCATGGGAGGCGTCTCCGGCGGGAGGAACGGTCGGCGCCGGCCGGCCACCGGCGCGCGGCGGACGGCGCCGCGCCCGCGGTCGGGTCCGCGGGCACGGCGGCCGGGAAGGGCCGCCCGACCATGGTCGGGGGGTCAGCGACGGGGAAGGGGCGCGGACGGCTGCCCGCCGGACGGCGGGAAGGCGCCCGGCGGTTCGGCTCCCGCCGCGGCGGCAGCGGGTCCGGTCGGGCGCACGGCAAGGGGCCTGCCGGCGAAAGCGGCGACACACGGCATGGGTCAACGTCCTCTCTCCGCCCACCCGGCGGGTTGGATTGATCGGACGATGGCAGGTTTCCTGGCTCGCGGGTCGCCGCCCGCCCCCCGACCTTCCCAGCCCCGCAGGGGGCCAGTGGTTTCGTGGAGGGTGGGCTCGCCGCTCACAGTTGCGGGGGCAGCCTCGGCTTCGGACGTCGCCGTCCTCACCGCGTTCCCTTTTACCCCCCGGACCCGACGGTTCGGGGGCACCATCGCCGCCACCATCGCAGGCCCCGCGGCGGATTGCAAGAGCCGGCGGAGCGGCCGGCAGGGTCACCGCACTTGAATTTGGCTCTTGTGGCGGACGCTGGAATTCTCCCTCTCCCGGGGCGGGGGAGGGCAAAACAACCAAATGCGATCACCCTGCCCGGCCGCTCCCGGCGGCCGCCCCGCCGTCACGCCAGCGGGCCGGTCTGGAACAGGGACACGCGCACGCCGCCGTGCGACGCCGTGACGGCCGGCGGCGCGAAGGGCAGGCCCGACGCCTTGGCGAGCGACGGCTCGCTCGTCACCAGCCCCACCCTCCAGCCGGAGAACCGGGACAGGAGCGTCTGCCCGAGGGCGTGGTAGAGGGCGTGCAGGGGCTTCTTGTCGCCGATGCGGGTGCCGTAGGGCGGGTTGACGATGACGAGGCCGGGCGGCCCCTCCGGCGGGACGAGGTCGCTGACCGCGTGCTGGCGGAACTCCGTCAGCCCGGCGACGCCGGCCCGCTCCGCGTTGGCCCGGCTCATGGCGATCGCGCCGGCGTCGCGGTCGCTGCCGTGGAAGCGGACGGCCGGGACGGTCCCGGCCGCGGCGCCGGCGCCGGTGCCGCGCAGGCGCTGCCAAGCCGCCGCGTCGAAGGTCGCGAGCCGTTCGAAGGCGAAGCGCCGCGACCGGCCGGGGGCGAGGCCGGCGGCGATCTCGGCCGCCTCGATGACGAAGGTCCCCGACCCGCACATCGGGTCGACGACGGGCTCGCCGCCGTCGTAGCCGCACTGGCGCAGGAACAGCGACGCCAGGGTCTCCCGCATCGGCGCCTTGTGCACGGCCTCCTTGTGGTTGCGCTTGTGCAGGGACTCGCCCGACGTGTCGACGCTGATGGTGCACAGGTCGTCGTCGATGCGCGCCTTGATGCTGACGTCGGCGTCGGGCGCAACCGGGGCGCCGAGTTCCTCGTGGATCGCCCGTTCGATGCGCTGCGCCGCCGCCCCGGCGTGGTAGATGCGGGACCCCTTGCAGGCCGCCTCGACGCGCACCGGCACGTCGGGCCGCAGCACGTCGCCCCACGCCAGGCGGCGCGCCCGCTTGTCGAGCTGGGCGAGATGGAAGGCCCGGAAGGCGCCGATGCGGGCGAGGACGCGGGTGGCGCCGCGGACCTCGAGGTTCGCCCGCCAGACCTCCGGCCAGCCGCCGCGGACCGTCACGCCGCCCTTGACCGGCGTGGGCTCGGCGAACCCCTTCGCCCGCAGTTCGTCGCAGAGCACGGCCTCCAGGCCCGGCGAGGTCACCACGAAGATCTCGAAACCGTCGTCTGTGTTCATCCCGCCTACATAGCGCGCCGGCGGGGCGTCATCGACATCTTTCTCCGGCGGCCGACCGGCCGTCCCGGACCCGTCGCCGGCGGGGTGCGGGGCGTCCGGTCGCCTCGCGGCGCGCGCTCCGGTCCGCCTTGTATGTACATCACCCCTCGGCGCCGGCCGCCGCGGCGCTTTCCAGGCGGTAGCGCGAGCCGGGATACAGCAGGCGGACGGCGGTGATCTTGCGCGGACCGGACCACGTCGTCCGCCGCACCATCAGGCACGGCTCGGCGCGGGAAATCGCCAGCAGCTTGCATTCCCAGGGCTGCGGCGAGACCGCCTCGACCACCTGCTCGCTTCCCGTGATCGGCGCGACACGGGTCAGGTAGGCGTTGGGCGTGAGCGTGAGGAAGTCCTGCTCCATATAGGCGGGCACCGCGTCCGGGCTGACGAACCGGTCCTCGATCTGGATCGGCATGTCGTTCTCGTAATGGACGATGATGGTGTGGAAGACGGCGCCGCCGATCTCCACGTCCAGGGAATCGGCGACCTCGGGCAGGGCCCTTTCCTCGTGGTTGAGAACGATCCTCGCCGTGTGCTTGTGGCCGCGCCGGGTGATCTCGTCGGCGATGTTGCGGATCTCGAGGAAGGGCGAGCTGCCCTTCTTCGGGGCGACGAACGAGCCTTTCCCCTTGATGCGGACGATCGCCCCCTCCGTGGCGAGCTCGCGCAGCGCCCGGTTGGCGGTCATGCGGCTGACGCCCAGCGTCGAGACGATCTCGTTCTCCGACGGGATCTGGTGGTGGGCCGGCCATTCGCCGCTCTCGATCTGGTCGCGGACGAACCGCTTGACCGTCTCGTAGAGCGGCGCCCCGCGGCCCGGCCCGGCATCGCCGTCAACGCCGACGGGGCGCGCTACCGCAGTTGTCATGACATGCTCTCCGTTGGCGGGCGCGAGCGAGGGCGCGGTGCGCCCCCGACGACTCGCGCGATCGTCGCTAAACCTATGCGTCCTTCTCGCCGCAAAATCAACGATCCCGTGATGATTGGAGCGGGTTTCAGGCGCGTTCCCGGGGACCCAGGCGCTCAACCGCGCGCCACATTGAGCAAAGAATGGGCAACTTGGGATGTGCAAATTTTTCTTGCAAAGGCGCCCTGTCCTGCTCATCCTCCCTATACAACTTACGACGGATTTCGACGATGCCCAGCCCCAGCCGACGCATCTTTGCCGAAACCGCCCTGCTCGACGAGGGGTGGGCGGGCGACGTCGCGGTCACGCTGGACGAGACCGGCCGCATCCTCGCGGTGGAGCCGGGCGCGGCGGTCGGGCCGGGGGACGAACGGGCGGCCGGCCCGCTCCTGCCGGCCCTGGCCAACCTCCACTCGCACGCCCTGCAGCGGGCGATGGCCGGGCTGGGCGAGGTCGCGGGCAGCGGCGAGGACAGCTTCTGGACCTGGCGCGAGGCCATGTACCGGCTCAACGCCGCGGCGTCGCCCGACGACGTCGAGGCGATCGCGGCGAAGCTCTACATCGAGATGCTGAAGGGCGGCTTCGGCCACGTCGCGGAATTCCACTACCTCCACCACGCCGAGGACGGCGCGCCCTACGCCGACCCGGCGGAGATGTCGCGGCGCCTCCTCGCCGCCGCGCGGACCGCCGGCATCGGCCTGACCCATCTGCCGGTCTTCTACGCCCACGCCGATTTCGGCGGCGCCGCGCCGAACGCCGGCCAGCGGCGGTTCGTCCACGGCGTCGACCGCTTCCTGGCGCTGCTGGAGGCGCTCGCCCCGGCCTGCCGCGACCAGGGCGCCACGCTCGGCCTGGCGATCCACTCGCTGCGCGCCGCCACGCCGGACGAGATGGCCGCCGTGCTCGCCGGCGAGGCGACGGGCGGCCCGATCCACATCCACGTCGCCGAACAGCAGCGCGAGGTCGACGCCTGCCTGGCCTGGAGCGGGCGGCGCCCGGTGGAGTGGCTGCTCGACTCGCTGCCGGTCGGCGACCGCTGGTGCGCCGTCCACGCCACCCACATGACGCCGCCGGAGACCGCCGGGCTGGCCGCCTCGGGCGCGGTCGCCGGCCTGTGCCCCCACACCGAGGCCAACCTCGGCGACGGTCTGTTTCCGGCGGTCGACTACCGGGCGGCCGGCGGGCGTTTCGGCATCGGCACCGACAGCCACGTCGCCACCGACGCCGCGGCGGAGCTGCGCCTGCTCGAATACGGGCAGCGGCTGCGCGACCGGGCGCGCAACCGGCTGGCCGCCGGCCCCGGCGCGTCGGTGGGGCGCACCCTGTTCGACGCCGCCCTGGCCGGAGGGGCGCAGGCGTGCGGCCTCGGCCGGCCGGGCATCCGCGCCGGCGCGCGCGCCGACCTGGTCGTGCTCGACGCCGCCAGCCCGTACGTCGCCGCCGCCCGCGGCGACCAGATCCTCGACCGCTGGATCTTCGCCCTCGGCGACCATGCGGTGCGCGACGTCATGGTCGCCGGCCGCTGGGTCGTGCGCGACCGGCGCCACGACGCCGACGACGCCGTCGACCGCGCCTTCCAGCGGGTCCTGCGCAAGATCACCCGCCCGTAGACCACCCACCCCACCGCGAGGAGCCTCCATGCGAATCCGTCACCTGAACTCCGTCCTGGCCGCCGCCGGGCTCGCGATCGGCCTGTCCGCCGGCACCGCGCAGGCGTCGTACTGCAGCGACGGCAAGACCGTCACCTTCGCCGGCATCGACTGGGAAAGCGGAGCCTTCGTCACCGAAGTGGTCAAGACGATCCTCGCCGAAGGGTACGGGTGCACGGTCAACGCGATCCCCGGCAACTCGGTGATGCTCGAGCAGGCCACCGCCAACAACGACGTGCAGATCTTCGCCGAGGAGTGGCTCGGCCGCTCCGACGTCTGGAACAACGCGGTCGCGGCCGGCGCGGTGACGGCGGTCGGCAAGACCTTCGTCGGGGCCAGCGAGGGCTGGTTCGTTCCGGACTACGTCATCAAGGGCGATCCCGCCCGCGGCGTCAAGCCGATGGCGCCGGACCTGAAGAGCGTCCAGCAGCTCGCCGATCCGAAGTACGTCAAGCTCTTCGCCGATCCCGAGGAGCCCTCCAAGGGGCGCTTCCTCAACTGCCCGTCGGGCTGGACCTGCGAGGGGGTCAACACCGCCAAGCTGAAGGCCTACAAGCTCGACGACGCGTACGTGAACTTCCGCCCCGGCACGGGGACCGCGCTGGACGCCGCCATCAGCTCGGCCTACCTGCAGCGCGAACCGCTGCTGTTCTACTACTGGTCGCCGACCGCCATCATGGGCCGGTACGACCTCGTCCAGCTCGAGGAGCCGCCCTACGACGAGGCCTGCTGGACCGAGCTCACCAGCGCCTACGGCAAGCGCGAGCGCGGCTGCGCCTTCCCGAGCGTGGAGGTCGCCTACGGCCTCAACAGCGCCTTCGCCAAGGCGGCGCCGGAGATCGTCGCGATCCTGGAGAAGGCGACCTTCCCCCTGGACGAGCTGAACCGGAGCCTGGCCTACATGGTGGACAAGAAGGTCGATGCCGCCGCCGCCGCCAAGCAGTTCCTGAAGACCAAGGGCGACGTGTGGGGCCCCTGGGTGTCGGCCGACGCCAAGGCGAAGATCGAAGCCAGCCTGAAGTAAGGGCCGGCGCCGGAACCCCGCTGGGCGGCCGCGTCCGGCTCCCCCCTTCCCCCGGGAGGGGGGAGCCCGGGTCGGATCGCCCGCCGGCCTGAGTTCGAAGCCCACGCGCCAGGCCCCGGGCCCTGCGACCGAAGGACGTCACGATGTTCCCCGATTCCCTGCACGTTTCCATCCGCGAGCCGATCAACGCGTTCGTCCAGTTCCTGGTCATCCACTACGGCTTCGTCTTCAAGTCCATCTCGCAGACGATCCTGCAGGCGATCCTGGCCGTCGAATGGGTCCTGCGCGGGCTGCCGTGGTGGGTCGTCATCCTCGCCTTCGCCGGCCTGGCGTGGCAGGCGACGCGCCGGCCGGCCCTCGCCGTGGCGGTGGCCGTGCTGCTGTTCCTGGTCGGCGTCCTCGGCCTGTGGGACCTCACCATGCAGACCCTGGCGCTGATGCTGATGGCGACGGCCATCTCGGTGCTGGTCGGCGTCCCCATGGGCATCTGGCTCGCCAAGAGCACGGTCGTGCGCAACGTCACCCTGCCGGTGCTCGACGTCATGCAGACCATGCCGAGCTTCGTCTACCTGATCCCGGCGATCATGCTGTTCGGCCTCGGCAAGGTGCCGGCGGTGCTGGCCACCATCATCTACGCCGTGCCGCCGCTGATCCGCCTGACCGACCTCGGCATCCGCCACGTCGACCGCGAGGTCGTCGAGGCCGCCAAGGCCTTCGGCGGCGGGCGGGCGCAGCTCCTGTTCGGGGTCGAGCTGCCGCTGGCGACGCCGACGATCATGGCCGGCCTGAACCAGACGATCATGATGGCGCTGTCGATGGTCGTCGTCGCCTCGATGATCGGCGCGCGCGGCCTGGGCGAGCAGGTGCTGAACGGCATCCAGACGCTCGATGTCGGCAAGGGCCTGGAGGCCGGGCTCGGCATCACCATCCTCGCCATCGTCCTCGACCGCGTCACCCAGGGCTTCGGGCGCCCGCGCAACCACGAGCAAGGCCATGGCTGACATCGAAATCCGCAACGTTTACAAGATCTTCGGGTCGCACGCCGAGCGCGCCCTGGCGATGGCCCGGGACGGCGCGGACAAGGACGAGATCCTCGCGCGCACCGGCTGCAGCGTCGGTCTCAACGACGTCAGCCTGGACATCGGCGGCGGCCGCATCTTCGTCATCATGGGGCTGTCGGGGTCGGGGAAGTCGACCCTGGTGCGCCACGTCAACCGGCTGATCGAGCCGACCAGCGGCGAGCTGCGCTTCGACGGCCGCGACATCCTCGGCCTCGACCGCAAGGCGCTGCGCGAGTTCCGCATGCACCGCGTCAGCATGGTGTTCCAGAGCTTCGGCCTGCTGCCCCACCGCACCGTGCTGCAGAACGTCGTCTACGGCCAGCGCGTGCGCGGCGTCTCCAGGCGCGACGCCCGCCCCATCGGCATGAAGTGGATCGAGCGGGTGGGGCTCGCCGGCTACGAGGACAAGTTCCCGCACCAGCTCTCCGGCGGCATGAAGCAGCGGGTCGGCCTGGCCCGCGCGCTCGCCGCCGACACCGACGTGATCCTGATGGACGAGGCGTTCAGCGCACTGGACCCGCTGATCCGCAGCGACATGCAGGACCAGCTCCTGGAGCTGCAGCGCGACCTGAGGAAGACCATCGTGTTCATCACCCACGACCTGGAGGAGGCCCTGCGGATCGGATCGGAGATCGCGATCCTCAAGGACGGCCGCGTCGTCCAGGTCGGCGCGCCGGAGGACATCCTGAAGAACCCCGCCAACGACTACGTCGCCCGCTTCGTGCGCCGCCGGGGACAGTTCCAGGCCGACGGGGCCGCCCATGCCTGACGTGGTGTGCCTCGACGCGCCGCTCGGCTGGCGCGAGGTCGCCGCCGTCGCCGAGGGCGCGGCGCTGGAGCTCTCCCCGGCCGCGCGGCAGCGCGTCGCCCGCTCGCGCGCCCTGGTCGACGCCCTGGTGGCGCGCAACACCCGCGGCTACGGCATCAACACCGGCGTCGGCGCGCTGTGCGACGTGGTGATCGACCTGGAGCGCCAGCAGGCGCTGTCGCGCAACATCCTGCTCAGCCACGCCTGCGGCGTCGGCGCGCCGCTGGGGCGGGCGGAGACCCGGGCGGTCATGACGGCCCAGGTCGCCAACTTCGCCCACGGCTATTCCGGCATCCGCCTGGAGGTGGTGGACGCGCTGCGCGCGCTCCTGGCGGCGGACGTCCTGCCCGTGGTGCCGGCGCGCGGGTCCGTGGGCTATCTCACCCACACCGCCGCCGTCGGCATCGTCCTCATCGGCGAGGGCTTCGCGGTCCACCGCGGCGAGCGCATCCCGGGCGCCGAGGCCATGGCGCGGGCCGGCCTGCGCCCGCTGGTCCTGGGCGCCAAGGAAGGGCTCAGCCTGGTGAACGGGACGCCGTGCGCCACCGGCCTCGCCTGCGTGGCGCTGGCCCGCATGGCGCGCCTGCTCGACTGGGCCGACGCCGTCGCCGCCATGACCTACGAGAACCTGGGCTGCCAGGCCGAGGTCTTCGCCGAAGGGGCGCTCGCCCTGCGCCGCTCGGCCGGGCTGCAGGAGGTCGGTGCGCGCATGCGGGCCTTGCTCGGCGGCAGCGCCATGCTGGCGGGGACGGCGGGGTCGCGCACCCAGGACCCCCTCAGCCTGCGGGCGACACCCCACGTCCACGGCGCGGCGCGCGACGTCTTCGCCCAGGTGGCGGACACCGTCGACCGCGAGCTGGAGAGCGTGACCGACAACCCCGCGGTGAGCGGCACCCCGGAGGCGCCGCTGGTGCACTCCCAGGCCCACGCCGTCGGCGCGGCCCTCGGCCTGGCGCTCGACTCCCTGGCGACGGCGGCGGCGCAGCTCGCCGTCATCGCCGAGCGCCGGCTCGACCGGCTGGTCAACCCGCTGGTCAGCGGCCTGCCTCCCTTCCTGACCGGCAGCAGCGGGGTGACGTCGGGCTTCATGATCACCCAGTACACGGCGGTCGCCCTGGTGGCGGAGAGCCGCCGTCTGGCGGCGCCGGCCAGTCTCGACGGCGGCATCACCTCGGGCCAGCAGGAGGACATGCTGACGCACGCCACCCCGGCGGCGCTGAAGCTGCTGTCGATCCTCGACAACGTCGAGCAGATCCTGGCCATCGAGGCGCTGGCGGCGGCCCAGGCGTACGACCTGCAGCCGGCGCCGCGGCCGCGGGCGGCGGGCACCGACGCCCTCTACCGCTTCGTGCGTGCCCACATTCCCGCCTACGCCGACGACCGCCCCATGAGCCTGGACCTCGCCGCCATGGCGGAGTCCCTGCGCCTCCACCCTCCCGCCACGCAAGAGGGCACCCGATGAAACGGCTGCTGACCAACGCGCGTCTCGCCACGCTCGCCGCCGACCGCCCCGGGCTGGGGGTCGTCGAGGACGGCGCCGTCCTGATCGACGGCGAGCGGCTCGGCTACGTCGGGCCGCGGGACGGCCTGGCCGGCGCCCTGGCCGGCGGCGCGGCCGACGAGACCGTCGACCTGGCGGGCCGCTGGGTGACGCCCGGGCTGGTGGACTGCCACACCCATCTGGTGCACGGCGGCAACCGCACCAACGAGTTCGAGATGCGCCTGAACGGCGCCGGCTACGAGGAGATCGCCCGCGCCGGCGGCGGCATCAACGCCACCCTGCAGGCGACCCGGGCGCTGTCGGTCGACGCCCTGGTCGCCGAGGCGCTGCCGCGCCTGGACGCCCTGCTGGCCGAAGGGGTGACGACGGTGGAGGTGAAGTCGGGCTACGGCCTCGACATCGACTCCGAGTGCCGGATGCTGGAGGCGGCCCGCCGCCTCGAGACCCATCGGCCGGTGCGCATCGTCACCAGCTGGCTCGCCGCCCACGCCACGCCGGCGGCGTACAAGGGGCGCAACGCCGACTACATCCGCGAGGTGGCGATCCCCGGCCTCGACGAGGCGCACCGCCGCGGGCTGGTGGACGCGGTGGACGGGTTCTGCGAGGGCATCGCCTTCTCCGCCGCCGAGATGGCCGAGCTGTTCGCCCACGCCCGCGCGCTCGGCCTGCCGGTCAAGCTGCACGCCGAGCAGCTCTCGCACCAGGGGGGGGCGCGGCTCGCCGCCTCGTTCGGCGCCCTGTCGGCCGACCACCTGGAGCACTGCGACGCCGAGGACGCCGCACGGATGGCGGCCGCCGGCACGGTCGCGGTGCTCCTGCCCGGGGCCTACTACTTCCTGCGCGAGACCCGCCAGCCGCCGGTCGCGCTGTTCCGCGCGGCGGGAACGCGGATGGCGCTGGCCACCGACTGCAATCCCGGGACGTCGCCGCTGACCTCGCTGCTGCTGACCATGAACATGGGCGCCACCCTGTTCCGGATGACGGTGGAGGAGTGCGTCGCCGGGGTGACGCGCGAGGCCGCCCGGGCGCTCGGCCGCCTCGGCGAGATCGGCACGCTGGAGGCCGGCAAGGCCGCCGACCTCGCGGTCTGGGACATCGGCCGGCCCGCCGAGCTGGTCGGCCGCATCGGCTTCAACCCCCTGCACAGCCGCTTCTTCCGCGGCCGGAGGATCGACCCATGACCCCCGTCGAGATCCAGCGGGGCGGATCGCCCGTCATCCTGGCGTTCCCCCACACCGGCACCGACGTGCCGCCCGACGTCGCCGAGCGCCTGAACGACGAGGGACTGCGGCTGCGCGACACGGACTGGCACGTCCACCGTCTCTACGCCGGGCTGCTGCCCGGCGCGACCACCGTGCGCGCGACCTTCCACCGCTACGTGATCGACGCCAACCGGGACCCGTCGGGGGACAGCCTCTATCCCGGCCAGAACACGACTGGGCTGGTGCCGACCACCGACTTCGACGGCCAGCCGATCTGGCTGCCGGGGCGGGAGCCGGACGCGGCGGAGATCCGGCGCCGGACCGCGGCCTTCCACGCGCCCTACCACGCGGCGCTCCGGGCCGAGATCGACCGGGTGAAGGCGCTGCACGGCGTCGCCGTGGTGTACGACTGCCACTCGATCCGCTCGCGCGTCCCCTACCTGTTCGACGGCGTCCTGCCGGACTTCAACATCGGGACGGACGGCGGCCGCACCTGCGATCCCCGGCTGCAGGGGCACGTGGCGGCGACGTGCGCCGCCGCGGCCGGCTACACCAGCGTGGTGAACGGCCGCTTCCGGGGCGGCTGGACGACGCGCCACCTCGGCCGCCCCGAGACCGGCGTCCACGCCGTCCAGATGGAGCTCGCCCAGTCCACCCACCTGGCCGCCGAGGAACCGCCCTTCGGCTACGACGACGAGAAGGCCGGGCGTCTGCGCGGTGTCCTGCAGGCCGTGCTTTCCGGGCTCGAGACGATCGCCCATTCACTCAAAGGACAGACCCCATGAGCAACCCGCGTCACAACGTTCGCGAGATCCGGGCGCCGCGAGGGACGACGCTGACGGCCAAGAGCTGGCTGACCGAAGCCCCGCTGCGCATGCTGATGAACAACCTGGACCCGGACGTCGCGGAGAACCCGAACGAGCTGGTCGTCTACGGCGGCATCGGCCGCGCGGCCCGCACCTGGCGCGACTTCGACACCATCGTCGCCACCCTGCGCGCGCTGGACGAGGACGAGACGCTGCTGGTGCAGTCGGGCAAGCCGGTCGGCGTCTTCCGCACCCACAAGGGGGCGCCGCGGGTGCTGATCGCCAACTCCAACCTGGTGCCGCGCTGGGCGACCTGGGACCATTTCAACGAGCTCGACCGGCGCGGCCTCGCCATGTACGGCCAGATGACGGCGGGGTCGTGGATCTACATCGGCACCCAGGGCATCGTCCAGGGGACCTACGAGACCTTCGCCGAGGCGGGGCGCCAGCACTACGACGGCAGCCTGCGCGGCCGCTGGCTGCTGACCGCCGGCCTCGGCGGCATGGGCGGCGCCCAGCCGCTGGCGGCGGTCATGGCCGGCGCCTGCTGCCTCGCCGTCGAATGCAACCCGGAGTCCATCGACTTCCGCCTGCGCACCCGCTACGTCGACGAGAAGGCGGAGACGCTGGACGAGGCGATGGCGATGATCGAGCGCTGGACGGCGGCCGGCGAGGCCCGCTCGGTCGCCCTGCTCGGCAACGCCGCCGAGGTCCTGCCCGAGATGGTGCGGCGCGGCATCCGCCCCGACCTGCTGACCGACCAGACCTCCGCCCACGACCCGATCAACGGCTACCTGCCCGCCGGCTGGACCATGGCGCAGTGGAGGGCCAAGCGCGAGAGCGATCCCAAGGCGGTGGAGGCGGCCGCCCGGGCGTCGATGCGCACCCACGTCGAGGCCATGCTCGCCTTCTGCAAGGCGGGCGTGCCGACCTTCGACTACGGCAACAACATCCGCCAGATGGCCAAGGACGAGGGGCTGGAGGAGGCCTTCGCCTTCCCCGGCTTCGTGCCGGCCTACATCCGGCCGCTGTTCTGCCGCGGCATCGGCCCGTTCCGTTGGGCCGCCCTGTCCGGCGACCCGGAGGACATCTACCGGACCGACGCGAAGGTCAAGGAGCTGCTGCCGGACAACGACCACCTGCACCGCTGGCTCGACATGGCGCGCGAGCGCATCGCCTTCCAGGGCCTGCCGGCGCGCATCTGCTGGGTCGGGCTCGGCGACCGCCACCGGCTGGGGCTGGCCTTCAACGAGATGGTGCGCAACGGCGAGCTGAAGGCGCCGGTGGTGATCGGCCGCGACCATCTCGACTCCGGCTCCGTCGCCTCGCCCAACCGCGAGACGGAGGCGATGAAGGACGGCTCCGACGCCGTCTCCGACTGGCCTCTGCTGAACGCGCTGCTCAACACCGCGTCGGGCGCCACCTGGGTGTCGCTGCACCATGGCGGCGGTGTCGGCATGGGCTACTCCCAGCATTCCGGCATGGTGATCTGCTGCGACGGCACGGCCGAGGCCGACGAGCGCATCGCCCGGGTGCTGTGGAACGACCCGGCGACCGGGGTGATGCGTCACGCCGACGCCGGCTACGACATCGCCCTGGACTGCGCGCGCGAACACGGGCTGCGCCTCCCCGGCATCCTGGGGACCTGATACGGCCGGGCCGCCCGTCGCCGACGGGCGGCCCGCCGCTCCGCAACGGATGGAAGACCCATGCAGATCCTGCGCGCGCGCGACCACAAGCGCATGCCCTGGAAGAACGGGGGCGGCGAGACGACGGAGGTCGCCGTGTTCCCGGAAGGAGCCGGGCTGGACGATTTCGGCTGGCGCGTCAGCATGGCGCGCGTCGCCCAGGACGGCCCCTTCTCCGTGTTCCCCGGGGTCGACCGCACCCTGTCGCTGCTCGCCGGCCGCGCCATGGATCTCGACGTCGACGGACGCGGCACGCACCGCCTGACTCCGCACGCGCCGCCGCTCGCCTTTCCCGCCGACGTGCCGACCGCGGCCCGCCTGCCCGACGGCCCGATCCTCGACCTCAACGTCATGACCCGGCGGGACCGCTACCGGCACGCCGTCCGCCGGAGCCTGCCGTTCGATCGCGACACTTTCGTCGCGACGAGCCCGTGGACCCTCCTGTTCCTCCTCAGCCCCCGCGTGATCGAGACGGAGCAGGGGGTGTGCGCGGCCGGCGCCCACGACGCGGTGGTGCTGCGGCAGGGCGAAACCTGCGTCGTCCGCTCCGACGACCCGACGGCCGTCCTCTACATCGTCGACGTCGACCGCGCGTCCGGAGGCGGAGCGGCACCGGACGAGGAGCGGGCGGCGGGCGGGCGTTGACGGGCGCCGCCGATTCGCAAAGCGCACCGCAGTTTGCCCGCACCCGCCGATCCTGGGCAAAGCGCGACGGCGCAAGGCCGGCCCGGGTCTTGCGCCGCCTGGGGACACGCGGACGAACGGTTGGCACACCGCTTGCTGGCAGAACCGGCACCGACCCCGGGATCGCCGGCGCGCCGACGCGAGCGTGGAAAAGGCGTCCCGGAATCCATGGTGTCCATTCAATCCAGGGGGTATTCGATGGGCCGGGCGTCCGACATCAGCGTTCGAGTGAAGGCCATAGCGGCGTTTCTTGTGATCATCGTCTCCGTCGTCGGGCTTGGGGCGTTCTCCGTCAACCGTCTGTCCACCGTCAACGCGGAAGCCGCGGAGGTGCGCGACAACTGGTTGCCGAGCGTCGGCCTGATCGGCATGATCCTCGGCAACGTCGAATATTATCGAATCCTCGAGAGCGCTCACGTCACGTCCACCTCGCAGGACGCCATGGCCACCGAGGAGAAGACCATGGCGTCCGCGCTGGAGGAGCTGGCGTCGCAGCTCGCGCAGTACGAACTGCTCATCACGCCCGGCTACGAGGCGGAAACCTACCGGAAATTTTCCGAGAACTGGCAGCGCTACCTGACGCTCAGCCGGGAGAAGCTCCTGCCCTTGTCACGCCAGAACGACATCGCGGCGGCCGGTGAACTGTACCGCGGCGACTCGCGCGTCGAGTTCCGGCAGGCCAGGACGCTGCTCCAGGACCTCGTCGCGTTCAACGTCAAGAATGGCAAGGACGCGGCGGATCGGGGTGCGGCCGTCTACGACAGCAGCAAGGGGATGATCGCCGTCATGGTGGCGCTGGTCGCGGCGGTCTGCCTGCTGTCCGGCTGGATCATCATCGCCACGGTGTCGAAGCCGATCCAGCTCATGACCGGGATCATGGAGCGTCTCGCCGGACGCGAGCTGACGACCGAGGTCGTCGGGACCGAGCGCAAGGACGAGATCGGCGCCATGGCGCGGGCGGTGCAGATTTTCAAGGACGGGCTGATCCGGGCCGACCGTCTTGCCGCCGAGCAGGCCGCCGAGCAGGCGGTCAAGGAGCGGCGCGCCGAGGCCGTGGACCGTCTGGTCGCCGATTTCGAAGGGATGGCGACGGCGGCGCTGCGGACGGTGGCCTCGGCCGCCTCGGAGCTGGACGCCACGGCCCAGAGCATGGCGGCGATGGCGCACCAGACCAACACCCAGTCGGCCGCCGTGGCGGCCGCGGCGGAGCAGACGAGCGCCAACGTGCAGACCGTCGCCACGGCATCGGAGGAGATGGCGGCGTCGATCCGGGAGATCGGGCAGCAGGTGACGCGGTCGTCGGAGATCGCCGGACGGGCGGTCGCGGAGGCGGGCCGCACCAACGACACGGTCCAGGGGCTGGCGGAAGCGGCGCAGAGGATCGGCGACGTGGTCGGCCTGATCACCAACATCGCCGCCCAGACCAACCTGCTGGCCCTGAACGCGACGATCGAGGCGGCGCGCGCCGGCGAGGCCGGCAAGGGATTCGCGGTGGTCGCCGGCGAGGTGAAGAGCCTGGCCAGCCAGACGGCGCGGGCGACCGAGGAGATCTCGGCGCAGATCGCCGCGATCCAGGCGGCTACCGGCGGCGCCGTCGACGCCATCGCCGGCATCGGCGGCACCATCGGCCAGATCAACGACGTGTCCGCGGCGATCGCCGCGGCCATCGAGGAGCAGGGGGCCACGACGACCGAGATCTCGCGCAACGTCCAGCAGGCGGCGTCCGGAACCCAGGAGGTCTCCACCAACATCATCCAGGTGACGCACGCCGCCCGCGAGACGGGCGCCGCGTCCCAGCAGGTCCTCGGCGCCGCCGGCGAGCTGGCCCAGCAGGCGGAGACGCTGCGCGGCGAGGTCGAACGGTTCCTCGCCGCCATCAAGGCGGCGTGACCGCCGGCGGGCGGGCCGGCAGACGCAGGAGCATGCGCGTCCCGGTGCCTTGCTCGGCGGCGGTGGCCTCGATGGCGCCGGCGAGCCGGTCGGTGACCAGGTTGTAGACGATGCTGAGGCCGAGCCCGACCGAGCCGGCGGCGCGGCGGGTGGTGAAGAAGGGCTCCCAGATGCGGTCGGCCAGCTCCGGCGGTAGCCCGCCGCCGTCGTCGGCGACCGCCACGGCGACGCCGTCCGCTCCGTCGGGCGCGGCGCTGAGGGTGATCCGGCCGGCCGTGCCGGGCGCGTAGGCGTGCTCGACCGCGTTGCGGACGAGCTGGTCGAGGACGGCGGCGAGCACCGCCGGTTCGCTCTCCATGGTCAGGCCGGCGGGGCAGACGACGCCGAGGCGGTGGCCGGCCGCGGAGGCCAGCGGAACCAGGCCGGCCGCGGTCTCCTCCAGGAAGGGCGCGAGGGCGAAGGTGCGGCGACGCCCGTGCAGGTCGGCGCTCACCTCCTTGAACAGGCGCACCAGGTCGCCGGCCCGGGCGATGTTGGTCGACAGCAGCGCCGCCAGATCCCCGGCGGTCGCCAGGAACCGGGTCAGATCGGCGCGGCGCAGGCTGTTGTCCGCCGCCTGCCGCGACAGCGCGGCGACACGGTCGGCGAGGTGGGAGGCGCTGCCCAGCGCCACGCCGATGGGGGTGTTGATCTCGTGCGCCACCCCGGCGACGAGGCGGCGCAGCGCGGCCATCTTCTCCCGCTCGGCCTGCGCCAGCTTGCGCGTGCGCTCCTGCACCAGCTCCTCCAGGTGGCGGTTCTGGTCGCGCAGGGACCGGCTGGCCCGGCGCAGCGACAGGTGGGTGGCGACCCGGGCGCGCACGATCGCCGGGCTGAAGGGCTTGGTGACGTAGTCGACGGCGCCGGTCTCCAGCCCCAGGGCCTCCTCCTCGGGACTCGCCAGCGCGGTGATGAAGATGACGGGAACGTCGGCGGTCGCCGGGTCCGCCTTCAGGCGGCGGCACACGGCGTAGCCGTCGAGGCCCGGCATCACCACGTCGAGCAGCACCAGCTCCGGCGGATCGGCGGCCGCCAGCTCCAGGGCGCGGGCGCCGGCGGTGGCGAAGCGCACCTCGTGGGCGTCGCCCAGCAGTTCGCTCAGCGCGCGGATGGTGGCGGTGTCGTCGTCGACGACCAGGATGTGGCCGCTCACTGCGGCACCTCGTCCGCCGCCAGCTGGGCGGCGAGGCCGGCCAGCGCCGTCTCGGCGGCGGCGAAGTCGAGGGCGTCGACCGCCGCGCCCAGTGCCTCCAGCCGCGCGTCGCAGCCGCGCCCGGCCAGGGCCGTGCGCAGCGCCGCCAGGTGCCCCGGCGCCTTCATGCTGCCGGCGCGCAGCGCCGCCGCCAGCGACTCCAGCAGCGCCGCCGCCGCCGCTGGGTCGCCGCCGGCCGCGGCGGGCGCCGCGGCGGCACCGCCGTCGCCGGCCAGCGACGCGGCGGCGGCGAGGGCGGGCTCGAGCACCGCCGCCAGGACGGCCAGCCGCTCGGCCGCCTCGCCGGTGCGGCCCTCGCGCAAGGTCGCCTCAAGGGCGCCCGCCGCCGCAGATACGGCCGCGGCACCGACCGTTCCCGCCGTTCCGCGCACCCCGTGGGCGATCCGCTCCATGGCCGTCCAGTCCTCCGCCTCGTGCAGCCGGCGCAGCATAGCCGCGGCCTCGCCCCAGCGGGCATGAAAGTCGGCGATGGCCGCGCGCAGCGTGCGGGCGTTGCCGTTCATGCGCGCGAGCGCCGCGGCGAGGTCGAAGCCCGGCAGCGCGTCCGGCAGCGGCGCGTCCGGCAGCGGCGGGGCCGGCGCCGTCGTCGCCGGCCGGAGCGGTGCGGCCGCCGCGGCGGGGCGCGGCGTCAGCCAGCGGTCGAGGACGGCGACCAGGCGCTGCGGCTCCACCGGCTTGGCCACGTGGTCGTCCATGCCGGCGTCGAGGCAGCGGCGGCGCTCCTCCTCCAGGGCGTGGGCGGTCATGGCGATGATCGGCAGGCGGTCGGGACCGATCCGGGCGCGGATCGCCCGGGTGACCGCGTACCCGTCCATGTCGGGCATCTGCACGTCGGTCAGCAGGGCCGCGAAGTCGGCCCCGGCGGCGAGGGCCAGGTCCACCGCGGCGCGTCCGTCGCCGACGACGGTCGCCTGCAGCCCGGCGTCCTCGAGGATCTCGCGGGCCACCTGCCGGTTGATGGCGTTGTCGTCGGCGACCAGCACGCGCAGGCCGCGCAGCGCCGCCGCCACCCGCGGCACCGCGACGGCGGCCGGCGCCGCGCGGCGGCTGCCGGCCGCGCCGAAGAGCTCGGCGATGCTGTCGTGCAGCACCGAGGCGTTGAGCGGCTTCAGCAGGAATCCCTGGACGCCCAGGTCGGTGGCGGCGGCCATGATCTCCTCGCGCCCATGGGCGCTGACCATCAGCACGGCCGGCCGCGGCCCGGTGTCCGTCGCCGCCTGCAGGCGGCGCACCGTCTCCAGCCCGTCCATGCCGGGCATGCTCCAGTCCATCAGCACCAGCCGGAATGGCTGGCCCCGGCGGCGCGCCTCCGTTATCGCCGTCAGCGCCGCCGGGCCGGAGGCCGCCGTCTCCACCGCCAGCGACCAGGAGGCGAGGATCTCCGCCAGCATGGTCCGGGCGGTGGCGTTGTCGTCCACGACGAGGACGCGCAGGCCGGCGGGCAGCGGGCCGGGCGGCGGGGCCGCCTGCGCCGGCGCGGCGATGCCGGCGCGGACCGTGACGCGGAAGGTGCTGCCGTGCCCGGGCGCGCTCTCGGCCGTGACGTCGCCGCCCATCAGGAGGGCGAGGCGGCGGCTGATCGCCAGCCCCAGCCCGGTGCCGCCGTAGCGGCGGGTGGTCGAGCTGTCGGCCTGGGCGAAGGACTGGAACAGCCGCTCCATGGCCTCGGCGGTCATGCCGATGCCGGTGTCGCGCACGGCGATCTCCAGCACCGCCTCGTCGCCGTCGCGCGCGGCGAGCCGCACGGTGACCACCACCTCGCCCCGTTCGGTGAACTTGACCGCGTTGTTGACGAGGTTCAGCACCACCTGGCCGAGCCGCAGGGGATCGCCGACCAGGGACGGCGGCACGTCGGCGGCGACGTGGAACAGCAGCTCCAGCCCCTTCTCCTCGGCCCGCAGCGCGACCACGCCCGCCACGTTCTCCAGCACCGCGGCGAGCTCGAAGGGGGTGCGCTCGACGCTCAGCATGCCCGCCTCGATCTTGGAGAAGTCGAGCACGTCGTTGACGATGCCGAGGAGCGCCGTGGCCGAGGAGCGGATGCGGGCGAGATAGCCGCGCGGCCGCTCCGGCAGGTCGCCGCGCAGGGCGAGGTGGCTGAGGCCGAGGATGGCGTTCATCGGCGTGCGGATCTCGTGGCTCATGTTGGCCAGGAACTCGCCCTTGGCGCGCGACGCCTCCTCGGCGCGCCGGCGCGCCTCCTCCACCTCGCGCTGGCGGCGGGCGATCTCGTCGAGGAAGTGGCGGATCGAGCGGGAGATGGTGGCGATCTCGTCGCCGCCGCCCTCGGGCAGCGGCGTCTCGCGCCCGTCGACGCGGTCCAGCACCGCCTCGTTGAGGCGCACCAGGCGCGACGTCAGGAAGCGGCGCAGGTAGAGGTGGACGCCGAGCGCCGCCAGGAAGCCCAGCGCCGCCAGCCCGACGAGGACGCGGTTCTGCCGCGCCACCGTCTCGGACAGGGCGGCGGCCTCGTCCGCGGCGGCGGCGTTGACCCGGTCGAACAGGGAGCGGGACAGCTTCACCACCTCTTCGACCATCACCAGCGCCTGGTGGGTCAGGGCGCGGGAGCGGGCGATCGCCGTCTGCCGCTCGGCCAGCGTCGGCAGCAGCCCCTCGGGCCCCAGCAGGACCGTCTCCAGACGCCCGTTGAGCGCCGCGAAGCGGTCCCGCCGCGCCGGCGTCAGCGCCTGGTAGCGCTCGGGCAGGGCCGACAGGGTGGCGCGGGCCGCCCGCTCGATGCGGCGGACGTCGCGCTGGTAGCGCGACGTGCCGGCGTGGATGGCGTCGCTCAGCAGGCGGTTGACCTCGCTGGTCCAGGCGGTCAGCGACTCCATCCGGTCGGGCGGCAGGCCGGGCAGCGTCTCGGCCACCAGGGCGCCGGCGTCCTCCGACAGGGTGCGGGTGGCGTCGAGGGCGGCGTCCACCTGCGCCGCCGCGTCGATGCGGCGGGCCACCAGCCCGTCCAGGTCCTGGACGGTGAGCGCCAGGGTGCGCAGCACGCCGGGCAGGGTCTCGCCGCCGGCCGTGCCCGCCAGCTCGCCCGCCGTCCTGATGACGGCGTCGAGCTTGGTCGTCAGCTCCGCCAGGACGACCCGGCGCTCGGGGTGGCTGGCGGCGGCGCCGAGGCGGGTGATCTGCGACAGGAGCTGCTGCAGGTCGCCGGTCAGCACGGCGCCGCTGGTGATGCGCGGCAGCGACGCCGTCGCCAGGGTCGACAGCGCCTGGCGGAACTGGCCGAGGTCGTAGAGCGCCGTGCCGGAGACGCCCAGCAGCACCCCCGCCATCACCAGCAGGCCGATGCCGACGCGGCGGCCGACGCCGCCGCGCACGGCAAGGCCCCCGAACCGCCCGCCGCCGCTGCGCCGCCCGGTCATTTCAGGGCGATGCGGCCGTCGAGCTGCGGGGCCACCGTGCCCTTCTCGGTCAGGTGCTGCGCCATGATCTCCCACAGGAGCTTGCCGTTCTCGCTGGGCGACACCGCACCCGGGGCCTTCAGCATGGCATAGGCGTCGCCCCCCTGGGCCAGGTATCCGCTGAGCGCCACGGAGTAGGCGGCGGCCGGGTCCAGCGGCTTGCCGCCGACGGTGACCGAGACGACGCGTTGGCCGGCCGGCTGCTCCAGGTCGTAGACGACGCGCAGGTTGGAGGGATGCAGGAACGAGCCCTTGAGGGTGTCGACGCCGGCCGCGCTCAGCTCCAGCGCCTCGCGGATGGCCCGGCCCGTCAGGGTCACGCGGGTGATGAAGTCGCGGAACGGCAGCTCGCGCTGGATGTCGCGGCGGGTCAGCACGGTGCCCGCCTCGTAGCGGCGGTTGCCGCGGATCGAGCCGCCGTTGAAGAACGCCACGTCGGTGCCGAGGATGCCGCGCATGGCGTCGGCGACCAGCGAGCCGAACGCGTTCTCGCGGCTGCGCACCGCCTCGCGCGTGGTGTCGAGCTCGGTGGCGGTGGTGCCGACGGTGACGTCCATCAGCTCCGACAGGCGGGCGAGATAGCGGCCGATCCGCTCCTCCATGGCCGGATCCGGCGCCAGGGTGGCGAGCTGGACGACCTCGCCCGCGGCGACCGCCGGCGGGGCGGCGGCGCCGCGCTCGAGCCGCAGCAGGAACGCCGAGCCCTTGACGTTGGTGTGGACGCCGAAGGCGCGGCCGCCCGCGACGTCCAGGCTGTCCTTGCCGGCGGCGGCGAGCTGGAGCAGCACGTCGATGGCGGGCTCCCGACGCAGCGCCTCGACGTCCTCGGGCGTGTTGTCGAGGATGGCGACGACGAACTCGGCCCCTTGCGCGCGCAGCGCCCGGGCCTCGGCCGCCAGCGTCTCGGCCGGCGGGCGCACGGCGATGCGCGGCACGATGTACTGCACCGTCAGCTCCGGCGAGATGGCGGCGGCGATGCCGATCTTGCCGACGGCGGTGTCGAGCAGCAGGCCGCGCTCCAGCCCCTCCAGCACCGCGCCGGTGGCGCGGTCGACGGCGTTGACGCTGAGCAGGGGGAAACGGGCCTCGAAGGCGCGCAGGGTCAGCTCGTCCTCGCCGAAGGCGAAGTCGCGCTTGGTCGCCGCCATCATGTCGGGCTGCAGGTCGTTCAGCAGGTCGATCATGTGGGCGCCCTTGTCGAAGGTCGACAGGACGCCGGCGGCGAGCGAGGCGCCGCCGTGCAGGAACAGGGTCGGGCCGGCGGCGCGGCGGTCCTTCAGCAGGGTCGCCAGGTGCGGCAGCCCGCCCTCGTCCTTCACCGGCTCGATGTCGGCCATGGTCGAGGTGAAGACGAGCGACAACTCGGCCGCCCCGGCGCGCGGGCCGGACAGCGCCAGCGCCGCGACGGCGAGAAGGGCTCCGGCCAGCAGGCGGCGGGCGCGGCGGACGGGGTGGTGCATCGACATGGGGCCAGTCTCCGGATTGCCGATCCGTTCATCCGGCATTGGCCCCTTCGCGTTCAAGAGATATTCGCGCGCGGGGCGCCGCCGCCGGGCCTGTGGTCCCGCGGCAATGGAGAATTACTACAGATACCGGCGCCGTCGCCGCCTCGGCCGAGCCCCCGCCGGGACCCCTTGGCGGCGGCCGCAGCGGCGGTTTGTCGCAGCCTGAAGGCGCCGATTCCCAGGGGGTTCGCCGCTCGCGGCCCTTGCCCGGCGGACGGAAACGCCATAATGTAGCTTTACTACATCACGAGGTGCCGCTCTCTCCCGCCGAGCGCCGTGCTCGGGCGTCACCTTCCGAACAAGGACGAAGGCAATGGCCGTTTCGACTCCCGCCGAACTCGACGAACTCGTCGCCCGGGTGAAGGTGGCCCAGCGGGTCTACGCGGGCTTTTCCCAGGATCGGGTGGATCTGATTTTCCGGTCTGCGGCTCTGGCGGCGGCGAACGCGCGGATACCGCTGGCGAAGCTTGCGGTTGAGGAGACGGGGATGGGGGTTATGGAGGACAAGGTGGTGAAGAACCACTTTGCCTCGGAGTACATCTACAACAAGTACAAGGACGAGAAGACCTGCGGGGTTCTGGAGGAGGACGCCGAGGCTGGGATCCTGACGATCGCCGAGCCGGTCGGTCTGATCTGCGCCATCGTGCCGACCACCAACCCGACGTCGACGGCGATCTTCAAGGCGCTGATCGCGCTGAAGACGCGCAACGGCATCGTCTTCTCGCCCCACCCGCGGGCGCGCCGGGCGACCTGCGAGGCGGCCCGCCTGGTGCTTGCGGCGGCGGTGGCGGCCGGCGCGCCGGCCGACATCATCGGCTGGATCGACGAGCCGACGGCGGAGCTGTCCAGCGCCCTCATGCACCATCCCGACATCAACCTGATCCTCGCCACCGGCGGGCCGGGCATGGTCAAGGCCGCCTACTCCTCGGGCAAGCCGGCGATCGGCGTGGGGGCGGGCAACACCCCGGCGGTCATCGACGAGCACGCCGACGTCAAGCGCGCGGTGGCCTCGATCCTGATGTCCAAGACCTTCGACAACGGCGTGGTCTG
>NZ_JBPJSP010000020.1:0-123850 GCF_051225715.1 Azospirillum sp. ST 5-10
TCGCCAAGGCCCGAAAGCCCTTCGAACCAAAGCTCGCCCCCTGAAAATAGGGCTTGCTCAACGTGACGGTATCTCACAGCGGCAGCGGCCCGTCGTTCTTGACCTCCTCCATCACGGCGTAGGTCCGCGTCTCCCGCACGCCGGGCAGGGACAGCAGCACCTCGCCGAGGAACTGGCGGTAGGCCGCCATGTCGGCGACCCGCGTCTTGACCAGATAGTCGAAGCCGCCGGCCACCATGTGGCATTCCAGCACCTCCGGCGCCCGCCGCACCGCCGCGGCGAAGCGGTCGAAGACGTCCGGCGTCGTCTTGTCCAGCAGGACCTCCACGAACACCAGGAGCCCCAGCCCCACCCGGTGGGGATCCACCCGCGCGGCGAAGCCGGTGATGTAGCCGTCCTTCTGCAGGCGGCGCAGACGTTCCCCCGTCGTCGTCGGCGACAGGCCGATCCGCTCGGCCAGATCGACGGCGGCGATCCGGCCGTCGACCTGGAGAATGGCAAGGATGCGGCGGTCGAGTCTGTCGAGGTCCGTCATTGCTGCGCCCGGATGCCTGATCGTCCGGATTTTATACGGGCGACCACGCCAAATGGTCCATGGAAATCCGGCAATGCCGCCAATACCTTAAACATTGTCCGACCGCACCCCGCGCCCCACAGGCTCCGCCATGACCGCATCCGCCCTGCGCACCGCCAGCCCTTCCGCCGACCCGCCCTTCGCCGCCTTCGCGCCGCCGGTCAGCCCGCCGACGGCCCTGCGCGCGGCGATCACGGCGGCCTACCGTCGCCCGGAAACCGAATGCCTGCCGCCGCTGATCGCGCGGGCCACCCTGCCGCCGGACCTCGCGGCCGCGGTGGCGGGAACGGCGCGGTCGCTGATCGTCGCACTCCGGGCCAAGCCCCTGGGGCGCGGGGTCGACGGCCTGATCCAGGAGTTCAGCCTGTCGAGCCAGGAGGGCGTGGCGCTGATGTGCCTGGCGGAGGCACTCCTGCGCATTCCCGACGCCGCCACCCGCGACGCGCTGATCCGCGACAAGGTCGCCGGCGGCGACTGGCGCAGCCACCTCGGCAGCGGCCGCTCGCTGTTCGTCAACGCCGCGACCTGGGGCCTGATGCTCACCGGCCGGCTGGTCGGCGCGGCGGCGGAGCCGGTGCTCGCCTCCACCCTGACGCGGCTGATCGCCCGCGGCGGCGAGCCGCTGATCCGCCAGGCCGTCGACTTCGCCATGCGGATCATGGGGGAGCGCTTCGTCACCGGCCAGACCATCGCCGAGGCGCTCGCCAAGGCCCGCGCCCGCGAGGCCCAGGGGTTCCGCTATTCCTACGACATGCTGGGCGAGGCGGCGCTGACCGCCGCGGACGCCGCGCGCTACCACGCCGACTACGTCAACGCGATCCACGCCATCGGCGCCGCCGCGGCGGGCCGCGGCCTCTACGACGGGCCCGGCATCTCGATCAAGCTGTCGGCCCTGCACCCGCGCTATTCCCGCGCCCAGGCCGAGCGCGTCATGGCCGAGCTGCTGCCGCGGGTGAAGGAGCTCGCCCTGCTGGCGCGGCGCTACGACATCGGCCTGAACATCGACGCCGAGGAG
Organism: Azospirillum sp. ST 5-10; assembly: GCF_051225715.1. Taxonomy (NCBI): domain Bacteria; kingdom Pseudomonadati; phylum Pseudomonadota; class Alphaproteobacteria; order Rhodospirillales; family Azospirillaceae; genus Azospirillum; species Azospirillum sp. ST 5-10. The sequence continues at coordinate 1,590 of NZ_JBPJSP010000020.1, forward strand.
GCCGACCGGCTGGAGCTGTCGCTCGACCTCCTGGAGGCGCTCTGCCTCGACCGCGAGCTGGCGGGCTGGAACGGCATCGGCTTCGTCGTCCAGGCCTACGGCAAGCGCTGCCCCTTCGTCATCGATTACCTGATCGACCTGGCGCGGCGCAGCGGCCACCGGCTGATGGTCCGCCTGGTGAAGGGCGCCTACTGGGACGCCGAGATCAAGCGCGCCCAGGTGGACGGGCTCGCCGGTTTCCCGGTCTACACCCGCAAGGTCCACACCGACGTCTCCTACATCGCCTGCGCGCGCGCCCTGCTGGCCGCCCCCGACGCGGTGTTCCCGCAGTTCGCCACCCACAACGCGCAGACGCTGGCGACCATCCATCACCTGGCGGGGCCCGACTTCCGGCCGGGCCAGTACGAGTTCCAGTGCCTGCACGGCATGGGCGAGCCGCTCTACGAGGAGGTGGTGGGACCGCTGAAGCGGCCTTGCCGCGTCTACGCCCCGGTCGGCACCCACGAGACGCTGCTGGCCTATCTGGTCCGCCGCCTGCTGGAGAACGGCGCCAACAGCTCCTTCGTCAACCGCATCGCCGACCCGGCCGTGCCGGTGGAGGAGCTGACCGCCGATCCCGCCGCGGTCGCCGCCGCCCTCGACCCGGTCGGCGCACCGCACCCGCACATCGCCCTGCCCCGCGACCTCTACGGCGACGAGCGGGCGAACTCCGCCGGCGTCGATCTGTCCGACGAGGACGCGCTGCGCCGCCTGTCCGACGCCCTGGCCGCCAGCGCCGACGCCGCCTGGACGGCGGCGCCGCTGCTCGCCGACGGCGAGCGGGGCGGTCCGGCGCGGCCGGTGGCGAACCCGGCCGACCACCGCGACGCGGTCGGCACGGTGGTCGAGGCGACGCCCGGCGACGTCGCCGCGGCGTTCGGGCACGCGCTCGCCGCGGCCGCCGGCTGGGGCGCCGTGCCGCCGGCCGAGCGCGGCGCCTGCCTGCGGCGCGCCGCCGACCGCCTGCAGGAGCGCATGCCGACCCTGATGGGCCTGATCGTGCGCGAGGCCGGCAAGTCGGTGCCCAACGCCATCGCCGAGGTGCGCGAGGCGATCGACTTCCTGCGCTACTACGCCGCCCGGGCGGCCGAGCTGACGGCGGAGCACCGCCCGCTCGGGCCGGTGGTCTGCATCAGCCCGTGGAACTTCCCGCTGGCGATCTTCACCGGCCAGGTGGCGGCGGCGCTCGCCGCCGGCAACCCGGTGCTGGCGAAGCCGGCGGAGGAGACGCCGCTGATCGCCGCCGCCGCCGTGCGCATCCTGCACGAGGCCGGCGTGCCGGCCGCCGCCGTCCAACTGCTGCCGGGCGCCGGCGACGTCGGCGCCGCCCTGGTGGCGCACGCCGCGACGCGCGGCGTGCTGTTCACCGGCTCCACCGAGGTGGCGCGCCTCATCCAGCGCCAGCTCGCCGGCCTCCTGTCGCCCGAGGGGACGGCGATCCCGCTGATCGCCGAGACCGGCGGGCAGAACGCCATGGTGGTCGACTCCTCGGCCCTGCCGGAGCAGGTGGTGGCCGACGTCATCGCCTCGGCCTTCGACAGCGCCGGCCAGCGCTGCTCGGCGCTGCGCGTGCTGTGCCTGCAGGAGGAGGTGGCCGACCGCACGCTCGCCATGCTGCGCGGCGCCATGCGCGAGCTGCGGGTCGGCAACCCCGACCGGCTGGCGGTCGACGTCGGCCCGGTGATCACCGCCGAGGCGCGCGACGGCATCCTGCGCCACGTCGAGGCGATGCGCGCCAAGGGCCGCCGCGTCGAGGCGCTGGAGCTGCCGGCCGGCACCGCCCACGGCACCTTCGTGGCGCCGACCCTGATCGAGATCGCCGGCATGGCCGAGCTGGAGCGCGAGGTGTTCGGCCCGGTGCTGCACGTCCTGCGCTACCGCCGCAGCGAGCTCGACGCCCTGGTCGCGGCGATCAACGCCACCGGCTACGGCCTGACCTTCGGCCTGCACACCCGCATCGACGCCACCGTCGAGCGGCTGACCGCACGGGTCCACGCCGGCAACCTCTACGTCAACCGCAACGTCATCGGCGCCGTGGTCGGCGTCCAGCCCTTCGGCGGCCACGGCCTGTCGGGCACCGGGCCGAAGGCCGGCGGGCCGCTCTACCTGCAGCGCCTGCTGAGCCGGCGGCCGGCGGCCGGCGCCGGGCCGGCCGGGCTCGCCGATGCCGGCCTGCGGGCCTACGCCGACTGGCTGCGCGGCACCGGGCACATCGGCTTGGCGGGGCGCTGCGACGCCTACGGGCGGCGCTCCGCGCTGGGCACCGCCGTCGAGCTGCCGGGGCCGGTCGGCGAGCGCAACCGCTACGCCCTGGAGCGCCGCGGCACCGTCCTGCTGCTGCCGGAGACGGAGACCGGGCTGCTGCTGCAGCTCGGCGCCGTGCTGGCGACCGGCAACGACGCCCTGGTCGAGGCGCCGTCGGAGCTGGCGGCCTGCCTGCGCGGCCTGCCGCCCGCCGTCGCCGCCCGCGTCCGGCGCGGCGCCGACGACGGCGCCGCGCCGCTCGCGGCGATCCTCGTCGAGGGCGACGCGGAGCGCCGCACCGCCGCCGCCCGCCGCGCCGCCGAGCGGCCCGGCGCCGTGGTCGGCGTGCAGGGCTGCTCCCGCGACGGGCTGGCCGCCGGGAGCGAGGACTACGACCTGGACTGGCTGCTGGCGGAGCGCGTGGTCAGCGTCAACACCACGGCGGCCGGCGGCAACGCCAGCCTGGTGGCGATGAGCTGAGGCGGATTTTTTTCGCACCTCCGGGGAATAGGCGGGGCGGTCGGAGCATCGGAAGGGGTGTCGGTCGTCGACCGTTCCCCAGGAGGAGGATGTCCCATGCCGTCTCGCGCCACCGCCGCTGCCGCCGCCCTCGCCGCCCTCGCCGCCCTCGCCGCCGTCCTGCCGGCTCTTGCCGCCGCCCCCGCTGCCGCCGGTCCGGCCGGCGACCGGGCGCGCGCCCATTTCGACGCCATCGCCGCGGCCGACGTGCCGGCCATCACCAAGGCTTACGCCGACGGCGCCGTGCTCCAGTGGGTCGGCGGCCCGCTGGACGGCGCCTACACCGGGCCGGCGGCGATCACCGCGGCGTGGGCGAAGTTCGCCGGCGCCCAGGGCAGGATCAAGGCCGATGTCCGCAACCTGGAGGAGCACGCCAACCCGGCCGGCGCCACGGTGACGGCCGACGTGGTCTTCCACGGCAAGCAGCCGGTTCCCGTGCGCTACGTCCTGGTCTACCGTGGCGATGCGCTGGCGGCGGAGGTCTGGCAGATCGCCCCGCAGCTCGCCGCCGGCCGCTGAGCGAACCCGGGACGACGGAGCCCGCCATGCCCGCCACGGGCGTCTCCCGCGGCGACATCGCCGCCCTGGTGCCCCGCCTGCGGCGCTACGCCGTGGCGCTGGCCGGCTCCGTCGCCGACGCCGACGACCTGGTCCAGGACTGCGTCGAGCAGGCGCTGGCCCACCGCGCCAGCGTGCGGGACCCATCCTGCCTCTACGGCTGGCTGCTCGCCATCCTGCACAACCTGCACCGCGGCGGCCACCGCCGGCGCCGGCGCCGCGGCGTCGAGGTGCCGGTGGAGGACCTGGCCGACACCCTGGCGCTCAGCACCCCGCCCGCCGACCGCACGGCGGTGCGCGACGTCGTGCGGGCGATGGCGGGCCTGGCCGAGGAGCAGCGGCAGATCCTTCTGCTGAACGCGCTGGAGGGCCTGAGCTACCGTGAGATCGGCGAGGTGCTGGAGATCCCCGTCGGCACCGTGATGTCCCGTCTGGCGCGCGCCCGCGAGCGGCTGCGCGTCGCCCTCGAAGGGGGAGAGCAGCAGGTCGTGCGGAGGATCAAGTAGCCATGGCGCCCAACGACGACACGCCCCCCGGGGGACCCATCGGCGAGGCCGACCTGCACGCCTGGCTGGACGGCGAGCTGCCGCCGGACCGTGCGGCGGCGGTGGAGCGCCACCTCGCCGCCCGTCCCGAGGACGCCCGCCGTCTGGAGAGCTACCGCGCCCAGGCGGCGCTGATCGGCCGTGCCTACGCGCCGCTGGCCGCTCCGCCCGCCACCCTCTCCACCCTGCCCCCGGTGCCGCGGCTGCGCCGCCGGCCGCCGGCCTGGGCGGCCGCGGCGGCGGCCGTTCTGCTGTTCGCCGCCGGGCTCGGCGCCGGCTGGCTGGCGCGGGCGGCGCTCCCGGCGGGCGGCGCCATGGATCCCGTCGTCGCCGACGCGCTGGCCGCCCACCTCGTCTACGCCGCCGAGGTCCGCCACCCCGTCGAGGTGCCGGCCGACCAGGAGGCGCATCTGGTGGCGTGGCTGTCGCGCCGCCTCGGCGCGCCGCTGGCGGTGCCGCGGCTGACCGGCGCCGGCTTCACCCTGCTGGGCGGCCGCCTGCTGCCGGCCGAGGCCGGGCCGGCCGCCCAGTTCATGTACGAGGACGCCGGCGGCCGCCGGGTCACGGTCTACGTCCGCGCCACCCCGGAGGGCACCGACACCGCCTTCCGCATCGCCGGGGAGGACGGCGTGACCGCCCTCTACTGGAAGGACCGGGGCCTGTCCTGGGCGGTGGCCGGCGAGGTCGACCGCGCCCTGCTCGACGACCTCGCCCACCGGGTGTACGCGACCTTCAATTCGTGACGGCGCCCCGTCGCCCGGACGGGGGGCCGACCAGACGGGCTCAGTCCGAATCCTCGGCCGCCTGGATGCCCGTGCCGGCGGCCCCGAGGGGCGGCGCGCCGCGCTTGAGGCCGCGGCGGTTCATCGCCTCCCAGGCCTCCTCGGCGGTGTCGACGAAGTCGAACAGCTCGACGTCCTCGGGGCTGACCATGCCGTGGCGGACCAGCGCCTGGAAGTTGACGATCTCGTTCCAGTAGTCGCGGCCGACCAGGACGATCGGCAGGCGGGTCGCCTTGTTGGTGTTCTGCAGGTTGAGGATCTCGAACGCCTCGTCGAGCGTGCCGAAGCCGCCGGGGAACACCGCCAGCCCGTTGGCCCGCATCGCCAGGTGCATCTTGCGGATGGCGAAGTAATGGAAGCGGAAGGTGAGGTCCGGCGTGCTGTAGGGGTTGGGCCGCTCCTCGCGCGGCAGGGTGATGTTGAAGCCGACCGACGGGGCGCCGGCCTCGGCCGCCCCGCGGTTGGCGGCCTCCATCAGGCCGGGACCGCCGCCGGTGGCGATCACGTTGTCGCGCTGGCCCTGCTCGTCGGGGTGGAGCGCCCCGCCCTGCTCCGACACCAGCCGGCCGAAGCGCCGCGCCTCCTCGTACCAGGGAACGCGGGCGGCGCGCTGCTCGGCGCGCGCCCGCTCCTCCGGCGTGCGGGCGGCGGAGAGTTCGGCCTCCGCCTGCTCGGGCGAAGGGACGCGGGCGCTGCCGAAGGCGACGATGGTCGTCCGCACCCCCCAGGCCTGCAGGCGCTCCTCCGGCTTGGCGTATTCCAGCATGAACCGCACGCCCCGCATCGACGGGCTCATCAGGAAGTCGCGGTCCTCGAACGCCAGGCGGAAGGCTGCGGACGTGTGGTTGGGGGTCGGGTCGGCCATGCCGGTCTCCGGTGGGTTGCGGGAAGTCTCAGGGGCGCGGGGTCTTCAGGGTGCCGGTCGTGCCGGCGCCGCCGAGGTAGCGGTCGCCACCGGCCTCCACCCCCTCGACCACGGTGCCGCCCTGGCGGCCGCGTTCGGGCGACTGGCCCGGGCGGGCGCCCTCGGCGTTGACGTCGCGGATCGCCTGCGCCCAGTGGGCCTCGTGGCGGCCGTGGGGGTGGCCCTCCGCCTCCCAGATCTCGTAGGCGCGCTCGCGCACCCGCTGCTCGTCGGCGATCGCCGGGTCGAGGCCGAGGCCGAGCGCGACCAGCACGTGGTGGGCGACCAGCTCCGACGATTGCGGGTTCTGGCCGGTGATCAGGGTGCCGTCGCGCACCGCGAAGGGCTGCCAGTCCGGCCCGCGCTCGAACCGGCCGCCCAGCTCGCGCAGCCGGCGCTCCAAGAGGAAGGGCACGACGTCGGCGAGGCCGACCGCCTGCTCCTCGCTGTCGGTGAAGCCGCTGACCCGGCGCCCGGCGACCACCGGCCGGCCGTCGCCGGTCTTCGCGGCGACCAGCCCGGCCGGCCCGTGGCAGACGGCGGCGACGACGCGGCCGTCGTCGAGGTAGGAGCCGACCAGCAGGGCCAGCGTGTCGCTGGTGGGATAGTCCCACATGGTGCCGTGGCCGCCCGGCAGGAACAGGGCGTCGCAGGGCCGGCCCGAGACGTCGGTCACCGACGGCGTGGTGCGGGCCGCCTCCATGGCGCGCCGATCGCCGAGGAAGCGGTGCACCGATGGCGGCACCGCCTGCTCGGTCGCCGGCTCCTCGCCGCCGCCGCCGCCCGCGGCGGCCGGGAGGCTGCGCGGGTCGAAGGGAATCTCGCCGCCGGCCACGGAGGCCAGCACCACCTCGGCGCCGGCGTCCAGGAAGGCGTAGTAGGGGGTCGCCAGTTCCTCCAGCCACAGGCCGGTCTGGTGGCCGCTGCCGCCCATCTCGCGGTGCGAGGTGGTGACGATCAGGATGCGCTTCTCGGTCATCGGTGGGATCCTCCGCTGTCGCCGGTGCCGGTTCAACAGGCCCCGGCCGGCGTTGGTCGCGGCACCCGTCAGAAGGAGGCGACGGCGCCGTCGCTGCGCGGGTCGGTCGCCCCCTCCAGCACCCCGTCGGGGCGACGGACGATCGCCCCGGCGTGGCCCATGGTGGCGGTGAAGGCGGGCAGCACCTCGACGTCGTGGCCGGCGTCGCGCAGGGCCTGGACGAGGGCGGGGTCGAAGCGCGATTCCAGCTTCAGGCTGACGCTCTGCTCGCCCCAGGTGCGGCCGAGCAGCCAGCGCGGCGCCGTCACCGCCTGCTGCAGGGGCTGGCCGAACATCCCGTAGCGCGAGAACACCGCGGCCTGGGTCTGCGGCTGCCCCTCCCCGCCCATGGTGCCGTAGACCATGGCGCGGCCGTCGTCGAAGCGCGCCGCCGCCGGGTTCAGGGTGTGGAAGGGCTTGCGGCCCGGGCACAGCCGGTTCACCGCCCCGGTCTCCAGGGCGAAGCTGGAGCCGCGGTTCTGCCAGACGATGCCGGTGTCGGGCAGCACGACGCCGGAGCCGTACTCGAAGTAGATGCTCTGGATCATGCTGACCGAGCGGCCCTGGCCGTCGATCACGCCGAGCCACACCGTGTCGCCGCCGCTGGGCGGCGCCGGCCAGGGCAGCGCCCGGGCCGGGTCGATGCGCGCCGCCATCCGGGCGAGCGCATCCTCGGCCAGGTAGTCCCGCGGGTCCTCGGCGCAGTGGGCGGGGTCGATGGCGACGCGGTCGCGCACCAGGAACGCCCGCTTGGTCGCCTCGACCAGCCCGTGGACGTGGGCGAAGCCCTCGGCCTCGGTGACCCCCAGCCGGTCGAACAGGGCGAGGATCAGCAGCGAGGCGATGCCCTGGGTGGGCGGCGGGAAGTTGAACAGCCGGGCGCCGCGCACCGTGACCGACAGCGGCTCGCGGAGCTCGGCGCGGTGGCGGGCGAGGTCGTCCGCCGTGATCGGCGCGCCGGCCCGGGCGAGGTCGGCGGCGATGGAGCGCGCGAGCTCGCCGGTGTAGACGTCGTCGACGCCGCGCTCGGCCACCCGGCGCAGGGTGGCGCCCAGCGCCGGCAGCTTCATCACGGCGCCCGCCGCCGGCGCCCGGCCGTCCACCAGGAACTGGTCGGCGAAGCCGCTGACCCCGGCCAGTTCCGGCAGCTTCGCCGCGGTCAGCTCGGCCTGGCTGTCGGTGACGGCGAAGCCGGATTCCGCGTGATGGACCGCGTCCTCCAGCAGGCGCCCCAGCGGCAGTGCGGCCCCCCAGCCGGCGGCAACGCCGAGCGCCGCCTGCCACCCCGACAGGGTGCCGGCCACCGTGTTGGCGGCGAGCGGCCCCCGCCAGGGAATGGCGGCGTGCCCGTCGTAGAGGGCGGGCGCGACGGCAGCACCGGTGGCGCCGCAGGCGTCGACCGCGACGGGGTCGCGCCCGGGCTCGGCGATCAGCCAGAAGCCGTCGCCGCCGATGCTCGTCATGTGGGGATAGACCACCGCCAGGGTGGCGGCGACGGCGACCGCCGCCTCCACCGCGTTGCCGCCGTCGCGCAGCACACGCAGCCCGGCCTCGCTCGCCAGATGGTGGGGCGAGGTGACCATTCCGCGCCGGGCGCGTGGCGTCTGAAGCATGATCTCGAACCTCTGGTGGAAGCGCGCTGTTGGAAGGAATGGCGGGTACCCGTTAAGGTTACGATAGGGTGGCTTGGACGCGGCGGCAAGGACGCAACAGCGCAGGGCGTAGGCTTGGGTTCGGGTCCGTGATAAACACGAGCCGGGCGTCAACCTGGTGTGGCCGATGACCGAACGGTATGACATGGCGGCGGATCGCCACTTGCGGGTGGCGGAACGCCTGGAACGGGACAACGAGATCGACGACGCGGCCTACCACTACGGCTTGGTCGGCGAGAACGCGCTCAAGCACGCGCTGCGCGCGTCCGGCGTCGAGGCGGCCTGGAATTCCGCCGGCACGAATCCGTTCAAGACACCCATGAAGCGGCACTTCCCGGCGTTGAGCCCGGACATCCTGCAGTGCGCCAACGATATCCGGGCGTATGCGGCGGGCCGCATCGGCGGGGCGCTTCACAGCGCCGTGGTCGAGCCTTCCTTCCTGCAGCGGTTCAGAAGCTGGACGATGGACATTCGCTACGCCGACGACGCGTGCACGCCGGTGAGCACGGTCGACTGCCGTCGGTGGGGCGAAGACGCGGAGCATTTCATGCTCAAGCTGGTGTATCTGGTGTGAACGGGGTGTGCGGTGGCAATCCGTTTCGATGACAGTCTTCCACGGATGGTCGAGACCGTCTCGGCCGCCGGGGTCCCGCTCGATGCGGGAACCGTCTTTCTTCGGGACGGAAGTGGCCGTCTCGTTCTCGCGCGTGAGGCGCTTCCCGACCCCAAAGGGTTGGCCGATGCCCTGCGCGACGCTCTCGACGGATACTGCGCCGCGGCTCCGGTGGTCTCGGGTCGCCTCGCCATCGCGCTGATCGCCGATCCGGCCGCGCTGCCGGTCACCGTGTCGGTGGGGACGACGGAGCACGCCATCCGCTTCATCGACCGGCGGTTCGTCGGCGCGGACTGGATGGTTCCTCCAGCCGCGGCGCCGAAAGGCGCGGCGCCGCGGCTGGTGTTCAGTTCTCTCAAGGGTGGCGTGGGGCGGTCCACCGCCCTGGCCGTGCTCGCCGCGGACTTGGCCCGCCGCGGTCGCAAGGTGTTGGCCATCGACCTCGACCTCGAGGCTCCCGGCATCGGGTCGATGCTGCTGGAGGAATCCGATGATCCCGGGCGGGATCGGCGGCCCAAGTATGGTGTCCTCGACTACCTCGTCGAGAACGGCCTGGGTGGGATCGCCGACGAGGAGCTCCCCGACTTCGTCGGCGTCAGCCCCTTTGCCGGTGGGTCCGTCGATGTCGTGCCGGTGGTCGGGCGCGTGACCGACGATCATCCCGCGTCCATGCTGGCCAAGCTCGCGCGGGCGCTGGTCGAGGATGGGGGGCCCGGCGGGCCGGTGCCCTTCGAGCGCCAAGTGCGGGAGATGGTGGACCGCTTCGCCGCGCGCCGGGTCTACGACGCCGTGCTGATCGATGCGCGGGCCGGGCTGGCGGAGTCGAGCGCGCCGGCCTTGCTGGCCCTGGGAGCGCAGGTGCTGTTCTTCGGCATCGACGAGCCGCAGACCTTCCGCGGGTACCGGTACCTGTTCGCCCACCTGCTGGAGCGGTTCGGCGGTCTACCGGACGGCTTCACCGCGTGGCGCGAGCGGGTGTCGTTCGTCCAGGCCAAGGCACCGTCGTCGCCGGAGAGGCGCGACCCTTTCCGGGAGCGCCTGCACGACCTGTGCGTCGAGTTCCTGTACGACGCCGAGACGCTTGAATCGGATGGGACAGTGAAGATGGCGGAGTTCAACTTTGCGCTGTCCGACACCGGGCTGGAGGTTCCCCACAACGCCACCCACGTGAACTACCACTCGGAATATGCCGCCTTCGATGTCGTCGACGATCGGACCCGCCTCAACCCCGACGTCTACCGCGGCCCCTTTGGCGCCTTCCTGGAGCGGGCGTGGGGCCTGCTTGGCCTGGAACCGGGTGGAACCGTCTGATGGCGGTCCTGCCGGAGCACCTCGCCGCCCTCCGCGCCGGTCTGGCGGAGCTGCCGGAGTTGGCCCACCACGTGGCCGGCACGCCGGTCGACCCGGCGCGCATCTATTTCCCGCCCGACCACGCGGCTGCACTCGACCCCGACGTGTCCCTTGTGGTGGGCAACCGTGGTGTCGGCAAGAGCTTTTGGGCGAGCGCCTTGGCCGAGCAGGACGGGCGCGACGCCATTTCCCGGGCCTATGGCGCCAACCGGTCGCTTCGGCTCGGCCCGCTGGTTGTTCGGTTCGGCTTCTCCACCGGGGAAGGCAGCGGCGACGCGCTGGTCGACAGCCGCTTGCTCGCGAGCGCGCCGCCGGACATGCCGCTTGCCTTGGTTTGGCGTGCCGTCGTTGCGCGGGGGTTGGCGCCGGTGGTCGGCACAACTCTGCCTGAGCGGTTCGCTGATCTGGTCTCCTGGCTGGCCGCCAATCCGGACGATTCGCAAATCCTCTTTCGTGGCGCCGACAAGGTGCTCAATGAGCGCGACAAGCAGATCCTCATTCTTTTCGACCAGTTGGAACTGATGGCCGACGATTGGCGGCGCGTGAATGAACTGACCAAGGCCTTGCTCCAAACGGCACTGGCGATGCAGGGTTACAGGAACATCAGGCTGAAGATCTTCATCCGCCCCGATCAATTCGCCAACCAGCGCCTGTTCGGATTTCCCGACGCCTCGAAGATTCGCGGCGGCGCCAAGGAACTGCGGTGGCGAGCCGTCGACCTTTTTGCCCTCCTTTATTTCGAATTGCTGCGGAATGAGACGTCCGCGTCGGCGTTGCGCGCCGTCTTCCGGCATGTCGGCATATCGGATTCGGAGACGGGTCCAACCACCGGGCTCCCTTTTGTTCTCAGAACGAGCGAAGAAAAGCAAAAGGATGTTTTCGAATTCGTCGCGGGCAAGTTGATGGGAAGGAACGAACGAAAGGGATTTCCGTATAAGTGGCTGCCCCTGCACCTCAGTGACGCTCGTGGCGAGGTATCGCCGAGAACGTTCCTCAAGGCGTTGAAGGTCGCGGCGGATGGCAGCTCTCGACCGACCGGCTCGGCGATTGACTTCAACGACATCAAGGATGGCGTTCGGTCCGCGTCCCAACATCGGTTGGAGGAGCTGTTCGATGACTACCCCTGGGTGTCCGAGGCCCTGGAACCTCTGCGGGGTCAACATGTGCCGGCCGAGGAAAGTGAGGTGCGCGAACGCTGGATGGCGGCGAACGTCGTCGCGGACATCCTCAAGCGCCACGAAGGTGTGCGGGCCCCCATCGACCTCGAAGTGGCATCCCTCACGTCCGTCGAGGAGGAGATCGACACCCTGCTGCGGGTCCTGCGGGACATCGGCGTCATGGACATCCGCAAGAACGGCAAGATCGACGTCCCCGACATCTTCCGAGTCCGGGCAGGCATCCTGCGGCGCGGCGGCGTGCCGCCGCAGCAGCGCCGGCGTCTGTGAGCGTGCGACACACCGCGCAACATTCCTGCTCGGCAGGCCCATTGAAGAAAATCATTGACCTTTGGTGCAGAGCACCATTGCTATCGACCGCGAAGGGGCGGCGGAGCCTTGGCCGGACCGTCCCATTGAAACCATAACAAAGGGACGACGCAGTCATGAGCGAATGGGTCCAGATCGGCGACATCCAGGTCGCCGCCGAGCTGAAGCGGTTCGTCGAGGAGGAGGCGCTGCCCGGCACCGGGGTGGCGGCGGAGCGGCTGTGGAGCCAGCTCGACGCCATCCTCCGCGACCTCGCCCCGCGCAACCGCGCCCTGCTGGCCCGGCGCGACGAACTGCAGGCGCGCATCGACGCCTGGTACAAGGAGCGTCGCGGCACGGACATCGACTTCGCCGCCTACAAGGACTTCCTCGCGGAGATCGGCTACCTCCAGCCGGAGGGCGCGCCCTTCCGGGTCGGCACCGCCGGCGTCGATCCGGAGATCTCGACCACCGCCGGGCCGCAGCTCGTCGTGCCGGTGATGAACGCGCGCTACGCCCTCAACGCCGCCAACGCGCGCTGGGGCAGCCTCTACGACGCGCTCTACGGCACCGACGCCATTCCCGCCTCGGCCGAGCCGGTGGCCGGCGGCTACGACCCCAACCGCGGCGCCAAGGTCATCGCCTTCGCCCGCCAGTTCCTCGACGAGGCGGCGCCGCTGGCCGAGGGCTCCCACGCCGACGCCACGGGCTATGCCGTCGCCGGCGGCGCCCTGGCGGTGACCCTGCGGGACGGCCGCACGGTCGGCCTGAAGGACCCCGGCCGCTTCGCCGGCCACCGCGGCGACGCCGCGGCGCCGTCGGCGGTGCTGCTGGTCAACCACGGCCTGCACGCCGAGATCGTCGTCGACCGCGGCCACCCCATCGGCAAGGACGACCCGGCCGGCGTCGCCGACGTGGTGCTGGAGGCGGCGCTCACCACCATCATGGACCTCGAGGACTCCATCGCCGCGGTGGACGCCGCCGACAAGGTGGCGGCCTACCGCAACTGGCTGGGGCTGATGGCGGGAACGCTGTCGGCGACCTTCGAGAAGGGCGGCCGGCCGGTGGAGCGCCACCTCAACCCCGACCGCACCTACACCGCCCCCGACGGCGGCACCCTGACCCTGCACGGCCGCAGCCTGATGCTGGTGCGCAACGTCGGCCACCTGATGACCGTCGACGCGGTCAAGCTGAAGGACGGCAGCGAAGCGCCGGAGGGCATCCTCGACGCCGTCTTCACCGCGCTGATCGCCATCCACGACCTCAAGGGCGCGGGACCCCTGCGCAACAGCCGCGCCGGCTCGGTCTACATCGTCAAGCCGAAGATGCACGGGCCCGACGAGGTCGCCTTCGCCGACGAGCTGTTCGCCCGCACCGAGGACACGCTGGGCCTCGCCCGCAACACGCTGAAGATGGGCATCATGGACGAGGAGCGCCGCACCACGGTGAACCTCATGGAGTGCATCCGCGCCGCCAAGGACCGGGTGGTGTTCATCAACACCGGCTTCCTCGACCGCACCGGCGACGAGATCCACACGGCCATGGAGGCCGGGCCGATGATCCGCAAGGGCGACATGAAGGCGTCGGCCTGGATCAAGGCCTACGAGGACTGGAACGTCGACGTCGGCCTGGCCTGCGGCCTCAAGGGGCGGGCGCAGATCGGCAAGGGCATGTGGGCGATGCCCGACCGCATGGCGGAGATGCTGGCGGCCAAGATCGGCCACCCCATGGCCGGCGCCAACACCGCCTGGGTGCCCTCCCCCACCGCCGCCACCTTGCACGCGCTGCACTACCACAAGGTCGACGTGGCGGCCCGCCAGGAAGAGCTGAAGGACCGGCCGCGCGCCAGCCTGGACGCCATCCTGACGATCCCGCTGGCCGACCGGCCGAACTGGTCGGCCGAAGAGATCCAGCAGGAGCTGGACAACAACGCCCAGGGCATCCTCGGCTACGTCGTGCGCTGGATCGACCAGGGGGTCGGCTGCTCCAAGGTGCCCGACATCAACAACGTCGGCCTGATGGAGGACCGCGCCACCCTGCGCATCTCCAGCCAGCACATCGCCAACTGGCTGCTGCACGGCGTCTGCACCGAGCAGCAGGTGACGGAGACGATGAAGCGCATGGCGGCGGTGGTCGACCGCCAGAACGCCGGCGATCCCGCCTACCGGCCGATGGCGCCGGACTTCGCCGACAGCGTCGCCTTCCAGGCCGCCTGCGACCTCGTCTTCAAAGGCCGCGAGCAGCCCAACGGCTACACCGAGCCGGTGCTGCACCGTCGCCGCATCGAGCGCAAGGCGAAGGACGCGGCGTAGGGTCGGACCGGCGCGACACTCCCCGGCCACCGGGGAGTGTCGTCCCCTCCCGCGGGCGCACGGGCGGCGACGCGGAACCTGTTCGGCCGCGAGGAAGAGGCGTATGATTGCCGGCGACTTCGCCCGGTCGGCGTGGTGATCCCGTCGGAGCGGTCCGCCTTCGCGGCGGCCGGGCGCGGTGCCGGCGCCTTGCAGGGGCGGCGTGGAGGGGAAGGGGGTGAGCGGCATCGCCGAGATCGACGCGGGACGCGCCGCGACCGGCGGCGCACCGGCCGGCCCGGCCGAGCGCCGGCCGCGTCTGACCGTTGCCCGGTCGGCGCTGCTTCTGGCCGCCGCCCTGGTCGTCTGCCTGGCGGTCATGCTGGCGGTCGGCGTGCAGTTGATGCGCGGCATGGCGGCGGTGGCCGACGGCTGGCGCGACTACGACCTCCAGGCCGCCACCAAGTCGGACGCGCTGTCGGAGCTGCGAGGGCATCTCGGCCTCGGCGGGGTCATCGACCGCTACCGCGAGGCCGAGGCGTCCGCTGCCGGTGCCGGCCGCGCCGCGCTGGAACGGGCGCTGACGCTGGCGCGCGCCAATCTCGGCATCTACCGCGACATCACCCCGCCGAACCCGGACGAGGCCCGCGCCATCGCCGCCATCGCCGCCTTCCTCGACGCCATCCAGGTGCAGATGACCGACGCGGCCGCCGCCATTTCCGACGAGGCGTTCGACGCCTGCCGGCGCGACGCGGTGGCCGGGCTGGCGGCGCTGAACGGCCAGCTCAGCGTGCGGCGCGCCGGGCTGACCGCCGCCACCTTGAACGGCATCGAATCGCTGCAGCGTCTGATGCTGGTGGGCGGCGGCGTCATCGCCGTCCTGGTGCTGGCGCTGGCCGGCGCGGCGGTGTGGTTCACCCGCAGCCGGATCGTCGGGCCGCTCGGCCGGCTGGTCGGGGATGCCCACCGGCTGGCCCGCCGCGACCTCGACCGGCCCTTCCGCTGGACGCGGCGCGACGAGCTGGGGCTGCTGGGCCGCAGCCTGGAGGACAGCCGCGTCGCCCTGCGTTCCCTGTTCGCCGCCATCGAGGAGAAGACCCGGCGGCTGGAGGAGAGCGAGCACCGCTACGCGATGGCCGCGGCCGCCGCCAACGACGGATTGTGGGACTGGGAGCGGGCGGGCGGCGGGCTCTACCTGTCGCCGCGGCTGCGGCAGATGCTGGCCCTGCCGCCTGCCGGGGACGGGCACGCCGACGGCGGGGCCGGGCTGCTCGCGCGCGTCCACGCCGACGACCGCCGCCCCCTCCTGGCCGCGCTGCGCCGGGGCCTGCGCGGCGCCGACGGCGCGGCGTTCGAGGCGGAGTTCCGCGTCGCGCCCCCGGCGGCCGGCGGCGCGCCGGACGCGGCGGTCTGGCTCCACCTGCGCGGCATCGTCGCCCGCACGCCGGACGGCCGGGTGACCCGGCTCGCCGGGTCGGTGTCCGACGTCAGCGAGCGGAAATCGTACGAGGCGCGGCTGGTCCACCAGGCCACCCACGATTTCCTGACCGGCCTGCCCAACCGCGCCTTCCTGGTGCGCTGGCTGCACGACCGGCACGGCGCGGGGGCGGCGGACCTCGCCCTGCTGTTCGTCGACCTCGACGGCTTCAAGATGATCAACGACAGCCTCGGCCACGCCGTCGGCGACCGGTTGCTGGTGGCGTCGGCCCGGCGGATCGCCGCCCTGCTGGAGTCGGGGGAGTTCGTCGCCCGGCTCGGCGGCGACGAGTTCGTGGTGGCGGTCCCGGCCGGCCGGGATGCGGCGGTCGCCCGCGCCCGCGCGCTGGAACGCGCCTTCCAGGCGCCGCTGCCCGCCGGCGACCTCGACCTGCGGGTGGGGCTCAGCATCGGACTGGCGGTCGACGACGGCGCCGCCGGCGACCCCGAGCGGCTGCTGCGTGACGCCGACATCGCCCTCTACCGGGCCAAGGAGAAGGGCCGGGGGCGGACGGTGCTGTTCGACGCGTCGCTGCGCGACGCCGTCCTGATCCGCAGCCGGCTGGAGCGCGACCTGGCGCCGTCCATCGCCGCCGGCGACGTCTTCCTGGTCTACCAGCCGATCGTCTGTCTGGCGCAGGGCCGGGTCGCCGGCTTCGAGGCGCTGGTGCGCTGGCGCCATCCCGAGCTCGGCCTCGTCAGCCCCGGCCAGTTCATCCCGATCGCCGAGGAGACCGGCCAGATCCTGCCGCTCGGCCGCCACGTGCTGGAGCAGGCGGTGGCGCAGCTCGCCCGCTGGCGGCGGCTGCCCGAAGGGGCGGCGGTGACCGTCAACGTCAACCTGTCCGCCCGCCAGATGTGGGACTCCCGCTACGTCGACGACCTCCTCGCCTTCCTGTCCGCCAGCCCGGCCGCCGGGCTGAAGATCGAGGTGACGGAGAGCGTGACGATCTCCGACCACGAGCAGGCCCGCACCATCCTGGAGCGGTTCCGCGCGCTGGGCGTGCCGCTGTGCATCGACGATTTCGGCACCGGCTACTCGTCGCTCTCGCACCTCGGCCGGCTGCCCTTCGACGTGCTGAAGATCGACCGGAGCTTCATCAGCGCGCTCGGCAGCGACCCGCGGCAGGAAGCGCTGCTGCGCGGCGTCGTCGAGCTGACCCACCGCATCGGCCTGGAGGTGGTCGCCGAAGGGGTGGAGACCGAGGCCGAGCGCGCGGTGGTCGCCCGCATCGGCTGCGACTACGCCCAGGGCTACCTGTTCGCCCGCCCCCTCGCCGTCGCCGACGCCGAGGCGTTGCTGCGGCGGGCGCGGTAGGCGGCCGAGGCGCCGCCGCCCCGCGGCGCGCCCGTCACGCCGCCCGCGCCGCGCCGCGCGGCACCAGCGCCGCCGCCGCGCGCAGCAGGTCGGGCCCGGCGCCCGGCCGGTGGGCGTTCTCGCTGAGATGGCGCCGCCAGGCGCGCGCGCCGGGCAGCCCCTGGAACAGGCCCAGCATGGGACGGGTCATCACCGCCAGCGGCACGCCTTCGGCGCGGCGCGCCTCGACGTAGGGCAGCATGGCCTCGACCACGGCGTGGCGGTCGGGGCCGGGGGGGCGGCCGAAGAAGCGGCGGTCGGCGTCGGCCAGGAGGTAGGGGGTCTCGTAGGCGGCGCGGCCGATCATCACGCTGTCGACCGCCGCGAGGTGCTCGGCCGCCGAATCGAGCGTGCGGATGCCGCCGTTGATGGCGACCGTCAGGTGCGGGTGTTCGCGCTTCAGCCGGTGCACCAGCTCGTAGCGCAGCGGCGGCACGTCCCGGTTCTCCTTGGGGCTCAGGCCCTTCAGCCAGGCCTTCCGGGCGTGCACGACGAAGTGGCCGCAGCCGGCCGCCGACACCGTGCGCACGAAGCCCTCCAGGGTCGGCCATTCCTCCATTTCGTCGATGGCGATGCGCGACTTCACCGTCACCGGCAGGGAGACGGCGTCGCGCATGGCGCCGACGCAGCGCGCCACCAGCTCCGGCTCCGCCATCAGGCAGGCGCCGAAGCGGCCGGACTGCACGCGGTCGCTGGGGCAGCCGACGTTGAGGTTCACCTCGTCGTAGCCCCAGTCCTCGGCGACCCGCGCGGCGGCGGCCAGCTCCGCCGGATCCGACCCGCCGAGCTGGAGGGCAACCGGGTGTTCCGCCGGATCGAAGCCGAGGAGGCGGTCGCGCGGCCCGTGCAGCACGGCGCCCGCCGTCACCATCTCGGTGTAGAGCAGCGTGTCCCTGGTCAGCAGGCGGTGGAAGTACCGGCAATGCCGGTCGGTCCAATCCATCATCGGCGCAACGGACAGCGCAGGCCATTGGTAAATCACGGGTCTTCCTGGATTTCCAAGCTGTTGGGCGGCATGGGGTGCACACGGACGCAGGCTGCGATACGACGTTTTCCGCCCTGTGTCGACGGCCGAGTGCATAGGGGAGCGCATTCGGGAATGGTCACCTTCACGACGCTTCCCTTCAGATCCGGCCAACGACGCTGCGCGAGCGCGACCGTCCCGCACCGCGACGACGCTCCCACGGAATCGCGCAGCGCACGCCTGGAAACGTTCGGCGAACTGATCGCCCTCGACATCGGTATGATCAAGCCTCTCCCGCCCCATGCCGCGGCCTTCCGGATGCAATCGGGACAAGAGAATATCCCGCTTCTGTAAGCACGTCGGCCGGTGCCGCATTCCACGGGCGCTATGAGAGTCCAGGATTCGAAGGTCTGCCGTCCTTTGGCACCAACGGCCGCGGCCCTGAACGCTGCCCGGAACGCCGCCGCGACCCACCCCGTCGGCCGGGGCGAGGACGCGGCTTCCCCCTCCTCTTTTGCGGCTGTATATACTTTCGATATAAACCACGGGGGGAAGGATGCTCCACTCCACACAGTCGAGCCGCCGCACGTTCCTGGTCGGCGCCGGGCGGTTCGCCGCCGCGTCGGCACTCACCAGCGCCCTGCCCTGGCCCGCCGCCGGAGAGGCCGTCAGCCGCCCGATGGAGGCCTCGGCGCTGAAGGACCTCGCCGGTGCGGTGCAGGGCGGGGTCGTGCTGCCCGACGACCCGTTCTTCGCCGACTACGCCCGACCGAACAACCTGCGCTTCGGCACGCTGCCCACGGCCATCGCCCGCTGCGCCAGCGAGCGGGACGTCCAGGCCTGCATCGCCTGGGTGAGGAAGCACGGCGCCAAGTTCGCCGTGCGCAGCGGCGGGCACAACTACGCCGGCTTCTCCACCACCCCCGGCCTGCTGATCGACATGACGCCGATGAGCAGCGTCGCCCTGCTGCCCGGCGGCGACGGGCTGGTGCGGGTCGGCGGCGGCGTCGTCAACAGCATGGTCTACCAGGCCCTGGAACGGCTGAACCGCACCATCACCCACGGGCGCTGCGACACCGTGGGCGCGGCGGGCTTCCTGCTGGGCGGCGGAATCGGCTTCAACATGCGCTGGCTCGGCATGGCGTCGGACCTGCTGCACGCCACGAGCATCGTCACGGCGGACGGCGTGCTGCACGCCGACATCCAGGACGGCGGTGCCGACAGGGACCTGTTCTGGGCCTGCCGCGGCGGCGCCGGCGGGAACTTCGGCATCAACACGTCCTTCACCCTGCGGACCGTCCCGGTGGACACGGTCACGTTCTTCGACGTCACCTGGACCGCGGACGTGGAGGAGGTGCTCCACACCCTGCTGACGCGCCTCGCGGAGGCGCCACCGGAATTCGGCAGCAAGATCAGCGCCACCCGGCCGCCGCTGGGCAGCGGCAGCCAGGCGATCACCGTCTCCATCCTCGGCCAGCTCCACAAATGCGACACGACGGTGGAAGCGATCCTCGGCCCGGTGCTGGAGAAGGCGTCCAAGACGACGATCACGAAGGACGTGCCCTACTGGCCGGCCCAGGATCTCCTCAGCGAGTTCACCTATCCCTACTTCTATCAGGAGAAATCCTCCTACATGAAGGCGGCGGACATCACGCCCGACGCCGTCGCCGCCATGGTCCGGCTCGCCCGCCTCATGCCGGGCACCTGCATGGCCAATTCCTTCAAGTTCTTCCAGGTCGGCGGCAAGGTGAACGCCATGCCGGCCGACGCCACCGCCTATGTCCACCGCGGCTACGACTGGCTGTTCTCCTCGGAAGTGAACTGGTGGGACCGGAAGGATCCGAAGACGCTGGTCGACGACAACCTGGCCTGGCAGGAGCAGTTCTACGCCGCCGTCAACGAGGCGACCAAGGCGACGGGCGCCTTCCAGAACTTCCCCGACCCGTCGCTGAAGGACTGGTCCACCGCCTACTACGGCAGCAATTATTCCAGGCTGCGGCAGGTGAAGACCGCCTACGACAGGACGGACCTGTTCACCTACCGGCAGGGCATCAAGCCGTTGTGAGCGGCTGCGGCGCGGGCCGGACGGGGAGCACGGCGCGCCTTCCTTTCCGGACCGGGAGGATGGGCGTCGGCGCCCAAACGAAATTCCGTGCCGTCAGGCTCCCTCTCCGGTTGAAGGCCGGCTGACCGGCGTTTCCGGTCCGAACACGCCGGCGTCCTTGTGCGGCCGTCGGACGTCCATGAGCCGCCGCAGATAGCGCCGCCCCGTCACTTCGACGTGGCGGTAACTCAGCCCGGCCAGCACCAGGGAGAGGATGACCATGGCCGCCAGGAGTACCAGCGACCAACCGCCGGACAACTCTTCACGGTCTCGGATGCCCAGTCCCTGCAGCAGCAACGTGGTGGTCGCGTACTGGACCAGGCCGTGGATCAGGTACAGGGAATAGGAGACGTCGCCGAGCCAGACCAGCGCTCGGCCGTTGAGCAGCGCAGCGACACGTCCCGTGTTGACGGTGAGCGCCAGGATCAACGCGGCAAGCAGCGCGACGAGGGCGACATCCGTGGCTCCGGCGTGCAGAAGCACGACGATGCCGGCGGCCAAGCCGATGGCCATCCCGTCACCGGCAAGAACGCCCGCCCGTCCGCTGCGGAAGGCGCTGTACAGCAGCGTGCCCAGGAGGAACTCCGGCAGGCAGCGCAACAGTGTCTGGGGTCCGTCCCATTGATTGAAGTCGTTCCATTCGGCGAGGTCCAGCCACGCGAGGACGGCGAACAGAACCCCGGCCAGCATCGTCTTGGCGGCCGGAGCCAGCCGCCAGATCCACGGCAGCAGGAACGGAAAGACCAGATAGGCCATGAACTCCAGGCTGATCGACCAAGCCGGGTAGTTCCAGCTGAGCGAGCCGGCATCCAGGCCCTGGAGCATGAACAGGTTCGCCAGCAGGGCTCCCAGCGACCGGCTGCCTTCCAGCGGGATCATCTCGAAGCTGCCGGTGGCGGCATACTCCATCGCCCGCGACCCCAGGGCGGTCGCGACAAACAGCACAAGGACGACCAGATGCAGGGGATAAAGCCGGGCGATGCGTGCCTTCAGGAAATCCCGGTACCCGCCGACCGTGCCCCTGCCGAACGATCCGCGATAGACGTGGGTCATCACGAATCCGCTCAACATGAAGAACAGGTCGACCGCCAAATAGCCCTTCTCCACCAGATGGGTGTAGGCCTCCGGATGGAGATTGGGAAAATACTGGAAGCTGTAGTGGTACAGGACCACCCACAGGGCGGCGATCCCGCGCACCGGGGTCAGGGACGGCAAATGCCCTCCAGCACCTCCGGCCTCCGCTTTCCGCGTGCTCGGTGGCATCGGATCCCTTGTGGCGCCGTCAGAAGATCAGCTTGAGCACGCCGGTCACCACCAGCAGTCCGATGATGAAGATGATGGCGACGATCCAACCCAGGATCTTCAGCATGATGGCTTTCCTTCGTTGCTCCGGAGTGGGATGGCGCCGGGGCCCCGCCGCCCCGCGCGCTGTCCCGGCCCGCCGACCGTTCGATCGGCGGGTGGAGCGGCGGCCCCGAGGACCGGCCGCCCCGTTTCGGCCTCAGTCCTTGTTCGAACCGGAAGCCGAGCCGCTGCCGGTCGTCGCGCCCGACGTCGAAGAGCCGCTGCCGGAACCCTCGATCACGGTCATGGCTTTCCGATCGCCGCCGTCGTTCCGGTAGGTGATGTCGACGTCGTCCCCCTCGTCGATGCCGCTGAGGCTGGCGACGTCGGACAGCGAGTAGCGGTCGCCGTTGTCGAGGGTGAGGGACTTGTTGTCCTTGTCGATCTTGTCGACCTTGCCCGACGCGGTGTGGGTCTCCGTCCCGCCGCCGGCGGTGCCGGACATGCCCTGCCCCGGCATGCCCGGCGACATGCCCTGCTGGCCCGAGCCCGAGTTCGGCCCGGCCGAGCCGGCGGTGCCGGCGGCGCCGGTCCCCGAGGACGAGTTCCCCGAGCTGCCGCCCGACGAGGCGCCATCCGAAAAACCGGGCCCGGAGGCGCCGACGTTCGGCGATCCATCCCGTTCGTCGAGCTGGCTGTCCGAGGTCGACGGCATCGACGACGTCGCGCCGGCCTGGCCGGACGGCGGCGTGCCCGGACCGGTGGATTGCTGGGCAAGCGCCACGGATGCGCTGCCGATCAGCAGGGCGGCGGCGAGAACGGGCAGTCGGTGGCTTTTCATGGAATCCTCCTTCGTTCTGGAATGAATGACCGGACGCTTCGGGAGCGGCTCCCCTGACACGTGAGCGTCCTGTCGCCATCTGCCGGCAATCGCACGGCGATCACGGCCGGCAGGCAATAAACAAACAAGTAAGACGGCGAGTTCCAAGTAAATATCTAAATATAACGTTGCGACACCGCAATATGACAGCGCAAAACGTTAAATTTATAGTGTCATTTTTGCTGAATTTCAGGCATAAAGCCGATTTGTTTGTGAGGATGTAGGCGTTCGTGCTTGTCAGGAAAACAAACGGCCCGCCCGGGCGACGAAGCTCCCTCCCGCGAAGAGGCCGCGGGAGGGAGCACGGCAACCGTCCGGCCGCTTAGTCCACGAGGCGGGTGTTGGGCCCCACCTCGGCCAGAGACTCGTCACCGTCGTACTCGGGCAACGCCTTGATCTCGTCCTCGGAGAGATCGACGATCAGGCGATCGTTGGCGTCGTCAAGGCGCGCCTGCTCCCACGGCACGATCCGGGCCTTTTCACCGATGCCCAGGAAGCCGCCCCACTCGATCACGGCGGCCTGGATCCGGCCCTCGCCGTCGACGATGAGGTTTTCGACGTCGCCCATGTCACGGCCGGCGGAGGTCACGACGTCGCGACCGATCAGGTCGCCGGGATTGGCGTCGTCATCGGTGCGCGCGGTCGCGGAGTCCGAACGGTCCGCCTCGGCACCGGTGCCCGTCCGGACGGTCTCGGCCCGGCTTCGGCCGTCGTGCTCCTCGCCGTCGACATCGGCACGGCCGGGCTGCCGGACCTGCACGTCGGGCTCGCCGGTCTGCTGCACCTCGACCTGCGCCTGGCCGGAGCGTTCGACCTCCACCTGGGGTTCGGGCTGCTGCACCGTCACTTCCGGACGGGGCTGCTCGACCGTCACCTCCGGGCGAGGCTGATCGACGTGGACGCTTGGCGACTTCTGCTCCACCTCGATGCGCGGCTCGGACTGGCGAACCTGGATCTCGGCGCGGTCGGCCTCGTCCGCGGCGCGCCCTGCCGCGTTCATGTCGGTACGGTCGGCGTCGCCCTGACGGCGCGGGTCGACGGTGCCGGCTCCGGGAGCCGGTTGGCCGGCCGTGCCCGACGGCTGATTCATCGGGCTTTGCTGGGCGGTGGGCTGCCCTGGCTGCTGCACCGTCTGCTGGGCGTCGGCGGTCGCGGAAAGCGCGACGCCGGTCCAGATGATCGTCGACATCAGAAGAAAGTTTCGCATTCCATCCTCCATTTTTAGGAATTTCGTCTTCGGTTGGGGACGCCGTGGGATCGGCCGATCCCCGAGGTGTCGGCGAGGCGTGCCCGCCCCGACCGCCGGCGTCAACGACGCCACGGGAGCCCCTGGGGGCGCGCCTCCGGGCGATGCGCCGTCACCGCGGATCGGCGGGGCCGGTGGGGTGATCGTCGGTGCCCGCCTGCCGATCGCGGTTCAGCGAGGCCATGCTGTCGTCGTACTGGAACTCGGGCATGCCCTTGACCTGGTCACGCGTCAGGCCGGAGGCGTACAGATCGTCGCTGTCGGAGCGGGTCTCGATCTGCGCAAAGTCGATGGCGACCTGCTTCTCACCGATGCCGAGAAGGCCGCCGCGCGACAGAACGATCCGCTGGGCCTGACCATCGGGGGCGAGGATCACGTCCTCTACCTCGCCGAGCGTCTCGTCGTTGCCGTCCACCACGGTCTTGCCCACCAGCTCGTCGACGCTGGCGATACCCCTGGGGGCACCGGCCGCCGGTGCATCCGGCTTGACGGGCGGCGCGCCGGACAACAGGGTGGCCCCGCCATCGTCCCGGGTCGTTGCATCCGCCCCGGTGCCGCGGTCGTCTCCGATCTCCATGCGGTTCGAAGCGCCGTCCGCGCGCCGTACCTCGCGCTCCGCGTCGGAGGACGGCATCGACGCCGGCGGCTGGCCGACTGTCGCGTCGGCTGCGCCGGTGGCGTCACCGGCAAGAGGCTGGGCCGCGGCCGGTCCGGCCATCAGGACGATTGCGGACATGGCGCCGAGAAGGTCCCTGCGCATGGTTGTCCTCCTTCCTTGATCGAGCGACGGAACGCCCCTGCCGCCGTGGCGCCGGGCGTCCCCTCTCACCCGGACCGACCCCCGACCCCCGTCTCCGGCTCCCTGCGAATGAGGGGTAGCGACGCTCGGCACGGGTGGTTGGACACGCGCGATCACCGTCCCGGAACCTATGCGGCCCTGGCGCTTTGTTCGTTGGCAGGGACCATTCCATCCGCGCAGTCCGACACGCCCATGAACGCCACGCCCCACATTCTGATCGTCGACGATCATTCGGAAATCCGCGATCTCCTCGGACGGTTCCTGCGTCAGCACGGCTTCCGGGCCACCGGCGTGCCCGATGGCACCGCCATGCGCGAGGCGCTGGCCGGCGCCGCCGTCGATCTCGTTGTCCTCGACCTCATGCTGCCGGGCGAGAGCGGCCTCACGCTGTGCCGGGAGATTCGCGGTGCCTCGTCCGTGCCCATCATCATGCTCACGGCCATGGGGGAGGAGACGGACCGCATCGTCGGCCTCGAGGTCGGCGCCGACGACTACGTCTCGAAGCCCTTCAATGCACGGGAACTGCTGGCGCGCATTCGCGCGGTGCTGCGGCGGGTTTCGGCCCCGGCCCATGGAACGCAGGGAACGCGCCCGGCCGGGAACGTCCTGACCTTCGAAGGGTGGTCCCTCGATCTGGTCCGCCGGGAACTCATCTCGCGTTCCGGGATCATCATCGACCTGACGACGGGGGAATACGACCTCCTCCTCGCCTTCGCCGAGAACCCGCAGGCGGTGCTGAGCCGGGAGAGGCTGCTCGAGCTCTCCCACAACAAGGTGTTCACCTCCTACGATCGCAGCGTCGACGTCCAGATCAGCCGGCTGAGGCGCAAGATCCACGACGAGGATCGGGTAAATCCGCTGATCAAGACCATCCGTGGCGTCGGATACATGTTCACCGCTGCGGTGGATCGGCCGTGAACCGCCTGCTCCCGGACACGCTTGTCGGTCGGGCGGTCACCATCATCTTCATCGCCCTGGCGGCGTCCCAAGTCATCAGCTGGCTGGTCTATCGGGCCAGCGTTCCGGACTACGTCGGGGTGAACGGACAGGCCGTTCTCGCCGAGCGGCTCGCCTCCATCCGGCAGAGCGTGGCGGCGGCGGCGCGCGAACACCGTCAGAGCGAG
Organism: Azospirillum sp. ST 5-10; assembly: GCF_051225715.1. NCBI lineage: Bacteria > Pseudomonadati > Pseudomonadota > Alphaproteobacteria > Rhodospirillales > Azospirillaceae > Azospirillum > Azospirillum sp. ST 5-10. Next base: position 26,802 of record NZ_JBPJSP010000020.1, read on the forward strand.
GCCTATTCTCTCTCCGGTCGGATCGTTCGAGCGCAGTGGAGCATCGCTCCGTTCGTCGCCGCGACCAGCGACGACGACGACACGCTGGCCGAGTTCGAGGAGCGCCTGCGCACGTTGCAGCCAGAGCTTGCCGGCGTCGCCCTGCACGCCGCGTATGCCGGCGGAAAAGACAGGCCGCCGCGCAACGCCATGGAGCACGTCGTCCTCGTGTCGAGCCGCCTGGAGGACGGAAGCTGGGTCAACTTCGTCATCATCGCCCCCGACCGCTGGAGTGCGCTCAGTCCCCGTTTCATCGCCGCCGCGCTGATCATGAGCGGTGCGACCATTCTGGCGTCGGTGGTCCTGGCGCGAGCGCTGACGCGTCCATTCCAGGCACTTGAGCAGGCCAGCGCCCGCCTCGGCACCGACGTCTCCGCCCCCACGCTGCCGGTCCACGGCCCCCGGGAGATCCGCCACACCACCGAGGCCTTCAATGAGATGCAAGGGCGCATCCGCCGGCTGATCGCCGACCGGACCAACATGCTGGGCGCCATCAGCCACGACCTTCGCAATCCCATCACGACGCTGCGCCTGCGCGCCGAGTTCGTCCAGGACGACGAGTTGCGGGACCGCATCATGGCCGACCTGGACGAGATGGAGGCCATGGTGTCCGCCACCCTGGCCTTCATCCGCGACGATCGCAGGGAGGAGGAGTCGCGCGACGCGGATGTCGCGTCGATCATCGAGTCCGTGTGCGACACCATGGCCGACACGGGGAAGGACGTTCGGTTCGACGGCATACTTTACGCGCCCCTTCGGTGCCGGCCGCTGTCGCTGCGCCGCGCCGTCCGCAACGTCGTCGAGAATGCCGTCGCCTACGGGGAGCGCGCGCACGTCGTTATCGTCGACGGTGCGGCCGGCTACCGCATCGACGTCGACGACGACGGGCCGGGGGTGCCGGAAGCCGATTGGGAGAAGATCTTCGAGCCGTTCTACCGCCGTGACGGCTCGCGCAGCCGGCAAACCGGCGGATTCGGGCTGGGGCTGACCGTCGCCCGCTCCATCGTCCGGGCCCATGGCGGGGACATAACGCTCGCCAACCGCCGCGCCGGCGGTCTGACCGTCACCATCCATCTGCCCAAGGCACCCGGCGCCTGAACCGGTCCGGGCGACCCGGCGGACGGCAATTTTGCCGTCCGGTTTCCGGTCTGTTACGAGATGTTTCAGACGGCCATGGCCGCGCAACGGCCGCGCCGCTCCCCCGTTTCAGCCGGGTATCCCGTCGCCGGACCGTTCCGATGGCCACCGCCGAGAGCAACGCGCGGCGGCCGGTGCGGACGCTCCGCCGCAACGATGGCGGCGGTTGCCGAACACTCGAGGAGCACACGATGACGTTCGATTTCGAACGGGGACTCGTCGCCTGCATGCCCGATCTCCAGCGCTACGCGCGGCATCTGGCGCGCGATGCGGCGCGGGCCGAGGATCTCGTCCAGGACTGCATGGAGCGCGCGCTGCGGCACCGCCAGCACTTCGCCGCCGGCACCAACCTCCGGGCGTGGCTCTGCACGATCCTCAAGAATCTGCATCTCAACAGCGTGCGGCACGCCCGGCGCGTCGTCGACACGCCCCTGGCCGACGATCTGGTGGTCGCCGCGCCGGCGCAAGAATGGCAGGTATCACTGCGGGAAGCCGGTGAGGCCTTCGCCCGGTTGTCGCCCGCACACCGCCAGGTCATGCGGATGATGGCGATCGAGGGACGCGGCTATCATGAAACGGCGGCACGCCTCCGGGTGCCGGTCGGCACGGTGCGGTCGCGATTGGCGCGGGCTCGCGACCAGTTGCGCGCCGCGGCAATGCGCCGGACCGGTGTGGCGCGCCAGCCCGGTCCGCAGCCGCAGCAAGTCGTGCGTCCGGTGCCACCAAGGCGGGCGCCGGAATCCGAACCCGCAACGAGCCGCGGTGGCCGCGCCCGCGCGCCCGCGCCGTCGCGCGGACCGGCTCCCCGCCATGCGCCGACGGCCGCCACGCATGGCGTCCCGGGACGCCATGCTGCCGGCGCCGGGCGTCTCCATCTCGCGTGCGCCTTCCTGGCGGGAGCGTTCGCCGCGTGTTTCGCGCACCCGGCAATGACGCAGGACCTCACGACCGTCGGTCCACGGGACAGCGGATTTTCCCTGGTGGTGGCGGGCGCCGCCGCGAACGTGGGGCCGCGGGCCCTGACCCGGGCCGTGGCGGATGCGCTGCCAGCCGGGCTGCTGGACCGGCGCCTCAACTTCACCCGCCACGCGACCTACGATCCTCAGGCGCCCTACCGCATCGTCTTTCTGTTCCACGACGCGGACCGGTCCTTCGATCGGGATCTTTGCCGCGATTCCGGGGCGCTGACCGGCGCGACCAGGCAGGCCAAGCCGGATTTCCGTGGGCTGATGTCGACCGTGGCTCTGAAAGCGGCCTTCTGCCGCGGCAGCGCGACCCTCGCCACCGCCGCAAACCGGTCGATCGGGCGTGTCCAGCCGACCGACGCGTCGTTCCGCTTCCTGGTGGCCGACACGGCGAAGGACCTCTTTCCGGACGGCTTTGCCCGTCTGCCCCGCTCGGGCCAGGCCGACGGGACGGCGGTATCCGGCGTGCGGCCTGCGGACGGTCCCCGTCGCTAGAGCGGGATCACTCCAGGTGGAATCACCTGGAGTTTAGAGCAAGATTCACGCTTTTGGCCGATCCGGCCAAAAGCGTGAATCTTGCTCTAGGACCGAGACAGGCTCCCAGACGCAACCATCCCATCTGTGCCCCGACGGCCTGTCGCCGCGGTTCGGAACCGACGGACGCAACAGGCGGGCCGCAACGCCTTCCGCTTTGCGGGCGCGTCCTGGAGGTCACGGCGTTCGTCACGACGAAGGCGACGGCCGCTTGACGGCCCCCAGGCCGTGTCGGCGGCGGCCGGGAGCCCGCAGGGCCACGCGCTTCTGCGCGTCTGCTCCGTCCTCGGGCCGGGAAGGCCGTGGTCCCGGCGCTTGCGCATCCGCGCCGACAGCGGGGTTGATTAGGGAGTGATCGTTCCCTATACTCCGGCTCATGACCGAACCGAAAGCAGTTGGCCGTCCCCGCAGCTTCGCGATGGACGACGTCATGGACGCCGCGATCTCCGTGTTCCGGCGACGGGGGTTCCATGGCGCTTCGCTGTCCGATCTCGGACAGGCCATGGGGCTTTCCCCGGGCAGCATCTACAAAGCCTTTGCCGACAAGCGTGCGATTTTCCGTGCGGCGCTGGACCGTTACATCACGCTGCGCGCCACGGAGCTCCGGGCGAAGCTCGACCGGCAGCCGGATGGGCTCGCCAGAATCAGGGCGTTCCTCGACCACTACGTGGTTTCGGCGACGGGCCTGGAAGGGCGCGCGGGCTGCATGGTCATCAACGCTGCCGTGGACGCCTCCAGCGAGGCCGACGCGGCGGCGCGGGCGGCCTCCTCGCTGTCCGACCTCGAATCGCTTCTGGCCGGCCTGATCAGAGAGGGAAAGCGCGACGGATCGATCCGGCCGGACCTCGACGATGCGGCAACCGCGCGAATGATCCTATCCCTGGTCCAGGGGTTCCGCGTCGTCGGCAAGCTCGGACGGGAGCGCGCGGACCTCGAGCCCGCCGCCGAACAACTCATCCTTCTGCTGCAGCGCTGACAACGCCTGGAGGCGATGCGTCATGGATTCCGTGCGCCATAATATTGAGCGATCATTCCCGAATTCGGGAGCCGGTGCGGCGCCGGGCCGTGTGCCGACCCTGCTGCTGGCGACGGCGTGCGGTGTCGTGGCGGCCAACATCTACTATCTTCAGCCGCTCGCCGCGCTGGTGGCCACGTCGACCGGCATGGCGAAGGGCGCGTCCGGCCTGATCGCGACGATGACGCAGATCGGCTACGGCGTCGGGCTGGTCCTCGTCGTGCCGCTGGGCGATCTCGTCGAGAATCGGCGCCTGGTCCTTTCGGTGCTGGGTGTCGCGGTCGCCGCGCTGCTGGCCGCCGGTGCGTCCACGAACGCGGCGATGTTGCTTCCCGCCGCGCTGCTGGTCGGGCTCGGCGCCGTCGCCGTCCAGCTCATCGTCGTCTACGCCGCCCATCTCGCCGCGAAGGAGCAGCAAGGCCGCGTCATCGGCATGGTGACCTCCGGCCTCATGCTCGGCATCACGTTCGCGCGCCCCGCCGCCGGCGTCGTTGCGCAGGTCTCCTCCTGGCGGACGATGATGGTCGTCGCCGCGGCCCTCACCGCAGCGATCGCTCTGCGCCTCATGGTCGCTCTGCCAAGAAGGCACCGCCCCTCTTCCGAGACCTACGCCGGCATGATGGCGCGCTTGCCGGGGCTGTTCCTGCACAGTCGGGTGATCCGCTGGCGCACATTCGTGCACGCCAATCTGTTCTTCGGCTTTGCCGCCTTCTGGACGGTCGTGCCGCTGGTCCTGCGCGATCGGTTCCATCTCTCGGAAGGCGGCATCGCCCTCTATTCGCTGACCGGCTTCGCCAGCGTGCTCGCCGCACCGGTCGCCGGATGGGCGGCCGATCGCACGCTCAACCGGTCGGGCACGGCGACCGCCGTGCTCGGCGTCGCCGCAGGCTTCGCCCTGGCGATCGCGGCGGCGGCCGGCTGGAGCGGCGTGGCGCTGCTCGTCGCCGCAGCCATCCTCATCGGAGCCGGCGTAACGGCCCACGCCGTCTTCGCGCAGCGCGACGTGTTCGCCCTGGACCCTGGCGTCCGGGCGCGTCTCAACGGGCTGTTCATGGCGGCCTACTTCTCGGCCGGGGCGCTCGGCTCGGCGGCCGCCTCCTGGGCCTATGTGGCCTGGGGCTGGCGTGCCGCCTGCACGCTCGGCCTCGCCGCCTCGGCGGTCGCACTGATCCGCCTCCTCTTTCCGGCCCCGGCCTCCCCGTCCCAGTTCCCCAAGGAGCATCGGTCATGACCATCGAGACATCCACCCTCGTCGACAGCGAACCGGCGTCGCGTGCCGATCCGGCGTTGCCGGGCTTCCATCACGGCTTCCGCACGATCGACGGGTTGCGGCTGCATTACGTGTCGGGCGGCGATCCCGCCAAGCCGACGCTCGTCCTGCTGGCGGGCTTCCCACAGAGCTGGTTCGCCTGGCGTCACGTCATGGCGCTGCTGGCGGACCGCTTCCACATCATCGCGCCCGATCTTCCCGGGCAGGGCGATTCCGACCGCCCGCATGACGGCTACGACACGCGCACCGTGGCCACCCGCGTTCATGCCCTGCTGGAGGCGCTGGGACAGCGTCGTTACGCCCTTGCCGGGCACGACGTCGGCGCCTGGGTCGCCTACCCCCTTGCGGCGCTCCATCCGGACGCCGTCGAACGACTTGCGCTCCTCGATGCCGGCATCCCCGGCATCACGCTGCCCGAGGCGCTTCCCACGGCTCCCGACCGGGCGTGGCGAACCTGGCATTTCTCGTTCCACATGATCCCCGACCTGCCGGAAATGCTGATCACGGGGCGTGAGCGCGCGTATCTCGACTGGTTTCTCCGGCGGAAGACGGCAAACCCGGAGACCTTCTCCGATGCGACGATCGACGAGTATCTGCGTGTCTTCGTGAAGGACGGCGGACTGAGGGCGGGTCTGGCCTTCTATCGCGCGACGACGGTTTCGGCCGGGCAGAACCGGGCGCTCAGCCATGGCGGCAAGCTGCCGATGCCCGTCCTGGCGGTCGGTGCCGATCAGGGCTCGATCGCGGACATGGCCGGTCCCCTGCGCACCTTCGCGGAAACCGTCCACGGCCGGACGATGTCGTTCTGCGGACACTTCATACCCGAAGAGCAGCCGGCCGCGTTGGCGCGGGAGCTGGCGAGCTTCTTCGCGGGCGGCGGCGGGGCGGGTCGATGAGCGCGACGCCGCCCGCCCCCTCACCCCGCCAGCAGCGCCCCCGCCCCCGGCACCACCGGCGCCAGGCCCAGGCGGTCGAGCATGCCGCGCACGGTGCAGACCGCGGTCGACACCGTCGGGATGCCCAGCATCTCCTCGATCACCGGCAGGGCGGACAGGGACGGCATCTGCACGCAGGCCGAGGCCACCACCACGTCCGCCCCCCTGGTGTCCAGGCCGCGCACGTCCTCCACCAGCCGCAGGGGATCGCGCCGCCCGACCTCCAGGTTGTCGGGGATGCCGAAGCCGCGCCAGTCGATCACCTCGATGCCCTCGGCCTCGATGTAGGCGACCACCAGCTCCGTCAGCTCGCGGGTGTAGGGCGCCATCAGCGCGATGCGCCGGGCGCCCAGCGCGTTCAGCCCCTCCACCAGGGCGCCGGCCGAGGTCATCACCGGTGCCTCGCAGCGGTTGGCGCGGGCCACCTCGGTCAGCTCGCGGGTCACCGTGCGGTGGTGGCCGGTGCCCATGGCCATGATGGCGACGAGGCAGGCCGTGCTCATCACGTCGACCCGGGCGTCGGCCAGCTCGGCGGCGCAGCGCAGGCCCTCGCGGTTCATCGCCTCCAGCTCCTCCCTGACCACCCGGTGCATGCGCATGCGGCTGGAGTGGAAGGTGAAGCGCTCCGGCCGCACCGCCTCGCGGGCGCGCAGCATGGCCGGGATCTCGGTCTCCATGGTGGTGTTGGAGCTGGGCACGATCTGCCCGATGCGGTAGGTGCGGCTCATGGGATCGGGCCCTCCTCAGGCGCGGGATTGGGCGGGCTGCGGCACCGCGCCCACGGCACCACCCACCGTGTGCGGCAGGCGGCCGAGCAGCCACAGCAGAAGGTTGCAGGCGAGCGCCACCAGGCAGGGCAGTGCCGCCACCAGCAGCAGGTCGGCGGTCGTCCACTCCAGGCGCATCAGCTCGCCGCCGATCACCGGCCCGAAGATGGAGCCGAGCCGGCCGATGCCGAGCGCCCAGCCGGCGCCGGTGGAGCGCACCGCGGTGGGGTAGAAGGCCGCCGCCAGCGCGTTCAGCGCCGACTGGCCGCCGAGGATGCAGAACCCCGCCACGGCGATGACCGCGCCGGCCGTGACCAGGGAGCCCGCCACCTGGCCGATCAGCGCCACCCCCAGCGCCCCGGCCACCAGGTTGACGGCGAGCGTGGGACCGAAGCCGTGGCGGTCGACCAGCCAGCCCAGCAGCAGGTTGCCGACCAGCCCGCCGACCCAGAACACCGTGCCCACCAGCACCGCGGCCGAGGTGGCGTGGCCGGCCTCCGTCATGATCACCGGCAGCCAGTTGGCCAGGAAATAGGCGGCCAGCAGGTTCATGAAGTTGATCAGCCACAGCAGCAGCGTGCCCACCGCCATGCCGCCGCGGAACAGCTCCAGGATCGACGCACCGCCCCCGCCGCGCTCGGCCGCGGTGACGTCGGCGTCGGCGGCCAGCTTCAGGCCGGGGTCGATGCGGGCGAGGCAGGAGCGCACCCAGGCGAGCCGCCGCCCCTTCACCGCCAGGTACTGGATCGATTCCGGCAGCAGCGCCAGCATGGCGACCCCCAGCAGCAGCGGGGCCGCGGCGCCGACCACGAACACCGATTCCCAGCCATAGCTGGGGATCAGCGCTCCGGCGATGGCGCCGCCCACCGCACCACCGAGGATGAAGCCGGAGGAGGCCACCATCATCAGCGTGATGCGCAGCCGCGCCGGGCTGAACTCGCCGGCCAGCGCCACCGCGTTGGGGACGATCGCCCCCATGCACAGGCCGGTCAGGAAGCGCAGCCAGCGCAGCTCCTCCACGCTGGTGGCCCAGGCCGTCGCCAGGCTGGTGGCGGCCAGGCACAGCATGGCCGCCACCAGCACCGGGCGCCGGCCGACGCGGTCGGCGAGCGTGCCGAGCGCCAGGGCGCCGAGCGTCATGCCCAGCAACGCTGCGCCGAACACCGGGCCCAGCACCGCCTTCTCGATGCCCCAGTCCTTGATGAGGGCCGGGGCCACGTAGCCCATGGCCTGGACGTCGAAGCCGTCGACGATCATGCACAGGGTGCACAGCGCGATGACCCGAAGCTGCAGCCCGCCCAGCCGGCTGTTGGCGATGATTTGGGAAACGTTGACCGCGCTCATGCTGTCCTCCCCAGGACGGTGTTTTGGTTCAGCGCTTCGTAGGCGGCGGTGAAGTGCGGGTCGCGCTGGCGCAGGTCCTCGTGGCTGACCTGCCCGGTGCGCCGCATGTAGTCGTAGGCGAAGCCGACGGGATCGAGGTGAAGCTTGCCGGCCACCGTCTCGTACCAGTCGAGGCTGCGTGCCGCCGCCCCCTGGAAGCTGGAGGAGGAGCGGCGCCGCTGCGCCTCGAAGGCGGCGAAGGCGGCCGGCAGGTCGCCGGGGTGCTCGGCCAGGCCGCGGTGCAGGGCGATGGCGTCCTGCATGGCCATGCGGGTGCCCGAGCCCAGCGAGAAATGCACCGTGCGCAGGGCGTCGCCCAGCAGCACCACGTTGGCGTGGTGCCAGCGCTCGTTGCGCACGATGTTCGCCTCGAACCAGTGGGAGCGGTTGGTCAGCAGCGGGTTGCTGCCGAGGTCGGCGGCGAACACCTCGGCGCAGGCCGCCGCACTCGCCGCCTCGTCGAGACGCTCGAAGCCGGCGCGCCGCCAGGTCTCGGGGTCGACCTCCACCAGGAAGGTGCTGAACTCCGGGCTGTACTGGTAGCTGTGGGCGATGAAGACGCCCGCCTCGGTGCGGCGGAAGATCAGCGAGACCGGGTGGAAGCGCTGGCGCGTGCCGTACCAGGCGAACTTGTTGCGCCGCCGCTCGAAGCTGGGCCGGAAGTGCGCGGCGTAGTGGCGGCGCACCACGCTGTTGGCGCCGTCGGCGCCGACCAGCAGATCGGCCCCGGCCGCCAGGGCGTCGACGTCGTCGATGCGCGCGCCGTAGCGCACGCTGACGCCGGCCCGCTGGCAGGCCCGCTGCAGCACCTCCAGCATGGCGATGCGCGAGGTGCGGGAGAAGTGGTTGCCGTGGATCTGCACGCGGGTGTCGCGGTGCACGATCTCCATGTAGTCGCAGCGCTCGTGGCCGGCGGTGAACTCGGCGAAGAACTCGGGGTCCGCCTCCTTCAGGAAGGACAGGCCGACGTCGGAGAACACCACGCCCCAGCCGTAGGTGGCGCCGCGCGGATTCTGCTCCCACACCTCGATCGCGTGGTCGGGATCGTGCTTCTTGGCGAGCAGCGCGAAATAGAGGCCGGCCGGCCCGCCGCCGATGACGGTGATCTTCATGGAGGGTCTCCTGCCGCGCAGGCGTCGCGGTAGCGCTCGAGCGCCTGGCGGAACGCGGGGGGAATGGCGATGGCGCGGCGCTCGCCGCGGGCGACGCACACCGGCGTCAGGCGGGCCAGGAAGGCGACCGCGCCGTCCAGGGTGCGGGCGCAGACCTCCAGCACGTAGGTGCGGGTGCGGATGTCGGCGACGCGCACCGTCATCTCGAACTCGTCGTCGGGGCGCAGCGACACCCGGAAGTCGAAGTCGAGCGCCCGGGTCGGCGTGCCGAAGCCCTGCTGGTCCTTGGCCCGCTGCGGGGTGGTGGCGAACAGGCTGCCGTAGAACAGCTCGGCCGCCGAGATGACGTACTCGGAGAAGGCGACGGTGTAGACGACGCCGGCGGGATCGCACTCGCCCCACTTCACGCGCCGGCGGATCACCAGCGGCGCCGTGCCGACGATCCATTCGGTCGCAATCTGGCCGGTCGCAATCTGGCCGGGCGCAGTCAGGCCGGTCGCAGTCAGGCCGGGCGCGGTCATGGCGCACCCGCCGTGGCGGCCTCGGCCGCCAGCTTGTCGGCCACCAGGCGCTTCAGCGCCGGCTTGTCCAGCTTGCCGACGCGGGTCAGCGGGAACTCGTCGATCACCTCGACGCGCTCCGGGCACTTGTACTTGGCGAGCCCGCAGCCGGTGAGGAAATCGGCCAGCTCCCCCACGTCGGGCGGTGGCCGGCCGGGGCGGGTGACGATGAAGACGCAGGCCTTCTCGCCGTAGAGCGGGTCCGGCATGGCGACCAGCTTGGCGTCGGCGACGCTGGGATGACGGCTGACGTAAGCCTCCACCTCCTCGCAGCCGATCTTCTCGCCGCCGCGGTTGATGTTGTCGCGCAGGCGCCCCTCGAAGGCGTAGCAGAGCCGGCCGTCGATGCGGTGCGCCGTCATGATGTCGCCGGTGCGGTAGAAGCCGTCGGCGGTGAAGGCGGCGGCGTTGGCCGCCGGGTTGCCGACGTAGCCGGTCAGGCTGGAGGGGCCGCGGAAGCACAGCTCGCCCATCTGGCCGAGCGGCACCTCCCGCTCGGAGCCCGGCTCCAGCAGGCGGATCTCGTCGTGGGGGCAGCCGGAGGCCCCTTGCGTGCGGTGGCGCCGCTCCGCCGGCGCGTCGGGCCCGGAGCCGAGCAGCAGCCCCTCGGTGATGCCGAACAGGTTGGAGCAGGGGACGCCGAGGTGCTCCTCCAGCTTGTCGGCGCGGCTCATGGTGGCGAACAGGCGCAGCGACGACAGGTCGTGGCGGGCGATGCCGGTGTAGCCCATGAGCTGCGGGGCGATGGGGCCGACCGACAGGGCGTGGGTGACCCGCTGCTCCTCGACCAGCTCCAGCATGCGCACGATGTCGACCCGCGGCATCATGACCATGGTCGGGCCGCCCAGGATCATCGGCACCAGGGCGTAGACCTGGGCGGCGTTGTGCAGGATGGGCAGCGACCACAGGATGCGGCTGTCGGCGGTCATGCCGTAGAGCCCCATGAGGTGGCGCACGTGGCCGAGATACTCCGCGTGGAAGCGCGGGATGATCTTGGGCAGGCCGGTGGTGCCGCCGGAGAGCTGGAAGACCATCACGTCCTCCGGCCCCAGGGGCAAGCCGGCCAGGCGGCGCCGCGCCGCCTCCGGCGTCGTGCCGGCGACCAGGTCGTCGAGCGCCGCCCCGGGGCCGGCGTTCCCGCGCGCCACCACCAGGTGGGCCAGCGCGGGGTGGCGCTCCATCATCGCCGCGGCGAAGCCGACGAGGTCGAAGCGGCCGACGTCGGCCTGGACGAAATAGCCGCGCGCCCCGCTCTGGCGGGCCAGCTCGCCGATCTCCACCTCGCGGTGCTGCGGCAGGGTGCACACCGGGACGACGCCGGCCTTGAAGCAGGCGATCAGCGCGACGACCGTCTCCACGGTCGTGCCCATCTGGAACAGGGCGCGATCGCCCGTGGCGAGGCCCAGGTCCAGCAGGGCCGCCGCCAGCCGGTCGGTGGTGGCGTCCAGCTCGGCGAAGGTGATGGTCCGTTCGTCGCTGACCACCGCCGGCTTGTCAGGATGGCGCGCCGCGGTGGCGCGCAGCGCGTCGCCCAGGGTCGCGCGCACCCAGCCGCCGTTGGCGTACCAGCGCTCGGCCTCCGCGGCCGGACGGTAGGCGACCCCGTCGATGGGGCTCAGGATTCTTGTCATTGGTCTCCTCCCTGTCCCGCGGCGCCCGGCCGTGTCAGGCGCCGGCCGGGGCGATGACGACGCGGTCGCGGTCGAACACCTCGATCCGCCCGCGCACGCCGCCGGTGAACAGCCCGTACCAGACCGCCGGCTTGAGCCCCAGGGCGCGGCGCTGGAACTCCACCGGCCCGGCGGCGTCGACGCGGTCGTGGTCCGCCAGCGTGGTGACGGTGCAGTCGCCGCGCGCCCGGGCGGCGGTGACCAGGCAGGCGAACTCGGCGACCCGCGGCACGTAGAGGCTGACCGGGGCGGCCACGGGCGGTTCGACCAGGGCGGCCTTGCGCGCCCACACCTCGTCGATGGCGGCGATGCGCCGGCCCTCGGCGGCGGCGGCATCCTCGGCGGCCATCGCCGCCTCGATGGTCAGGGCGGCGTCGCGGGCGTCGACGTCGCCGAGGGGCCGCAGCTTGCGGGTGATCTCGACGAAGTAGCCGTTGGGATCGCGCACGTAGATGGATTCGATGACCTCGTGGGTGGTCTCCACCGACACGGTCAGTCCCTCGGCCTCCAGGTGGCGCTTCCAGGCCTTCAGCTCCTCTTCCGTGTCGACCAGCCACGCGGTGTGGGTGGCGTCGAACACGTGATCGTCGGGCAGCGGCCGCAAGGCGGCGCGGCCCTCCAGCGCCGCCGGCTGGTCGGAGCCGAGATAGTAGAAGAAGGCGATGGTGCTGCCGTTGCCGCTGTCGAAGAAGAAGTGCAGGAAGTCGGGATGGGTGGCCGGTCCCCAGCCGCGCGCCGAGATGACGTGGACCAGCGGCAGGCCCAGCTTGTCGCGGTAGAACGCCACCGTCTCACGCAGCTTCCAGGTCGGGCGGGCGGAATGGTCCACGCCGCGCAGCCGCAACCGCGTCGCGGGTTGGTCGAACATGACGGGTCTCCTTGGATGAAGGCGGCTTCTCGGCCGCGGCGGCGGTCAGCCGGCGAAGTGCTCGCGCAGCCAGGTGGCGACGGCGCGGCCGGCGGCGTAGCGGCCGGGCTCCTCGTCCGGCGTCAGCGCCCGGCCGTGGTGGTCGCCGCGGATGCGCAGATGGGTCTTGGCGCTGCCGGGAAAGCTCTCGAACAGGGCCGCGGCGGTGGCCGGGAAGGTCGAGACGTCGCCGGTGTACTCCACCAGCAGCAGCGGCTGGGCGAGGTCGGGGGCGGTCTTGTGCAGGGCGGCGTTGGACGACAGCCCGGACCAGGTGGACAGCCACGCCTCGGGCGAGCAGACGCGGGCGAAGCCGACGGCGCCGTAGTTGGAGGCGAAGGGATCGCGGCCCCACAGGGTGCCGTAGCCGCGGTCGGAGGGGTCGAGGCTCGGATCGAAGCAGCGCAGGTCGGCGTCGGTGCGCCACACGGTCATCAGCGGCGTGTGGGCGCCGCGCCGCCGGTCCTCGGGCGAGCCGGTCTCGCGGGCGCGCTTGCGGGCGGCCAGCCGCGCGGCGATCAGCGCGCGGGCGCGGGCGTCCAGGCGGGCGACACGCGCCGTCTGGGCGGCGCGGTAGCGCTCGACGAAGGCCGGGGCGTAGCGCGACGGGCCGGGCGGCTCGGCGAAGCCGTTGGCGGGGTCGAAGGGATCGAGGGACGGGTCGACCGACAGGGGATCATCCTCGTCGGTCACCGAGGGGTCGATGCAGCCGAGGAGCAGCATGCCCTGGCCGGGGTGGGGGGCCACCAGCACCAGCCCGTCCGCCGCCGGCATCTCCAGGGCCGCGAGGTTGGTCGGGCGGCCGCCCGGCGTGCGCTCGATCCGCCGCCCGGGGGCGAGCTGCGCCTGCTGCGTGTAGAAGGCGTAGAGGCTGCCGCCGCCGGAGTTGCCCAGCAGGACGATGCGCCGGAACCCCTGGGCGCGCAGGAAGGACAGGCCGGCGGCGACGTCGAACAGCGCCGTCTCGTGCTCCAGCCGGCTGTCGTTGCCGACCGAGCGCGGCGACTGCGACCACGCCGCGCAGCCCGCCTCCAGGATGTCCGGCACGAGGTAGTGGCAGGCCATGAACTCCCGCGGGTGCATGACGCAGACCACCGTGTCGGTGCGGTCGCGCACGTAGAGCGTGCCGCCGGTCGCCGCCCGGTCGGCCGTGCGCAGGGCGACGTTGCGCGTCACCGTGCCGTCGGGCACGTCGCGGGGGTTCCAGTCGGTGTTGAGGAAGCCGGCCGTCGCCGATGCGTCGGTGGCGAGCGGGCGGGTGCCGGATTCTGGCATGGGCGTCCATCTCCCCTTCGTGCAGGCGCCGGTCCGCTGCCGGAGGCGCCCCTTGGTTTCGTGATTTTTGACACGATGCCGAATATTTGACGGATCCGTCAATAGGTGAAGATTCCTGTCAAGGCGCGAATTGTCGCACTTGGATTGCGGTTATCGGCCGAACGCCAGGCCTCCAGCGGCGGGCCGACGGCCCGGGGCGGGACAGGGCGCACCCGCGCCGGGGGGCGATGCCGGTGCCCGGCGTCGGCAAATTTGACGCCTCCGTCAAAACGCGATTACATGCCGCGGCAACGCGGGACGAGGACCGATGGGGTGGACGGGATGAGGAGAGCGTCGGGCAAGGCCGGATCCAGCCGCAAGGCGCTGCTGCGCCAGAGCGTGCTCGACGCGGCGGCCACGCTGTTCGCCGAGCGCGGCTTCGCCGGCACCAGCTTCCAGGACATCGCCGACGCCCTCAATGTCGGGCGGACGGCGCTCTACTACTACTTCAAGAGCAAGGAGGAGGTGCTGGCCTCGCTGGTCGAGGAGGTCACCGTCGTCAGCGACCGCCAATCGGCGATGCTGGCCGCCCGCACCGACGACGACCCGGCCGAGGTGCTGCGCTCCATGGTGCGCGGCCATGTCGAGCTGCTGCTCTCCCACGCCCTGCAGTTCCGCGTCGTCGACCGCACGGAGGTCGAGTTGCCGCCCGACCTGCGGGCGGTGCACGACCGCTCCAAGCGTGCGGTGCTCACCCACTTCACCGGCCAGATCGCCCGGGGCGTCGAGAAGGGCGTGTTCCGCCAGGTGGACGCCCAGGTGGCCGCCTTCGCCATCATCGGCATGTGCAGTTGGACGACCTGGTGGTTCCACGAGGGCGGCCGCAAGACGGCCCGCGAGGTCGCCGAGATCCTGGCCGACCTCGCCGTCCACGGCCTTTCGCGCGCCGAGGCGCCGCCGGGGACGGGTCGGGACCCGGGCGACGTGTTCCGGGCGATGCGCGAGAACCTCGACTATCTGGAGCTCGCCTACAACCAGGGCCGCAAGGGCCGGCGATGATCCCGGCCGCGGCCGCCAGCGGCGGCCTCGGCGACGCCCGCGACGCGCCACGCCGACGCCCGAACCGGCGTGTCCGGGCGCGGCGCGGAATTGTGCGACAGGCCCATTGCATAGGGGCCAGGCTATGGGTCCGGTCAACTTATATATTGGATTGCGTCGTTTCGGGCGCACTACGATCCCGTCGGAAACCCCAGGAGGACCGATGCTCGACGACCCGACGCGCCGCCATGACGAGGCGGTTCTGGACGCCGCACTGACCGAACTCGTCATCGCCAACCGGATTCTCGCGCGCGAGGATGTGATTGACGACTTCGGCCATGTCAGCATCCGCAATCCGCTCAATCCGGAGCGCTATTTCCTGTCGCGCTCGCGCAGTCCGGAGGTGGTGACCCGCGGCGACATCATGGAATTCACCCTGGACGGCGAGAAGGTCAGCGACGATCCCCGCCGCCCCTACGCCGAACGCCACATCCACGGCGCCATCTACCGGGACCGCCCGGACGTCAACGCGGTGACCCACCACCACGCCCGGTCGGTGCTGCCCTTCACCATGTGCGACGAACCGCTGCGGCCGGTTTTCCACATGGCGTCGGTGATCGGTCCGGACATCGCCACCTGGGACAGCCAGGACGATTTCGGCGACACCAACATGCTGGTGGACAGCATGGAGATGGGACACTCGCTCGCCCGTACCTTGGGACGGAACCGTGTGGTGCTGCTGCGCGGCCACGGCTGCGTGTGCGTCGCCGAGACGCTGAAGGCGGTGGTGATGATCTCGGTGGCGCTGAAGGACAACGCCGCCCTGATCCAGGCCGGCCACCAGTTGGGCGGGGTCAAGTACCTCAGCGCCGGCGAGATCGACCGGGCGGCCGCCATGCTGTTGAGTCCGATGCCGCTGGCGCGGGCCTGGGACCGCTGGGTGGCGCGGGCCGGCTTCAGCGGGCTGTGATCGCGGCGCGGTCCGGCGCCGCGCCACGCCGGGGCGCCGCCGGGTCCGTGCCGGCTTCAGGGCGGCCAGGGCGGACCTGACGACGCCGGCCGGACGGCCCGCCCGGCCCATCGTCGCCCCGGCCCTGCGTCAGGAGGGTGTCCGTCCGCCGCGCGCCCAGCTCGGCAGCGCCTTCGACAGGAAGGCCGCCAGCCCCTCCTGCGCCGACGGCCGGGTGCGGGAGTCCGCCGCCCACCGCAGGGCCGCCGGCAGCCCGTCCGCCAGGGTCCGGTCCTCCAGGTCGTCGAGCATGGCCTTGCACATGCGGATCGCCTCCGGCGACGAGGCGAGCACGCTGTCGGCGACCGCCCGCAGCGCCGCCTCCGCCGCCGCCTCGTCGTCGGCGAGGCGGTGGACGAGGCCGAGCCGGTGCATCTCGGCGGCACTGACGACCAAGCCGGTGCAGGCCAGCATGCGCGTCGGCCCGGGGCCGATCCGGCGCATCAGGAACGGCGCCAGGACGGCCGGCACCAGGCCGGCGCGCACCTCCGATACGCAGAAGCGCGCGGTGGTCCGGGCGATCACCACGTCGCAGGCCGCCGCCATGCCCAGCCCGGCCGCCATCGCCGCCCCCTGGACCAGGGCGACGGTCGGCTGCGGGCAGGCGCGCAGCCCCCGGTAGACATCCTGCAGGCCCCGGGTGTCGGCCAGCAACTCCTCCCGGCTCCGGCCCTCCACGGCGCGCATCCAGGCGATGTCGGCGCCGGCGCAGAAATCCTTGCCGTTGCCGCGCAGGACGACGAGGCGGACCGCCGGATCGTCGGCGCAGGCGGCCAGCGCCGCCGTCAGCGCCGCCATGGTGGCGGGATCGACCGCGTTGCGGGAGTCCGGACGGTCGAGGCAGATGGTGGCGACGCCGTCGGCGGCGACGTCCAGGGTGACCGGCGGGCGCTCGCCCGCGGTTCGGGAAGGGGGCATGGTGGCTCCGGTTTCGGCCGCTCCGGTCGGGGCGGCGGTCGTCAGGCGTAGCGGATGAGGAAGGTGGCGACGGTCACCGGCTTGTCCGCCCCCGCCACCATCCAGGACAGGCCGAGGTGGACGGTGATGCCGTTGCCCTTCTCCTCCACCCGGTCGACCGCGGCGGTCATGGTGACGGCCTGCCCCTCCTTCAGCGGGGCAAGCAGGCGCACCCGATCCGATCCCATGAACAGCATCTGCGACACGTTGCGGATGTCGACCATGTCGAACCACAGGCGGGAGAAGAGCGATTGCGCCAGCATGCCCGGGGCGATGGTCGTGCCGAAAGGCGACGCCCGGCACCGCTCCACGTCGAGGTGTATCCATTCGGTGTTGCCGACGGCGCCGCAGAACCGCTCGATCATGTCCTGGGTCACGGTCACCGGTGCCGACGTGCCGACGCTCTTCCCCTCCAGCCGCCGAAAGCCGTCGAGGCCGTCGATCACCACCTTCCCGTCGCTCGTTTGACGTCCGCTCATGGCGAGTTCCTTCCGATCAGCGCGGCACGACGACGTCGTACCAGGGCTTCCTGTCCCGATTGAGGATGTCGTCCTGATGGATGGTCTTGATCTCGGTGTACTCGTTCAGTCCCTCCTCGCCGAACTCGCGGCCGATGCCCGACTGCTTGTAGCCGCCGAAGGGCGCGGCCGGGCTGAGCACGTGCCATTCGTTCAGCCACACCCAGCCCGCCCGCAGCCGCCCGGCGATGCGGCGGGCGGCATCGGCGTCGCGCGACCAGACGCCGGCGGCGAGGCCGTAGATGCTGTCGTTGGCCTGGGTCACGGCGTCCTCGACGTCGCGGTAGCGCAGCACCGACAGCACCGGCCCGAAGATCTCCTCGCGCGCGATGGTCATGGCGTTGGTCACGTCGACGAAGATGGTGGGCTGGACGTAGAAGCCGGCGGCGAGGGCGCCGTCACCGGCGCGCCCGCCGCCGACGGCGACGCGGGCCCCCTCGGCGCGGCCGGCGTCGATGTAGCCGAGCACGCGGTCGAGCTGGCGCTGCGACACCACGGGGCCGATGGTCGTCTCCGGGTCGCGGGGATGGCCGACGCGCAGCCGCCGCGTGCGTTCCACCAGGGCCTCGACGAAGGAGTCGTGGCCCTGCCGGCTCAGCAGCAGGCGGGTGCCGGATTCGCACACCTGGCCGGAGTGGAAGAAGCTGGCGTAGAGGGCGCCGTCGACCGCCAGCGCGCGGTCGGCGTCGTCGAGCACGATGTTGGCCGACTTGCCGCCGCACTCCAGCGTCACCTTCTTCAGGGTCTCGCTGGCCAGCGCCATGATGCGCCGCCCGGTCGCCGTCGAGCCGGTGAAGGACACCTTGTCGACGAGCGGGCTCGCGACGATGGTCTCGCCCGCCTCGGCATCGCCGGTCAGGATGTTGACCACGCCGGCCGGGAAGCCGGCCGCGTGCACCAGCTCGGCCAGCATCAGCGCGCTCACCGGTGTCTCCGGGGCGCATTTCAGGACCAGCGTGTTGCCCGTCGCCAGCGCCTGGCCGAGCTTCCAGACGGCCATGGTCAGGGGGAAGTTCCAGGGGATGATCTGGCCGCAGACGCCGATCGGCTCACGCACGGTGTGGGTGAAGGAGCGGCCGGGCCGTTGCAGCCCTTCCACCGGCCGCGGCACGCCGTCGTAACGCTCCGCCATCCGCGCGAAGTGCCGGAGCTGCGACACGCACAGCGCCACGTCGGTGCGCGCCTTGCCGATCAGCGCGCCGGCGTCGTCGCATTCGGCCCCGGCGAACGCCTCGGCCCGTTCCTTGAGCCCGTCGGCGAGAGCCTCGAGAAGGCGGCGGCGCTCCGCCCCGCCGGCCTCCCGCCAGGGGCCATGATCGAAGGCGCGCCGTGCCGCCGCCAGCGCGCGCTCGGCGTCGGCCCGCCGCGCCCAGGCGACGGCGGCGACGGGGCTGCCGTCGGCCGGGTTGATCGACGGGCGGGTCTCCCCCGCCTCGGCCTCCGAGAAGGCGCCGTCAATGTAGAGTTTCAAGCTAGGAACGCTCATCGGGACCATCCTTCGTGCCGGCGGCGCCGGAAGCGCCGTTAATACTGAACAGTCGGTATGTTTGTGGGCCGCGCCACCGGGCGGCACCGTCGCCGGCGGCGCCGCCTCAGGCGCTGGCCTTCCGCCGCCCCGGCTTGCGGGTCTTGGGCTCGGCCGCCGCCTCGCCCGGCTGCGGTCCCAGGCCGAACAGCAGGATCTCGCGGATCGCCTGGGTCAGGCGCACGCCGTCCAGCGTGGTGCCGCGGCGCAGCCATTCCAGCAGCACGCCGTCGGCCAGCGCGATCAGGACGCCGGCCTGCTCGCGGGCCGGCGTCCGATTGGCGATCTCGCCCGTCGCCTGGCCGGCTTCGATGACGCGCGTCATCACCTCGTAGGCGCGGGCGTATGAAGCGTTGATCTGCTGCAGGATGGCGTCGTCGGTGTCGAGGAATTCGAACGACATCAGGATCGGCAGGAACATGGTGTTGCGCTGCTCCAGCGCGACCCGGGCCCAGTCGTGGATGTACTCGACGATCTTGTCGGTCGGCCGGCGGTCGGGGCGGTCGAGACGGTCGAGGATCGGTCCCATGACGCGGGCGTCCGCCTGCTTGAGCAGGCAGAGCAGGACGTCGCGCTTGTCCTCGAAGTGGAAATAGACCGCGCCCTTCGTCAGCCCCGCCGCCTTGGCGATGTCGTCGACCGTGGTCCGGTGGAATCCCCGCTCCACGAACAGGCGCTCGGCCGACCGCAGCACCGCCTCTTCGCTCTGCTGGCGGCGGATATGGTGGGGGACCCGCGCCGGCCGGCGGGGCCGGGCGGTCGCGGCGGTTTTGCGGTCGTCGTCCACTCTGCTCATGCCTTCGAAGCTGTGCCGGTCCAGTGATACCCGTTCCGCGATGGAAAGATCCAGGCCATACCCGCGCCCCGGCGCATCCTATTGCGGCTCGCGCCGTTTGATCAGGCGCAACGGCGTGTATGTCAGGACCGTCTTGCCGTGCTGGTTGACGATGCGGTTGCGCGTGCGCACCAGACCCTGGTCGGGCCGTCCCTTGCTGGAACGCGCCTCGATAACCTCGCACTCCACATGGATCGTGTCGCCGGCGAACACGGGTGCCTCGACGTTCAGTTCCATGTGCAGGAAGGCGTAGCCGGTGTGCTGCATGGTCGCCTGGACCAGCAGCCCCTCGGCGAACATGAAGACGAGTCCGCCGGGGGCGAGCCGGCCCTGGATGCCGGCCTCGTTGCGCAGGAACTCCATGTCGGTGAACAGCACCTCGAGGAAGCCGGTGCAGTTGATGAAGTTGACGATGTCGGTCTCCGTCACGGTGCGGCCGACCGTCCGGTACTGGCGCCCGATGGGCATGTCCTCGAAGAACAGCCCGAGTCCCACGTAGTCCATGTCTGCGGTGTCCCCCTTGTGGTGTGCCGCCGTCACGCGCGCACCGGCGCCATGGTGACGCGGCGCTCGAAGTGCATGCCGGCGAGATCGCGCTTGAGCACCTTGCCGACGAGGCTGCGTGGCAGGAGGTCGACGAAGACGAACTCCTTCGGCACCTTGTAGGCCGACAGCCTCTCACGGCACAGCGCGTGCACGGCGCGGGCCGTCTCCTCGTCGGCCGCGGCGGCGGGCGTCGTCGCCAGCACCGCCACCACGCGCTCGCCCCAGCGTTCGTCGGGCAGGCCGATGACGGCGCACTCGCGCACCCAGGCGTTCTCGATGATGACGCTCTCCACCTCCACCGACGAGACGTTCTCGCCGCCGGTGACGATGATGTCCTTGGCGCGGTCGACGATGGTCAGCCGGCCGTCGCCGTCCTGGACGCCGATGTCGCCGGTGTCCATCCATTCCAGCCCCTCGGGATCGTCGGGAATGCGGCGGAAGGCACGGCGGGTGTTGGCCTCGTCGTCGTGGTAGCCCAGCGCCATGCCCAGCGTCCGGCCGAGGATGTGGCCCGCCGTGCCGCGCGGCACGGCCCGTCCCGCGTCGTCGACGATGCGGATGCGGGTGACGGCGCTCGGCTCGCCCACCGACAGCGGGTGCTCCAGGAACTCGCCCGCGGTCTGCACCGTCATGGAGAAGGTCTCGGTCATCCCGTAGCCGGCGAGAATGTGGGTGTCGGGGAACATCGCCGCGAGGCGGCGGCGCTGGCGCTCCGGGGTGGGCGCCGAGGTGACGCACATCGACGCCGGAGCGGCCAGGGGCACGCCGTCCCAGGCGTCGTGCAGCGCGCCGATCATCGCCGGGACGATCAGCATGTAGTCGACGCGCCGGCTGCGCAGCGTGTCCAGAACGAAGGCCGCATCGAACGAGCGGCCCGGCGGCATGATCACGGTGCCGCCCTGCCACAGCACCGGCAGCAGGCCCCAGGCGAGGCCGGCGGCGTGATAGGTCGGGGCGAGGCAGATGGTGGTGCAGCGCCGCCCGATCTCCATGTGCAGGGCGACGGCCAGGATGTCCAGCATGCTGCCGCCATGGCTCCACACCGCCGCCTTGGGGCCGCCCGTGGTGCCGCCGGTCATCGCCATCATGTACGGGTCCTCCATCACGGCCGCCGGCGGCAGCGGCGCGGCGGACTCGCCGGCGAGGATCGCCTCGTAGTCGAGGGCGCCCTCCCCGCCCCCGCCCCCGCGCACGACCCGCAGCGTCTGCACGGCCGGATCGCCCAGCCGCGCCAGTTCGCCGTTGGCCACCAGGACGGCGCAGCCGTGGCGCGCCAGATAGCCGTGCGCCTCGGCCGTCGTCAGGCGGCTGTTGAGGGGCATGGCGACCGCGCCGAGCATGCCGCAGGCGAACAGCGTCTCGACCGCCGCCGGCTCGTTGAAGAAGGCATAGGCGACGGGCGTTCCCTTGCCGACGCCGCGCGCCGCCAGGGCCCGCGCCAGCCGGGTGGCGCGGGCCCGCAGGTCCTCGTAGGTCAGGACCGTGCCGGAACCCGGGTCCTCGATGGCCCGCCGCTCCGGGTGGAGTTCGGCGCCGCGCCGCAGGATGAAATCGATGCCGCCGGCCCGCCGCTCCGCATTCGCTATCAGTGTCATGGCCTGTCTCTCCCTCGCGCGATCGTTGATGGCTGCGCCTTCGTTCCTACCGGCCGCCCGGCCGCGCCGTCGGCGGCAGGCGCCCGTTCCATTTCACCCAGTTGAAGCAGGCGCGGCAGCGGCCGCACTGGAACAGCACCTCCGACGCGGCACCGCCGAACAGCGACACCACCCGCGGATGATCCGCGCCGCAGTCGGGGCAGGTGACGGCGGCGAAGTCGGGGTCGTCCCTGAAGAGGTCCTCGTCCGGCGGGCGCGTCATCAGTGGGCCAGCTCCGCGTCCTTGAAGCGGATCACCTCGAAGAGTCCGGCCGGCAGCGGCCCGTGCCGTCGCGCCGCCCGCCGCCAGCCCGCGGCGTCGACCTGCGGCGGCTGCCACGGCAGGTCGGCGCCGAGCAGGCCCGACCGGCTCTCGGCCTGCGCGACGAAGGCGGCGCGGATGGCGGCCAGGGGCGTGTCGCGCAGCCCGGCGGCGTGCAGGGGATCGTCGTCCCCCGCCGCCCCGAACCACGCGAGCGCCAGCGGGAAGCGGTGCGCGAAGCTCTCCCGGAAGCTCTCGCGCTGGGCGTCGCCGGCGCCGAGCACGCGCACCCAGCCGTCGACGTACTTCAGATGGAAGTACGTCTCCTGCCCGATCTTGCGCGCCAGCCCGGCCACGGTGCGGTCTGGGCTGTTGAGGAAGCCGGACATCATCAGCCAGGTCGCCTGCTCGGCCAGCCAGACCGACACCAGGAAGTCCTCCCAGGACCGCGGCGCCCGGTCGAGCAGGTTCATGGAGCGGATGTCGTCGGGGCCGCGCCCGCGCTCCAGCGTGGCGTAGCTGTGCCCGCAGCCGGCGAGGTACTGGTAGAGGGCGCGGACGTGGCCGTAGTTGGCGTTGCACATGCCGAGCAGCGCCGCATAGTCCGGCAGCGAACGGCCGTTGATCACGCACTCCGCGTACCAGTTGCCGAGCACGAGCTTGCTGTCGGCGACGGCCAGGAGATCGTCCTCCATGGCGCGCGACGCCGCGGTCTTGCTGTCCCTGTCAGCCATCGCTGCCTATCCCATCTTGATCTTGGAGACTTTGCCCGTCTCGGTGACGGTGATGATGCTGTCCAGCGGCACCACGCACATTTCCCGCCAGGCGTGCTGGTCGTAGACGTACCAGGCGCGGACCTGCGCCAGGTCGTCGTTGGGCGCCTCGACGCTGCCCACGTGGGTCAGCGGGTCGGCGGACGTCTTGCGGGCGAACACCTCGTAGTAGCGCGGGGTCAGCCCGCCGCGCTCGCGCATCTGGTCGATGACCTTCGCTCTCGGCTCCATGGCCGGTCTCCCTTCGGATCGCACAGCTAGAGTTGGATGCCGTTGCGGCGCATGAGATCGCGGACGTCCGGCTCGACCATGTCGCGCGACCAGGGCAGGTGCCATCCCTCCTCCACCACCACGTCGCGCACGCCGTCGACCGCCAGCAGGGCCTGGCGGATGCCCTCCCGCAGCAGGGCGGCGCCGGGACAGGCCATGCAGGGGATGCAGATCTCGACGCGCGCGGTGCCGTCGGCGTCGCAGCGGACCTGACGCAGCATCCCCATGCGCCGCAGGCTGACCGGCACGTGGGGGTCGTGGACCGCCTCCAGCGCCGCCATCATCGCCGCCGCGTCGGGAACGCCCATCCCGCCGGACGGCCCGCTCACGCCCACAGCCCGTCCCCCCAGACCTCGAGCTGGAGGCGGCGGATCGAGTCGAGCTTGAAGGGCGAGCCGCGCTTCCAGATGGCGAGCTGCTCCTCCCAGGTGATCCGCCGGTCGTAGTCCCAGGTGTGCGTCTCCTCGTCGAGGTGGATGGGCGGCTGGTAGTCGAGGACGTAGCGGCCGGTCTCCGCGTCGAGATGGGCGGGGACGCGGATGCCGACCGCCTCGGAGAAGGGCACGATCTGCTGCAGCCACTTCTGGCGCATCTCGTCGTTCGACGAGCCGCGGATCTTGTAGAGGATCTGGTCGGTGCGCTTCTTGAGATGGTCGGGCATGCCGAACCAGGCGGCGCACAGGGGAAAATAGAAGTCCACCGCCTTCTGCACGCGCGCCCGCGTCTGCGGCGAATGGTTCCAGAAGAACTTCACCCAGCGCTCGCCGTGCCCGACGTGGAACTTCTCCTCGAAGTTCACCTTGCGCAGCGACCGGGCGTAGGGGCCGAACGAGCAGTGCTCCTCCAGGTCCTGCGTGGTGATGTAACCGGCGCGGTCGCCGTAGCACAGGGACACGACGAAGTCGATGTAGTCCTGGTGCGGATACTCGACCATCTGGAAGGTCCGCCACTTGGCAGGGTCGCGAACCATCAGGAATTCGTTGGTGTCGTAACCGAATTCCTCCAGGATGCGGTACATCACCTGGGCGTGCCCCAATTCGTCCTGGCAGGCCGAGGCGACGGCGATCTTGTCCTCCAGCGTCGGGGCACTGCGGATCGCCGGCAGGTACGTCGGCAGCACCATCACCTCGAGGTCGGCGGCGATGTGGATGGTGCTGACCAGCGCCTCGCGGTAACGGGGCGTCATCTCCGAGGGATCCTCCAGCACGTACCCGGCCTTGATCCGCTCCTGAAGGGCGCGTTCCCGCGCCTCCTCGCGCGACATCGTCTGCGTGTCCACGGCCTGCATCGTTTCGGATCTCCTTGCCTCGCGGCCGACGGTGCGGCGGCTGTCATGTACTGAATAGTCGGTATGTTTCGGAACCGTTCAGCCGGCCTCGCCGTGGCGGGCCGCCGGCTGCCGCTGTGCCTGCGCCTGTGCCTGTGCCAGCCACTGGCGCAGGCACAGCGCCGTGCCGAAGGCCAGTCCGGCGAAGGCGATCTGGTTGGTCGGCACCATCGCCAGGACCGCCGCCACGCCGAGCCCGGCCCGCTCCCAGGCCCGCAGGCGGGTCAGGAAGGCGCCGCCGACTCCCATGCTGAAGAAGAGGATGGCGGAGGCCGACAGCACCAGCGCCGTCGCCACCTCGTCGACGGAGCCCTGGAGCAGGAGGCCCGGCCGGTAGACGAAGGCGAAGGGAATGACGAAGGCGCCGAAGGCGAGATAGGTCGCGGTCAGCGCCGTGCGGACCATCGGCGCCCGGGCGATGCCGGCGGCGGTGATGGAGGCGAGCGCGTCCGGCGGGGTCAGCACCGCCATCGCCGAGAAGTAGACGACGAACAGATGGGCCGCGACGACGGGATCGCCGCCCAGGCCGCTGCCTTGCAGGAGCGCCACCAGCGGCGGGATGGTGATGACCGTCTGGAGCACGTAGGCGACCGACGGCGGCAGCCCGCACCCGAGGATCAGGGACGTCACCATGGCGAGCAGCAGGCTGAGCAGGAGCGAGTTGTCCGACATGGTGCTCATCAGGTCCGCGAAGCGGATGCCGAGCCCGGTCACGCCGAAGATCGACGCGATCATGTCGGCCGCGGCGGTGACCAGCGCCAGCACGGCGATGCCCTTGCCGGCCGCCACCAGGGCCTCGACCATCGCCCTCGGCCCCATGCGGGTTTCCTTGCGCAGCCAGCTGACGGCGACGATGGACAGCGTCGACCAGGCCGCCGCGGGGCCGGGGGAATAGCCGACGTAGAGCAGGACGATCAGCAGCAGGATCGGCAGCAGCAGGTGCCAGCGCCGGCGCAGCTTGTCCTTGACGTCGGCGGGCATCTCCCGCGGCGACAGCCCTTGCAGGCCGTGGCGGACGGCCTCCCAGTGCACCGCCGCGAGAATGCCGACGTAGTAGAGGATGCCCGGCAGCAGCGCGTACAAGGCGATCTGCCCGTAGGGGATGCCGGTGAACTGCACCATCAGGAAGGCGGTGGTCCCCATGACCGGCGGCAGGATCTGGCCGCCGGCCGAGGCGGCGGCTTCGACGCCGGCGGCGAAGTGCGGCTTGTAGCCCACCCGCTTCATCAGCGGGATGGTCATCGCCCCGGCGGTGGCGACGTTCGACACCGCGGAGCCGTGGATGGTGCCGAGGAAGCCGCTGACCACCACCGCGACCTTGGCCGGGCCGCCGCGGTAGCGGCCGGCCGCCACCATCGACAGGTCCATCAGCAGTTCGCCGAGGCCCGACCGTTCCAGGAAGGCGCCGAAGATGACGTAGGCGGCGATGAAGGTGGCGGCGGCCCCCAGCGCAATGCCGAAGGTGCCCTCGGTCGTGAAATATTGCAGCTCCAGCATGGTGCCCAGGGAGACCCCGCCGTAGCGCAGCATGCCCGGCAGCCACGGGCCGAGGAAGGCGTAGGCCAGGAAGACCAGCACCAGGACCGGCAGCGGCGCCCCGGCGACACGGCGGGTCCCCTCGATCACCACCGCCATGAACAGGATGCCGAGGGCGATTTCCGCCGGCGCCATGTCGGTGATGTAGGGGATCCGTTCTTCCCAGATGTAGCCGTAATGGGTGTAGAGGTAGCCGACGGTGACGACCGACCCCGCCAGTGCCAGCAGACTGAGCGCCAGCCGCACCCTGCCCTGCGCACGGTCCGCGCCGAGCAGGAAGATGAGGCACAGCGAGAAGCTCAGCACGATGACGCGCTGCATGTACGCTTCGAGCGAGCCGGTCATGCCGGTGTAGAAGATGAAGCAGGCGAGGGCCAGGGCGAGGACTCTCGCGCCGAGGTCGAGCATGCGCGCCATAGCGGCTCCTCTCGGTCGGTGGTCGCGGGCGGTTTCGGTGCGGGCGGCGGGAGGGCGGCGCAGGACGGGCGGATCA
Source organism: Azospirillum sp. ST 5-10 (assembly GCF_051225715.1). Lineage (NCBI taxonomy): Bacteria > Pseudomonadati > Pseudomonadota > Alphaproteobacteria > Rhodospirillales > Azospirillaceae > Azospirillum > Azospirillum sp. ST 5-10. The sequence continues at coordinate 53,073 of NZ_JBPJSP010000020.1, forward strand.
GCGCGCCGACGTCGCCAAGCCTTTTTCCTCGAAGTAGCGGAGGGCCCCCGGGGCGTAGGGGATGCCGACGTCGACGGCGGCCGTCTCGACGGGGACGCGGGCGAACATCGGCGCGGACGCCTGGAGCTTCTCCCAGTTCTCCACCATCGCCTTGGCGACGTGGTAGAGGAACTCCTGGTCGGCGTCCTTGTGGGCGACGATGTTGGTCTGGGTGGCGATGGTGGGCACCGGCTCGGTCTGGCCCGGGTAGGTGTTGGCGGGGATGACCGCCACCTGGAGACCGGGGTTCGCCGCGTTGAGAGCCTGCGCCTTGTCGCGGTCCATGGGCAGGAAGCGCAGCTTGCCGGTCGTCGCGAGGTCGAGGAACGGGGCGAACGGCACGTCGGCGGTCCAGAACACCACGTCGAGCTGGCCGTCGCGGAGCTGGTTGGTCGCGTCGGCGAAGTTGAGCTGCTGGACGTTCATGTCGTCGAAGTCGAGACCGTACTGCTTGAGGATCAGTTCGGCGATCTGCGCGCTGGCCTGTCCGCGGGCCCCGACGTTCACCCGCCGGCCCTTGAGGTCGGTGAGCGTCCTGATGGACTCGTCCAGCGTGATCCACTGGGCGTAGAACGGGAACATCGACGCGACCTGCTGCACCTCCAGCTTCTGCTTGAACGGGGGGTTGCCGGCGACGGCATCGACGCTGTTGAAGGCGAAGGTGAAGCCCAGCTGGGCCTTCTTCTGTGCCACCGCCATGATGTTGCCGGTGGCGCCGCCGGGCAGGATGTTGACCAGCCCGACATCGGGCATGCTGTCCTTCAGCACCTTGCCGATGGCCACGCCGGCCACGTAGAAGGTGCCGCCGGAGCTGCCGGCGGAAATGTTGACGTCGGCCGCCCGGGCCGCCGTCGGCGCGACGGTGAAGGCGGCGGCAAGGCACCAGGCGGCGGCCAACGGGCGCGCCCAGCGCGACAGCGTTCTGCGGTCGATCATGTCTCTCCCTCCCGTGTTCCCGGCGGGCGCTTCGGCGCCCCTCTGCGACATATTGTCGCTCTTAATTTTCATACTGTCCGGTCAGTATTTTTGCGTCAAGCGGAATTGTTGGTGATAGCCGCGGTCATTTCCGACAAAAATAGTAAGGATATGGGGCGCGGGCGGACATGATCGGTCCGCTCCGCGCGCGGGCCGGGCGGTCGGAGACGCGCCGGCCGCAGGCCGTCACGTCACCATCCGCCGCAGGCCGTCACGTCACCGTCCGCCGGCGCCCGGGGCGGCACCGGACCGGCTATGGGGCGCCGGGATGCCCCGCCCGCCCGGCGTCGCCGTCGCGGGTGCGTTCGTCCTCGGCTTCCAGCTCCATGTCGCCGCCGCGGCACAGCCGCGGGTAGAGGCGGGCCATCTCCCCCATCAGGAATTTGGCGGGCACGTCATGGAAGACGCCGTGGTCGACCAGGTACTCCATGAAGCGCCGGCCGCCGGAATCGGCGGGCTGGAGCATGGCGTCCGCCACACCGTCGAAATCCAGCACCGCCACGCCCAGCTTGGCGCACAGGGAGGCGTTGAAGGTCGGCGTCGCCTTCACCCACCGCTCGCCGAGCCGCAGCTCGACGTAGCCGTGCCAGACGAAGACGTCCGTCCCCACCGACTCCTGCAGGCGCCGCGTCGACAGGTGGTTGCGCACGTCGGCGTAGCCCAGGCGCGCCGGGATGCCGACGCTGCGGGCGGTCGCGGCGTAGAGGGCCGCCTTGCTGACGCAGTAGCCGGTGCCCGCGGCCAGCACGCCGCTGGCCCGGTAGGTGGCGGGATCGGCGAAGTCGCGGTACGGGTCGTAGCGGATGTCGCGCACCGCCGTGTAGAGCAGGCGCGCCCGCTCCTCGGCGGTGCCGGCGCCGCCGGCCACGTCGCGCGCGAACGCGCGCACGGCGGGATGGTCGCTGTCGACGTATTCGGCCGGCGCAAGATGGAGGCGCAGGGCGGTGTCCATCACGCCGTTCTCCCGTCCGGCCCGGCGGCCGGCGCGGCGTTCACGTCCGGCTCCTTCCAGCGCCGCACCCAGGGCGGGTCCAGGTCGAACAGATCCAGCGCCCGGCCGACCGTGTGCGCCACGACGTCGTCGATGCCCGCCGGCCTGGTGTAGAAGGCCGGGACCGGCGGCGCGACGATGGCCCCGGCACGGGTGACGGTCAGCATGTTGCGGAGATGGATCTCGGTCAAGGGGGTCTCGCGGGTCAGCAGGACCAGGCGCCGGCGTTCCTTCAGCACGACGTCGGCGGCCCGGCTGAGCAGGTTCGCGGTGACGCCGCTGGCGATCTCCCCGAGCGTCTTCATCGAGCACGGCGCCACGATCATCCCCCGCGTCCGGAACGAGCCGCTGGAGCAGGCGGCGCCGATGTCGCCGACGGGATAGGTCCGGTCGGCGAGGTCCTTGACCTCGCCGACCGACAGGTCGGTCTCGTGCTCGATGGTCAGGGCCGCGGCACGGGACAGGATGAGGTGGCTCTCCACCTCGAGGCGGCGCAGCGCGCGCAGCACGGCGATCCCGTAGATCGCCCCGGACGCGCCGCTGATGCCGACGATGATGCGCGGCCGTCCGCCGCTGGTGTCGATCATGGACGAACCTCGGTTGGTGGCGGTCCGGCGGCGCGCCCGACCGCCGGTGGTCACACGGCGTCCGGCAGGAAGTCGCGCAGATTGACGGCGGCGTAATTCAGCGGCATGGCCTTCTCGAACCGGGCCCGCTCCTCCGGCAGGCTGACTGCCGGCTTCGTGGCGTCGATCAGCCACTTCGTGCCGACGCGCTGGAACGTGTTCAGGCCGGGGATCATCGGCGAGATGTTGTCGAGGGCGAAGACACGGGTGTGCGGGATCAGCACCACGTCGCGCTCGGCGTGCACCCGGGTGGTGATGGACCACAGGATCTGCCGCGGATCGCCGGCATCGATGTCGTCGTCCACCGCCACCGCGACCTTGGGGTGGAGATAGGGGCCGGACAGCGCGGCGAGCAGCGCCGTCTTCGCCTGGCCCTCGACGCGCGGCCGCATCTTCACCACCAGCATCATCAGCCCGGACACCGTCAGGCACCGCACGTCGAGCAGGTCAAGGCCGCCTTCGACGTGGCGCAGGTGCTCGGTGGTCGCCACCTCGATGCCGAGCGACGTGACGCCCTGGGTGTCGGTGACCGGGAAGCCGCAGTGGATGGCGTAGTAGATGGGGTCGGCCCGGCGGGTGATCGCCTTGACGCGGAAGACGTGAGCCATGCCGGCCTCGGCGTAGGTGCCGGGCACCTCGCCGAAGGGACCTTCCGGCTCCATGTGGTGGCCGGGCAGGACCTCGCCCTCGATCACCATTTCCGCCTCGGCCGGCACCTCGATGTCGAGGGTCTCGCAGCGCACCATGCGCACGCCCTCGCCGAGAAGCGAGCCGGCGAGCGTCAGCTCGTCGATGCCGAAGCTGGTGGTGAAGGCCGCGCCGAAGAACAGGCTGGGATGGGCCCCGAACACCATGGCCACCGGCATCGGCTCGCCGCGCTCGGAGTACAGGTCGTAGATGCGCCGCGCGTGCCGCGGGACCATGACGAATCCGGTCTTGTCGCGGCCCATGATCTGCTGGCGATGGACCGACACGTTGCGGATGCCGGTCTCCGGGTCCCTGGTGATCGCCATGCCGGAGGCGAGGAAGCGCCCGCCGTCCTTCTCGGACACCACCATGGCCGGGATCTCGCCGAGATCCACCTCGGCGCCGACCCGCACGACCTCCTTCACCGGCGCCCGCTCGCGGCCGACGCTGACGGTGGGAACGGCCTGCTTGAGGCGGCGCCCGATCTCGCCGACCAACCGGTCCTCCTCGATCCCCAGCGCGATCGCCCATTTCCGCCGGTCGGCGACGATCTGGCTGCACGCCGTCCAGCCGGGGTGCCGCTCGATGCTCGTGAAGAGGCTGGCCTTGCCGAGCTCGTCGTACGTCCTCCACTCGACGGCCGCCATGTTGCGGACCGGGTCCACCGGTTTGGTGAAGCGCACCAGCTCGCCCTTCGCCTCCATGTCCGCCAGGAAGGACCGGAGTGACTGATCCACCATCGTCTCGCGCCTCCTTGTTCGCCACGGCTCGTGCCGGCCGTGCAAGCCGAGGCGATCGTAACATACTGACTGTTCGGTATGCTACAGGATGATCGTTGTGCGAACGGACATTTTGCCGACGGACGCCGCGCCGGCCGTCGGCGCGGCGCCGACCGGCGGGGCCGGGATCAGAGGCCGACGGCTCTGCGCCAGTCGGCGGCGGCCGCGGCGTCGATGACGCGGTCGAGTTCGACCGCCTCCTCGCCGGGCACGTGGATGCGCTTGAACTTGAAGTCGCCGGCGTCGAGGGGCACGGTGGCGTCGATGCCGGTCTTGGTGCCCACCCCCTCGCGCGTCGAGGGGTCGAGCTTGGAGCCCTGGGCGTTGGCGATGACGATCAGGTCGCGGTCGGCCTGGGAGCGCGTCGCCACCGCCCACTCCACCTCGTCGGGGTCGTGGATGTCCACGTCCTCGTCGACCACCACCACGTGCTTGACGTCGTAGTGGCCGGCCAGCGCGCCAAGGATCACGTTCTTCGCCTCGCCGTCGTGGCGCTTGCGCATCTGTACGTAGAGGTGGTAGCGGCACACGCCGCCCTTCGACAGATGGACGTCGCGCACGCCGGGGAAGCCGCGCTGCAGGTGGTCGAGCAGGGTCGCCTCGCGCGGGATGCCGCCCAGCAGCAGGTGCTCCATGGCGCCGCCGAGGATGGTGTGGAAGATGGCGTCGCGGCGGTGGGTGACGGCGTCCACCGCGATGACGTGGCGGTTCGCCCGCTCGCCGTAGTACTGCGGGAACTCGCCGAACGGCCCCTCGGGCTCCCGCGCCTTGGAGAGGATGCGCCCCTCGATGACGATCTCGGCGTCCGCCGGGACGCGCAGCTCGTTGGTCACGCAGCGCGCCACCGGCAAGGGCCGGCCGTGCAGCGCGCCGGCGATCTCCAGTTCGTCGTGGTCGACGGGAACGATGGCCTGGGAGGCGAGCAGCGTCAGCGGGTCGGCGCCGATGACGATGGCGACCTCCAGCGGGTCGCCGGCCTCCTCGGCCAGGTCGTAGAAGTAATGGGTGTGGCGCGGCAGGATCAGGATTCCCAGCCGGTCGGGTCCGGACAGCTGGCAGCGGTTGATGGCGACGTTCTGCACCCCGGTCCGCGGGTTGCGGGTGATGATGAGGCCGGCGGTGATGTAGGGGCCGCTGTCCAGCTCGTTGTGCGTGGGCAGCGGCAGCAGGGAGCCCAGGTCGATGCCGTCGCGGCGGACGACCTCCTGCACCGGGGCCCTGGCCACCTCGTGCCAGGGCAGCGGGTTGCGGGCGGCGTCGCGGTAGCGGGCGAGCAGCCCGCCGCGCGGCACGCCCATGGCCTCGGCGATCCACCCGCGGTCGGCGACGATGCCCGCCACGACCGGCATGGCATGGCCGTCCGGCGACGGGAACAGCGCCGCCTTCCGGCCGTCCAGGCGCTTGGCGATCGCGGCCAGCTCGAAGCGCAGCCCCACGCCGGGCCGTGCGACCGCCAGCCGGTCGCGGGCGGCGAGATGGTCGAGCCAGTCCCGCAGCGTGGCGGCCCGTCCGGCTTGCGGTTCCTGTGCCCCTTCGACGGCGTGGGCGGATGACGGCATCGCTGGATTCCCTCCGGTTCGCAGGCGCGGCTGCATTGCTTCTTGCACGGAGTATGTGAGAGGCTGTCAATCACCACAAATAATGAATGATTATGGAGGAAATCAGATTGCCTGATGCCTCCAGACGGGATCGAGGGGGAAAGCCGAGATGTCGGTCAAGATGGACCTCAACGCCCTGGTGCTGTTCTACGAGGTGGTCAACTCCCAGAGCCTGACCCGCGCGGCGGAGAAGCTCCGCACGCCGAAGTCGACGATCAGCCGCAAGATCGCCTTGCTGGAGCACCAGCTCGGCTCGATCCTGCTGAAGCGGGGCCACCGGCAGGTGGCGCTCACCGACATCGGCCGGGTGCTGTACGATCATTGCCAGAAGATCGTCTCGGAGATCGAGGACGCCGGCTTCCAGGCCTCGGAGATGCAGTCGGAGCTGCGCGGCGTGCTGCGCGTCAGCCTGCCCGTGGATTTCGGCGTGTCGTGGCTGGGCCGGCTGATCGCCGAGTTCGCCACCGCCTATCCCGACATCCAGCTCGAGGTGGAGATCAACAACCGCTGGATCGACGTGTCGGAGGCGCCCTACGACGTGGCGATCCAGATCGGCAACGTGCGCCACACCCATCTGCCGGTGAAGGTGTTCACGTCGCTGGGGCGCGGCGTCTACGCCACGCCCGACTACCTCGCGCGCAAGGGAACGCCGAAGACGCTCGACGACCTGCGCCGCCACGACTGCGTGGTGACCGAGCACCAGCGCGAGGAGGGGGTGTGGAAGTTCCTCGGCGAGCGCGGTCACCGCGTCGTCGACATCGAGCCGCGCATCCTCGTCAACAACATCGGCATCGCCCGCGAGATCATCGCGTCCGGCATGGGCATCGGCATCATGCCCAACGTGATGTGCCGCAACGAGGTGGCGGCGCACCGGCTGGTGCGGCTGTTCCCGGAATGGCGGGCGCCGCAGCTCCAGGCCGCCGCCTTCTACGTCGGGCGGCGGCGCATGCCGCGCAAGACCAAGGCGTTCATCGACTTCCTGTCGCAGCGCCTGCTGACGGACGAGTAGGCGGCGGCGCGGGCGGTCAGAGCGCGAGAACGGCCGCGAGCTTGCCGCGGACCTCGGCCAGGACGGCGGCCGGAGACACGGCCAGTGCCGGCCGGCGCTCCTCCTGTTCGCGGCCGACGCGCGGATCGACGTCCGTCCAGGTCCGGTCCCTGGCCTCGGGCTCGTCGGTCACAGGGGAACGTCCTCGCGCCCCACCTCCGGTCCCCAGTCGAAGGCGTCATACGAATTCCGCCTGAAGGCTTCATTCGTATGCCCCTCTCCATCAATGCTATTGCATTGATCTGCCGGGTTTTACGGTTCGCGGATGATCGAACCGATCATCCGCGAACCGTATCACGCATCGCCTCGGGGGACATCCCCGCCCTAAACCGCCAGCCGCCCCATGCGGTGGTAGACGTGCTTGGCGCTGAGGAACTCGTTCAGCCCGTCGGGCCCGTGCAGGCGGCCGTAGCCGCTGTCGCGCACGCCGCCGGTCTCGACCTCGGGGAACAGCTTGTTGTGGTCGTTCAGCCAGACCGTGCCGCTGCGCAGCGCCCGCGCCACCCGGAAGCCGCGGTCGAGGTCGCGGGTCCACACGCTGGCGGCCAGGCCGTAGGAGGTCGCGTCGGCGCGCTCCACCGCCTCCTCCTCGGTCGCGAACCGCTCGATGTTCATCACCGGGCCGAAGAACTCCTCCTGCACCACCGGCGAGGCGAGGTCCTCCACCGCCAGCAGGCTCGGCTCCAGGTAGCCGCCGCGGGCGAGCGCGCCGCCGGGGATGCGGCCGTGCAGCACGGCGCGGGCGGCGTTCGCCTCCACCAGCGCCGCCACGCGGTCGCGGCTGCGCGGGTCGATCAGCGGGCCGATCGCCGTGCCCTCCTCGTCGCTGCGGCCGACCCGCAGGGCGCGCAACGCCGCGGCGAGCGCGTCCGTCAGGGCGCCGTGGATGCTCTCGTGCACCAGCACGCGGTTGGCGGCGGTGCACTGCTGGCCGGCCAGGATCATGCCCGCCGCCGCCAGGGCCGGAGCCACCGCGGCGACGTCGACGTCGGGGAAGACGATGGCCGAGGCTTTCCCACCGAGTTCCAGATTGAGGCGCTTCAGGGTGCCGGCGGCGTCGGCCATGATGCGCTTGCCGACGGCGCTGGAGCCGGTGAAGCTGACGACGTCGACGTCGGGCGAGCGCACCATGGCGGCACCGCCGGCGCTGCCCTGCTCGCAGAAGCTGTTGACCACGCCGTCCGGAAGACCCGGCGCCTCGGACAGCGCCCGGACGAAGGCGGTGTGGAACAGGCTGGACTGCGGGGCCGGCTTCAGCACCGCCGTGCAGCCGGCCGCCAGCGCCGGGGCCAGGGAACGCACCAGCAGGATCGCCGGGGCGTTCCAGGGCGTGATGACGCCGGCGACGCCGGCCGGCTCGCGCGACAGGTGGGAATGCACGCCGGGCTCCACCGCGACGAGGCGGCCGGCGATGGCGCGGGACAGGCCGGCGTAGTAACGCAGCTCCGACACCGCGGCGGCGATCTCGGCGCGCGCCACGGCGGCGAGCTTGCCCGTCTCGATGGTCAGCAGGCGGGCCAGTTCGTCGGCGGAGGCGGCGACGCGGTCCGCCATGGCGGCCAGGACCTCGGCGCGCAGCCGCGGCGCGTGCGCCCAGTCCGACCGGCGGAAGGCGGTGCGCGCCGCGGCGATGGCCGCCGCGCACTCCTCGGCGCCGCCGTCCGGGGCGGTGCCGACCACCGTCCGGTCGTGGGGGCTGAGGATCTCGAAGGAGGTCGACCGGGTGGTGGGGATCCAGGCACCGTCGATCCAGTGGGCGCCGACGATGGACATGCTCATGCCAGGCCTCTCGGAAGGGCGAAGGGGAATGGGGAAAGGCGGCCGCGCCGGTCCGCCGCCCCCCGCCGCCCGCCCCGGCGCCCGTGTTGCGGGAAAGCTCGGGAGAGGTCGGGAGGGAGGCCCGGCGCGGCCAGGGCGCGGGGGACGGCCGCGATGGGGATCAGGCCGCGGCGACCGCCCTCAGGCAGTCGTCGGCGGAGCCGGCGGCGCCGCACAGGGCCATGGCGCGCTTGAGGAAGAGGCCGATCGTGTGCTCGTCGGTGAAGCCGATGGCGCCGTGGAACTGGATGCACTCCTTGGCGACCGCGAAGGCGGTCTCGCCGGCGACCAGCTTGGCGGCGGCGCAGGCGGCCGTGCGGTCGGCCGGACGGGCCGCCTCCTGCACCAGGGCGCGGGCCGAGCGGACGGCCACCGCCAGCGACGCCGCCCGGTGCTGGAGCGCCTGGAAGGAGGCGATCGGCACGCCGAACTGGCGGCGTTCCGTCATGAAGGCGACGGTGGCGGCCAGGGCGGTGTCGGCGAGGCCGACGAGATACGCGGCGTGGGCCAGGCGAAGCATGTCGGTGGCGAGGGTCGCCGCGGCGGACGCGGCGTCGCCGACCGCCAGCTCCTCGGCGGCGGTGACGCCGTCCAGGTGCAGCCGCCCGACGGACCCGCCGTCGACGCCGGGCAGCGCCTCCACCCGCAGCCCGGCGGCGTCCGCCGGCAGCAGCAGCAGGGCGGAGTGCGCGGCGACCAGGAAGGCGTCCGCGGCGGCGAGGTCGGCGGCGTGGTCGCTGGCGCCCGTCCATGCCCCGTCCACCCGCCGCACCGCCGGGGCGGCCACGGGCACGACGACGAGCCGTCCCGCCATCGCCGCCTCCAGCGCCGCCGCCTCGGGCCGCGCCGCGGCGATGGCGGCGGCGGCGGCGAGCGCCCCGGCCACCGGCTCCACCGGGAGGTGGCGGCCCACCGCCTCCATCAGGGTCACGGCGTCCCGCGGCGTCAGGCCGAGGCCGCCGGCGTCCTCCGGCACCAGCATGGCGAACCAGCCGAGCTCGGCCATGGCGGTCCAGGTCGCGCGGTCGAGACCGCCGCCGGCGTCGCGCAGGCGCCGCACCCGGTCGAGTCCGCCGGCCCCGGCGAGGAAGGCATTGGCGCTGTCGGCGATGAGCCGGTCGTCGTCGTGGGTCATGATGGCTGCGCTCATGCCGCCTTCTCCCCTCCCCCCATGCCCAGCACGCGGGTCGCCAGGATGGAGCGCTGGATCTCGTTGCTGCCGCCGTAGATCGACAGACGGCGCGACTGCAGGAACATCTCGTTCCAGTCGACGCGGCCGACGCCGCCCGCCTCGGGCACGAGGGCGGAGCGCAGCGGCCCCGCCGCCTCCTGCGCCAGGTCGAGGATGTCCTGGGTGGTCTCGGTGGCGAGGATCTTGAGATAGGAGCTTTCGCCGGGGCCGCTGCGCCCGTCCTCGAAGCGCTCCAGGGAATCGAGGAAGGCGGCGGTCACCGTCTCCACGGCGACCCCGGCGCGGGCGAGGCGCAGCGCCCATTCCGGGCGGTCCGCCAGCCCCCGCGCCGCCAGCACCGCGCGCAGGCGGGCCAGCGCCCGCAGGGCGTGCAGCGGCGTGCCGATGCGGATGCGCTCCTCGTCCAGCAGCGCCGTGGCGACCCGCCAGCCGTCGCCGGGGGCGCCGACGATGTTGGCCCGCGGCACGCGCACGCCGTCGAGGAACACCTCGCAGAACTCGTCGTCGCCGGCGATGGTGCGGATCGGCCGCCGCTCCAGGCCCGGCGAGGCGAGGTCGATCAGCACGAAGGTGATGCCGGCCTTGCGCGACCCGCCGGTGCCGGTGCGCACCAGCGCGAACATCCAGTCGGCGTGCTGGCCCCAGGTCGTCCAGATCTTGTGGCCGGTGATCACGAGGTCGTCGCCGTCGAACACGCCGCGGGTGCGCAGCGCGGCGAGGTCGGAGCCGGCCCCCGGCTCCGAATAGCCCTGGCACCAGACGGCGTCGCCGGCGAGGATGCGCGGCAGGTGCTCGGCCTTCTGCCGCTCGCTGCCCAGGCGCATGAGCAACGGGCCGATGTGGTTCAGGCCCTGGGTCGGGATGTCGGGGGCGCCGGCGCGGGTCATCTCCTCGAACAGGATGACCTGCTCCACCCCGCTCGCCCCCATGCCGCCGAAGGCGCGCGGCCAGTGCGGCGCGATCCAGCCGCGCCGCGCCAGGAGGCGGTACCACGGCATGACGCGCTCCGGCTCCGGCCGGAAGGTGAGGTGGCGCAGGTCGTCGGGCAGGTTGGCGGCGAGCCAGCCGCGCACCTCGGCGCGGAAGGCGGAGTCGCCCGCGGCCTCGGCGCGGATCATGCCGATTCCCCGCCGGCCGGCGCCATCTCCGCCCGCGCCCGCTCGGCGAGCCGGTGCTTCAGCACCTTGCCCACGGCGTTGCGCGGCAGCGTGTCGACGTAGAAGACGTGCTTGGGCTTCTTGTAGCTGGCGATGGCGTCGCGGCAATGGGCGACGATCTCGTCGGGGGTCGGCGGGGTGGTGCCCGGCGCGGGCTCGACGAAGGCGGCGACGGCCTCGCCGAAGACCGGGTCGGGCACGCCGACCACGGCGGCGTCGGCGACGCCCGCCATCTGCAGGATGGTCAGCTCGACCTCCTTGGAATAGATGTTGAAGCCGCCGCTGAGGATCATGTCCTTCTTGCGGTCGACGATGGTGAGATAGCCGTCGGCCTCGCGGCGCGCCATGTCGCCGGTGTGGAACCAGCCGTCGCGGATGGCTTTCGCCGTGTCCTCGGGCCGGTTGAAGTAGCCCTTCATGACGGTGAAGGCGCCGGGCCGGCCGCAGCGCACCAGCAGCTCGCCCACCTCCCCGGTCGCCACCTCGCCGCCCTCGGCGTCGACGATGCGGGTCTCGACCCCGGGGATGGGCCGGCCCACCGAGCCGGGGTGCGAGAACTGCTCCGCGTGGGAGAGGTTGGTGACCGCCCCGGCCTCCGTCATGGCGAAGAAGGACACCAGCCGCACCTCGGGCAGCAGGCGGATGAGGCGCTGCTTCAGCTCCACCGGGAACGCCTCGCCGGTGACGACGATGCGGCGCAGCGAGCGGCAGCGCGCGGGATCGCGCTCCAGGCTCGGCATCAGCATGCGGCACATGGTGGGGACCATGCCGAACACGGTGACGGCCTCGCGCTCGATCGTGTCGATGATGCGGTCGGGGTCGAAGGACACCGCGACGTGGATCGTGCCGCCCAGGGTCATGGCGTTCATCACCCGCCCGAGGCCGGCGCGGTGGGCCAGCGGCGAGGCGACGAGGTAGCGGTCGCCGGCGCCGATCCCCCAGTCCACCGCGTTCATGAAACCGTGGTTGACGAGCAGGTTGGCGTGGGTCAGCACCACCCCCTTGGGCCGCCCGGTGGTGCCCGAGGTGTACATGATCAGGCACTCGTCGTGCTCGACCGGCAGGACCGGCAGCGGCTCCGGCGGCACGGCGGCGAGGGCGGCGTAGGACAGCGCCCCGGCGCACTCGCCGCCGACGGCGATGCCCTGCAGGCCGGGCCGGGCCTCCAGCACCGTGCGCACGCCCTCGCCGTTGGCGGCGGCGAAGGCCACCACGGACGCCCCGCTGTCCTCGCAGAAGTAGGCGAGCTCCTTCAGGGTGAGCCGCGTCGTCACCGGGATGGCGACGGCGCCCATGGCGATGGCGGCGTAGAGCAGCTCGACGAACTCGGTGCCGTTGGGCAGGTAGAGGACGATCCGGTCCCCGACGCCCAGGCCGGCCCGTTGCAGACCGGCGGCGGCGGCCCGCACGTTCGCCACCAGGTCCGCGTACGTCAGGCGCCGGTCGCCGCACACGATGGCCTCCTTGTCCGGCGTACGCAGCGCATGCGCGAACAGAATCGCCTCCAACCGCATCGCCTACTCCTTCACGACCTTGAACGCGGGATAGTTGAAGTCGTCGCCGATGCGGTCCCAGGCAAGCGTCACGCGGCGGCCGACGGCGATGTCGGCGGGGTCGCTGTCGACGACGTTGGCGATCATGCGCACGCCCTCGTCCAGCTCCACCGTCGCCACCGGCAGCGGCAGGCGGCCGTCCAGGCCGGGACCGGGGATGCGCACGGTGGTGGCGGCGTAGATCGTCCCCTTGCCGGAGACCTCCCGCCATTCCAGGTTCCGCGAGCCGGTGTAGAGGCTGACCGGCCGGGGGTAGTGCTGGAACCGGCCGGTGTCGCGGCAGTACTGGATGACGAGGCGCCCCTCCTGGGCCGCCGCCCAGAACGGCTCGGTGTCGACGTAGACGTTGGCGGTCGGGCGGACGCGCGGCTTGGTCTCTGACATGGTCTCAGGCCTCCAGGATCATCGCCGCGCTGGTGCCCCAGTTGCGGCCGTAGGGAATGACGCCGATGCCGGTCACCAGCGCGGTCTTGGGGTTGTCGACCTGGCGCTTGCCGCCCTCGCCGAAGAGCTGGCGCACCGCCTCGGCGAGGTTGAGCCCGCCGCTGGCGAGGCCCGGCTGGCCCGCCGAGATCTGGCCGCCGCCGGTGTTGAGCGGCAGCGTGCCGCGGAAGGACAGGTCGGTCTCCAGCACGAAGTCGCTGCCCTGCCCCACCTCGCAGAAGCCGAAGGCCTCGAACTGCATCAGCACGGCGATGGTGAAGTCGTCGTAGGGCTGGAACATGGAGATGTCGGCCGGCGTCAGTCCCGCCTTGGCGAACAGCTTCGGCGCGATGTGGGCGAAGCCGGTGTCGGTGATGTCGGGGCAGGCCTGGTTGCCGTTGACGTTGGTCATCTCGGCGTAGGCGACCGGCCGCACCATCTTCTTCAGCCCGAAGCGCTCGGCCTTCTCGCGGCTCATCACCAGGAAGGCGTTGGCGCCGTCGCAGAACATCACGGAGTCCAGCATGCGCAGCGGGTCGGCGACCACGCGCGAGGCGAGATAGTCCTCCATGGTCAGGGGCTTGCGGAACTTCGGCAGGGCGTTGTCGTTGAGCAGCGCGTGCTCGCGCTGGGTCACGGCGATCTTGCCCAGCGCCTCCTCCTTCAGCCCGTACTGGTGGGCGTAGCGGCTCATCAGCAGGCCGAAGGTGGCGGGCGGGCCCTGGACGCCGACGGGGTCCTGGAACTCGCCGCGGTAGGCGCCGTAGTTGGCCCGCCAGTTGGTGGAGGGGGCGTCGGCCGACAGCACGACCGCCACCTCGCAGTAGCCGTCGCGGATCGCCGACATGGCGCGCGCCACGCCGCCGGTGGCGGAGCAGCCGCCGATGCCGCCGTAGTTGAGCCAGGTCGGCGTCAGCCCCAGCGCCTCGGTGACGTAGACCGCGAAGAAGGGGTTGGAGGCCTCGCTGAGCGGCACGGTGACCGACAGCCCGTCGATGGCGTCCTTGTCGATGCCGGTGGAGGCGAGCAGCGAGGCGAGCGCCTCGCCGGCGAAGTCGTAGGCGCTGCGGCCCGAGCGGAAGGCGACCGGCGTTTCCGAATAGCCGGCGATGACGATGTCGGTGTTGCTCATGCCCGGCTCACTCTCCGAGGAAGTTGGGGGAGCGCTTCTCGCGGAAGGCCTTCAGGCCCTCCTCGCGGTCGCGCGAGAAGTAGAGGAGGAAGGAGACGTCGGCCTCGGCGGTCATGCCGTCGGGCAGGGCCATGTCCTCGCCGCGGTCGATGACGCCCTTGGTGAACATGACCGAGAGCGGCGCGTTGGCGGCGATCGACCCGGCGAGCTCGCGCGCCTTCTCCACCGCCCCGCCGGCCGGCGTGACGTGGTTGACGAGACGGTAGGCCAGGGCCTCGGCGGCGGAGATGCGCCGGCCGGTCCAGATCATCTCCTTGGCCAGCGCCTTGCCGATCAGGCGCGGCAGGGTCTGCGTGCCGCCGCCGCCCGGCATCAGGCCGAGCTTGCATTCCGGCAGGCCGAACTTGGCGGCCTCGCCGGCGACGATCAGGTCGCCGACCAGCGCCAGCTCCAGCCCGCCGCCGAGCGCGAAGCCCTCGACGGCGCTGATCACCGGCTTGGTGTAGTTCGGCAGCTCGCGGAAGAGCTGGTTCACCTTCCGGCTGCGCTTGCGGAAGCGGTAGAAGTCGAAATACTCGTTGTCGCCGATGTGGAACTCGCTGGTGTCGATGCCCGTGCAGAACGCCTTCTCCGTCCCCTTGAGGATGACGGCGCGGCAGCTCCGCTCGAACTCCACCGCGGCCATGGCGTCGAGGATCTCCCCGGCCGTCGTCTCGCGGATGGAATTGAGCTTCTCGGGCCGGTTGATCTGGATCTCGAGCCAGCCGTCGGCTCGCTCCACGACGATGTCGTCGTAGCTCATGATGCACTCCCAAAACGATGATGTCGGTGGGCGGCGGGGCGGGACGCCTCAGTCGTCGTCGGCGTCCTCGCCGCCCATGGCCGCCGCGATCACGGCGTGCATGCGGGCGTGCGCCTTCGGGTCGTCGCGGATCGCGTCGTCGATCCGCTCCTCCAGGCACACGCCCGCCCCCGGCCGCAGGACGAGGACGCGGTCGGCCATCTCGATGGCGTCCTCGATGCGGTGGGTGACGAACAGACAGGTCTTGCGGTACTGGCGGGCGATGCGGCTGAAGTCGGCGCGCAGCACCTGCGAGGTGACGTGGTCGAGCTGGCTGAAGGACTCGTCCAGCAGCACCAGTTCGGGGTCGACGGCGAGCGCCCGGGCCAGCGAGACGCGCTGGCGCATGCCGCCGGACAGCTCGTGCACGTAGCGGTGGTCGATGCCGTCCAGCTTGACCCGGCCCAGCCACAGGCTGGCGGTCTCGTGCGCCTTGGCCTTGGGCTGGCCGAGGATGAGGAGCCCCAGCGCCACGTTCTCCACGGCGGTGCGCCAGGGCAGCAGGCGGTCGGTCTGGAAGCTGACGGCGAGCTTGCCGCGCAGCTTGCGGAAATCGGCGTGGGGATCGAAGCCGGCGACCCGGATCTCCCCGGAATCGGCGGGGAGGTTGCCCATGATCATGTTGAGCACGGTGCTCTTGCCGGCCCCGGTGCGCCCCAGGAGCGCGACGATCTCGCCGCGGCCGACGCTGAGGTTGAGGTTGTCGGCGACGACGTGGGCGCCGAAGGCCTTGGAGACGCCGTCGAGGCGGATGACGCTGTCCTGTCCCTGGGCCTGTCCCTGGGCCTGCCCCTGGGCGTGTGCCTGTGCGGTGCTCATCGGACGGTGGCCTCCGGACGCCACTTGAGGATGATCTTCTCCAGGGCCGTCACGCCCGCCTGGAGCAGCAGGTTGAAGACGACCAGCAGCAGGGTCCAGGCGAAGATCTGGTCGATGCGGAAGGTCGACTGGGCGAAGCTCATGCGCGAGCCGATGCCGACCGCCGAGGCCACCAGCTCGGCGAAGATCGCCATGCGGACGGCGTAGCCGATCACCGACTTGGTGGTCATCAGCACGTACGGCACGATGTGCGGCAGCACGAGGTAGCGCAGCACCTGCCAGCGGTCGGGGCGGAAGCTCTCGATCATGTCGACGAGGTCCTTGGGCAGCGCCCGGATGCCGTCGTAGATGTTGAGCGCGTAGAAGGGGACGAGGATGACCGAGAGGATGAAGAAGATCCGCACCTCGGGATCGCGGAACCAGAAGATCGCCAGCAGCATCCAGGACAGCGCCGGGATGCCGGTGTCGATGATGACGAGCGCGCGCAGATAGGGGCGCACGCCCGGCCGCGTCCCCATGACGACGCCGAGGAGGACGCCGAACGCCATGGCGAAGGCGACGGCGACGGCGAGGCGCAGCGCGGTGATGGCGATGTGCGACGCCTCGCTGGTCAGGATGTCCCAGGTCGCCGCCGCGATGACCGCCGGCGACGGGACGATGAAGGGCGGAACGAACCAGCTTGCGACCTGCACGGCGGCGATGATCAGGGCCGACACCACCAGGGTCGGCAGCAGCTCGCCGCTGATCTTGAGGCCGGGACGGCATCCGTAGGACGGCGCCGACGCGTCGGCGCCGAGCGCATCCCGCCCGTCGCGGGCTGTGGTGCTTTCCAAGACGTCCTCCTGTGGGCGGGACCGCTCAGGCGTCGACGAAGAAACCGCTGTCCGGAACCTTGTCGAGGAGACCGTTGCGCGCGAAGAACTCCGCGGCGGTGGTCAGCGACTGGCGGAAGGCCGGATCCGCGGCGGAGCGGAAGCCGAAGCGCAGGCGGCCGGACTCGATGGCCTTGCTCAGCACCTCGGGCGGGAAGCCGGTGCGGTCGCCGACGATCTTCACGGCGTCGGGGACGTTGGCCATGATGCCCTCGGCGCAGTCGCGGAACATGCCGCTGAGGCGCTTGGCGGCGGCGGCATCCCGCTTCAGCAGGTCGTCGCGCACGGCGACGCCGAAATAGGGCAGCTCGGTTCCCGTCTTCTCGCGGTAGATCTCGCCCGCGTTGAAGATCATCCGCAGGTCGGGATCGTTGGCGATGCCGTTGGTGACGTTGGGCTCCCACGTCAGGGCCGCGTCGGCGCTGCGGGCGCGCAGCAGGCTGACCGAGGCGGCCGGGTTGGTGACGTTCTGCACCCGCGTCAGGGACTCGATCTCGATGCCGCGGTACTCGCGCAGCACCGCCTGGGCGATGCGGTAGGTGCCGGTGGACTGGGGGGCGGCCAGCACCTTGCCCTTCAGCTCGGCGACCGCCGTGGCCCCGTCCTTGGCGGCGAGGATGCAGATCATGTCGGCCGTGGTGAAGGTGCACAGAAGCTTGATCGGCACCTGGCCGAGGTAGCGCGTGGCGAAGCTGTCCCAACTGCCGATGCAGACGTCGTAGTTGCCGGCGACGAAGTCGCCGTAATAGGTCGGCACCGACGTGTATTCGGTCGGCGGGGCCAGCTTGAAGCCGTTCTTCTCGTCCAGTTTGTGGTAGCGGATGAACTCGGTCACCAGGACCGTGAAGCCCGGCGACAGCGACGCCCAGCGCACGCCGTCGGCGGCGGCGACGGCGGCGGACCAGGGCGGCAGCGCGGAACCGGCGGCGGCGGCCGCGCCGGCGGCGCCTGCACGCAGCAGTTGCCGCCGTGACAGGTCTCTGAACATGCCCTTCTCCTCCCCTTGCTTGCGACGGCGCGATGATTTCTGACGATGGGCGACGACGACTGTACGCGCGAAAAACAATATCAGAATGCACGTGCCGTTTTCTTGTATTGACCAGTTTATACCAACCAGCCCGCGGAACCAGAGAAGAGTTGCTAATGCTGCGTTCCAAATTCGGAACGCAAACGGTGCAGACGCCCCGGCCGGGAACGCAAAAGGCCCTCCTCCGCCGTGCGGAGAAGGGCCCCTCTTTGCTGGCGCGGGGGCGAGCCCGCGGCCGAGGCTACTTCGCGATCAGCGCCGTCGTCAGCGCGGGAAACACCGTGATCGCCAGCAGCACCGCGGCGGTGGCGACGAGGAAGGGGGTGAAGGCCTTGAAGATGGCGCCCGGCTTCTCCCCCGACACCCGCGCCGCGACGAACAGCCCGGCGCCGACCGGCGGCGTCAGCAGGCCCAGCACCAGGTTGAGGCAGATGACGACGCCGAACTGGAACGGATCGATGCCGTAGACGGTCTGGGCGATGGGCAGCAGGATGGGGACGAGGATGATCAGGGCGGCGATGCCGTCGATCACCATGCCGACGAACAGCAGCAGCGCGTTGACCAGCAGCAGGTAGGTCAAGGGATCGTCGGTCAGGCTCTGCAACCATGCGGCGACGTTCTGCGGCACCTGCTCGAAGACGATCACCCAGCCGAAGACGTTGGCGGCGGCCACCAGGAACAGGACGATGGAGGCGTTGATCGTCATGCGCACCAGCATGTCGCCGAGCCGGTCGACGCGGAACTCGCGGTAGACCAGCGCCCCCACCGCCGCGGCGGCGACGATGCCGAGCGCCGCCGCCTCGGTCGGCGTCGTCACGCCGAACAGGATGCCACCGACGATGACCGCCGGCACGATGAGGGCCGGCAGTCCCCAGAGGATGTTGTCGATCTTCTCCTCGCGGCTGAGCCGCCGGCCCGAGGGCAGGCCGCGCACGGCGCCGATGACGGCGACCACGGCGATGAAGGCGACCGCCATCATGAGGCCCGGAATGATGCCGGCGACGAAGAGGTCGCCGATGCTGATCTGCGCCAGCACGCCGAAGACGACGAACAGCATGGACGGTGGGATGATCGGCGCCATCAGGCCGCCCGCCGCCGTGGTCGCCGCGGCGAAGGCGCGGCTGTAGCCCTGGCGCTCCATCTCCGGCACCATGATCTGGCCCATCACCGCGATCTGCGCGTTGGCGGAGCCGACGATGGCGGCCAGCATCATGTTGGCGATCAGGTTGATGTAGGCGAGCCCGCCGCGCACCGAGCCGATGAAGACGGAGGCGAAGCCGATCAGCCGGCGGGTGATGCCGCCCTCGTTCATCACCTCGCCCACCAGCATGAACAGTGGGATGGCGAGCAGCCCGTACTTCTCCAGCCCGCCGAAGAGCTGTTCGGGGTAGGAGAGGAACAGCACGTCGTTGCCCGACACAAAGATGTAGGCGAGCGCCGACAGCGCCAGCACCAGGGCGACCGGCACGCCGAGGAAGAGGAGCGAGGTGAAGACCACGGCGAGCGTCATGGCGGCTACTCCAGCGAGCCGACGGCGGCGTCGGCGACGGCGGAGGGGGCGCGGGCCAGCGTCTCCGCCAGGTTGGCGACGGCGTGCAGGGTGAGCGTCGCCGCGGTCCACGGGACGACCAGCCACACCAGGAACTTCGGGATGCCGAGCGTGGTGGTCCGTGTCTGGTAGATGAAATTGAAGGTGTCGCCGGAGAAGGCCGCGAGGTCGAAGCCGGCGGCGGCGAGGCCCGGCGGGTCGAACCAGTTCCACGTCATCACCGCGAGGGCCAGCGCCATCAGCAGCACGCAGGCGTCCGCCGCCACGTGCACGGGATGGCGCAGCTCGGGCGGCAGCATGTCCCACAGCAGGGTCACCGCCACCGCGGCGCGCAGGCGCACCGTCAGCGAGGCGCCGACGAAGCCCAGCCACACCATGGCGTAGACCGCCGCCTCGTCGACCCAGTAGAGGGCCATGTCGAGGGAGCGGGTGACGACGTTGAGCAGGATCAGCAGGGCCACGGCGAGGCCGAGGGCGCCGCCGAGCACCCGTTCGACGCGGACCACGGCGTTGCTGGCGGCGCTGACGCCGCGGCAGAAAGGGTTCATGAGCGTCTCCGCTGGGGAACGGCGGCGGGGCGGCGTCCCGCCCCGCCGGGAGGCCGTCAGAGCTTCGCCGCCTCGGCGCGCAGCTCCTTCAGCACGGGCGCCTTCTTCAGCCAGATCGCCTCGTATTCCTTGAGGGTGTCGCCGAAGAACTCGGGGCCCACGGTGTGCACGGACAGGCCGCTGTCGCCGATCTTCTTCAGCATGTCGCGCTCCAGCGCGGCGTAGCTGTCGAACAGGCCGGCCAGCTCGCGGCGCATGGTGGTCTCCACCAGGGCGCGCTCCTCCTTGGACAGCGACTGCCAGACCCGGCCGGAGACGACGCCGACCATGGGGAACATCATGTGGTTGGAGTTGAGCAGCATCTTGCCGCGCTCCTGCAGCTTGAGCTTCCACACCAGCTCGACGTCGGCGTCGACGCCGTCCACCTGGCCGTTGGCCAGCGCGTCGTAGACGTCGGGCAGCGGCATCGGCGTCGGCGCCGCCTTGAGGATCGAGAAGAAGTCCTTGATCGGCTCGAACGGCGTGATGCGCAGCTTCTTGCCCTCGAGGTCCTTCACCGTGTCGGCGGGGAAGGCCGTCAGCAGCACCCGCATGGCGGCGATGCCATAGTCGATGCCGACGACGCCGGCGGCGCGGGGAAGCTGCTTCAGCATCCCCGTGGCGGTGCCGCCGTGCAGGATCCGGGCGGCGCCGTCGATGTCCTTGACGAGATAGGGCGCGTAGAGCGCGCCGAAATCGGGGGCGTGGTTGGAGATCTCGGCCACCGTCAGGAAGGCCATGTCGAGGGCGCCGGTCTGCAGCTGCTGCAGCATCTGCGCCTCGGAGCCGAGCTGGCCCGCGGGGAACACGGCGACGGTGTGCTTGCCGCCGCTCTGCGTCTTGATCGCCTCGCCCATGGCCTTGGCGGCCAGCGTCCAGGCATGGGTCGGCGGCACGATCAGCCCGACCTTGAACTCCTTGGCCACCGCCGGCGCGGCGGTGAAGGCGGCGGCCAGCGCCGCCGCGGCGCACAGCGCCCGTGCAATCCCCTTCATGATCCCTCCTTGCTTTCCCCTGGTTTCGGTCTCGTTGTCGTCCGCGTCACAGCGCGGCGAGGTCGGTGCGCCGGGCGCGCTCCACGAGGAGGCGCCGGTCGACGCCGCCGCCGGCCCGCGGCATCTCGTCGACGATCACGTACTCCGCGGGGCGCCAGTCCCGGCCGATGCCGGCCTCGGCGCACCGGCGGTCGAGGCCGGCGATGTCGATGCGGTGGCTGAGGCGCACGAAGCCGACGACGTGGCCGGCCCCGCCCGGCGCCGGCAGCACGGCGACCACCGCCTCGGCGACGCCGGGATGGCCGGCGAGCAGCGCCTCGACCACGGCCGCTGTCACGGTGGTCATCGGCCGCCCCGTCGTCAGTGGGTGACCGAGCCGCCGTCCACGCAGACCACCTGGCCCGTCATGAACGCGCAGTCGTCCGAGGCGAGGTAGAGCAGCGGCCCGACGAGGTCCTCGGGCATCTGGTCGCGCTTGATGGCGCGGCTGGCCAGCACCGGCCCGGTCAGCGTGTCGCGCAGGGACTCGTTCTGGACGACGCCCTCGCTCAGCACCAGGCCGGGGGCCAGCGTGTTGACGCAGATGCCGTCCTGGCCGACCTCGCGGGCGAGCGCCCGGGTCATCGCGACCACCGCTCCCTTGGAGGAGACGTAGTGCAGCAGGTTGGGCGTGCCCTTGAACACGGTGCCCGAGGCGATGTTGACGATGCGGCCCCACCCCTGGCGGCGCATCACCGGCACCACGGCGCGGGCGCACAGGAAGGGCCCGCGCACGTTGACGGCCATCACCTTGTCCCATTCCTTGACGTCGATCTCGGTGAAGGGGCGCATGGCCAGCGAGGCGTAGACGGCGGCGTTGTTGACCAGGACGTCGATGCGCCCGAACGCCGCCACCGCGGCGTCGGCCATGGCCTGCACCGACGCCTCGTCGCTGACGTCGGCGGACACGGCGATGGCCTCGTGGCCCGCGCGCACCAACTCCTGCGCCAAGGGCGAGGCGTCGAGCAGGTCGGCGACGACGAGCCGCGCCCCCTCGGCGGCAAGGGCCCGGGCGTAGGTGGCGCCGATGCCCTGGGCGCCGCCGGTGACCAGCGCCACCTTGCCTTCGATACGACCCATGTGACGGTCCTTTCTTCGTTCTCGTGTGCGGATGGTGGTGGGAACTCAGGCCGGCCGCCGCCGCGCCGCGTCCCCGCCTGCAGCGTCCTCGGCGCCGTAGAACTCGGCGGGCGGGGGCTCGGGGTGGAGGTCGCGGCGCACCCAGCGCTCGCCGGCGCCGCTGAACAGGGTGCCGATGACGCCGCGGTCGACGTCGCTGGTGCCGAACAGGGCGTCGCAGATCGGGAAGGTCAGGTTGAAGTTGCGCGTCTGCATGAAGCCGAGGTGGTGGTGCACCCGGTGCATGCGGCGCACCGTGTTCACCAGCGGGACGTGCCGCAGGTAGGGATGGCGCTCGTCGTCGAGGTGGGAAAGCGTGTGCAGCCCCTCGTACATGAGGTAGTAGGCGGCCATGGTGAGGACGACGATGTAGGCGGCGTTGGCGCTCCACAGCGCTCCGACCAGCAGGGCCGGCGGCACCGACGCGAGGATGAAGGCGACCGGCGCGAAGGGCGGGAACAGCAGCGCCCGCCACTCCTTGTGGCCCCTGTAGGCCAGCGTGTGGTCGGTGAAGAAGCGGTGGTGGACGCCGCAATGGCGCTTGTAGATCATCTTCAGGCCGGGAACCGGCCGGTGCAGCACGTAGCGGTGGCCGGCCCATTCCGCCCAGTTGCCGAAGAAGACGATGGGGATCACCGCCAGCCACTCCCAGGCGGTGGGCCGGTCGAGATGCGACCAGCACCAGGCGATGGTGCCCAGCGTGACCAGCAGGGTGAAGCCGAGGTGCAGCCCGCCGTGGTACCAGCCGGGCGTGCCGGCGACGAACTCGGCGCGGAACGCGTTGCTGCGCCGCACGTCGCGCTCGATGCGGCGGTTCTCGGCCGCGTCGGTCGTGCTCATGGCGTGTCCTCCTTCCACGCCCCCGTGGGGGCGTTCTTCCATGCCCCGAGGGGGCGTTGCGGGAGGAAGCCTAGCCGGCCTTGCCGCGGCGGACTTTTCGCAGGCGTTCGCCATTTATCGGAGCGTCTGATTGTTTGCGGCGGCCACGCTCGCCGCCATGCGGTAGTCGCGCGGCGAGACGCCGGTGTTCTGGCGGAAGAAGCGGCTGAAGTTGCCCTGGGCGTCGAACCCGAGATCGAGGCCGATGTCGGCGATCGGCCCGTCGCCTGAACTCAGCGCCCGCACCGCCTGCTCCACCCGCAGGTGGTTGGCGTACATGAGCGGCGTCAGCCCGGTGCAGCGCTTGAAGAGCTGGAAGAAATGGGGCCGCGACAGGCCGGCGGCGCGGGCGACGCGGCCGAGGTCGACGGCGGCGGCCGGGTCCTCGCGCATGGCGGCGACGGCGCGGCGGATGCGGAAGTCGCTGGCGCCGGTCGTCGCCGTCGCCGCGACCCGCGCGGCGCGGATGGCCCGCCATTGCGAGAAGCGGTCGATCACCGCCAGCATCAGCTCGACGATCATCGCCTCGGCCTCGTCGGGCGGCAGGTGGACGCCGAGCTGGAGCAGGGTCGACAGGCGGTCGGCGAGACCGCGGATGCGCGGGGTGATGCGCACGCACGGCCGCTCGAAGAACGCGGGGTGCATGCTCGACTGGAGGGCGGAATCGAGACGGCTCAGCCACTGCGGCTCGATGTAGAGGGCGAGCACCTGGACGTCCGGCGTCGCCGGATCGTGGGGATAGGCGTGTTCGGCCCAGGCGTTGATGAGGACGGCGGTGTCGTCCCGCATGGGGCAGCCCTCGCCGCGCACGCTGACGCGCTGGTCGCCGCCCGACGCCTTGATCAGGACGTGGCAGTGGTGGTGGGCGTGGGCGATCAGCGGCTGGTCCATGTCGAGCAGCGCCACCCGCCCGAAGGGCCCGTGGAAGATGTTGATCGCCCTGGTCACCGTCCCCTCCCCTGCGTCGTTTCGCACGCCGGCGCCGCCGGACTTGTGCGCCCGGTCGATTGTTGGAGTATGCGAAGGCTGAACGATCAGCGCCAATAGGTATTGGTAATCAGTGCAATCATTCTGAATGATAGCCCGGGACGTCGGGCGCCGCGGCATGATCAATGGCAATGATCGGCAGCATTAGAAATCATTATTTGTGATGATCGCCGAGGAGCCCGCATAGTTGCCGCCGTGCGACCCAGCGTCGCCGATCGCCGAGGAGCACCGGAATGACCGAGCCCGAGCCCAGGAGCGCGTTCGACACCCCGCCCCGCCGCGAGACGCCGCGGCGGCTGATCGTCGGCATGTCCGGCGCGTCGGGGGTGATCTACGGCATCCGCACGCTGCAGATGGTGAAGGCGCTGGGGATCGAGGCGCACCTGGTGATGTCGCGCTCGGCCGAGGTGACGGTGGCCCTGGAAACCGACTGGAAGCTGGCCGATCTGCGGGCGCTGGCGGCCGTGGTCCATCCCGTCGACGACATCGCCGCGTCCATCTCCTCGGGCTCCTTCCGCACCATGGGGATGGTGGTGGCGCCATGCTCCATGCGCAGCATGTCGGAGATCGCGTCGGGCGTCACGGCGAGCCTGCTGACCCGGGCCGCCGACGTGGTGCTGAAGGAGCGCCGGCGGCTGGTGCTGATGGTGCGCGAAACGCCGCTGCACCTGGGGCACCTGCGGACCATGACGGCGCTGGCGGAGATGGGCGCCGTCATCGCCCCGCCGGTGCCCGCCTTCTACGCCAAGCCCGCCGGGCTGGACGACATGGTGAACCATACGGTCGGCCGCGTCCTCGACCTGTTCGACCTGGACGTCGGCACCCTGCGCCGCTGGGGCGAGGAGCCGCGCCGCTCCCGCCGGCCGGTCGCCGGGCGGACAATGGAAACGGCGGTGCCCGAGGAATGACGGAACGGGCCGCCGGCGCATCGTCCCTTGCGCGCGGCAATCATCCGGTACGATGATCGCCTGGTATCGCGATCATCCCTCCTGATGCCCGGAGCCCGCCGTGGACCTGCGCCAGATCCAGTATTTCGTCTGCCTCTTCGAGGAGGGGAACGTCACCCGGGCGGCGCGGCGGCTCAACGTGGTGCAGCCGGCGCTGTCGATGCAGATCGCCAAGCTGGAGGCGGAGACCGGGGAGAAGCTGTTCGAGCGCAGCGCCCAGGGCATGATCCCGACCACCGCCGGGCGCACCATGTACCGCCTGTTCCTGCCCATTCTGCGCGACATCGCCGCCGCCAAGCAGGAAATGGCCAACCTCAGCGGCACGGTGGCCGGGCAACTCAACGTCGGGCTTCTCGCCTCGGTCACGCTCTCCGTGCTCTCCCGCGCGGTGGAGGCGTTCGTCGGCCGCTATCCCGAGGTCGAGCTCAGCGTCACCGACGGCTACACCGCCATCTTCGTCGAGCAGGTGACGTCGGGCCAGCTCGACATCGCCGTGGTCAACCGGCCACGCCGGCGCCTGGCGCTGACCGTCGAGGACATCCTCAACGAGGACATGGTGCTGGTCAGCGGCACCATGGCCGGACCCGGTATCCCCGACGCCGTGCGCCTGGCCGAGCTGTCCCGTCTCAAGCTGGTCATTCCGTCCAAACGGCACGGCCTGCGCACCGTGCTCGACCAGGCCACCGAGAGCCACGGCATCGATCTGGTGCCCGGGCTGGAGATCGACGCCCTCATCCCCATCGCCGAACTGGTGGCCCGCACCGACTGGGTCACCGTGCTGCCGAGCATCGTCGTCAACGAGGGGCTGGCCGCCGGCACCCTGCGGGCCCACGCCATCGACCCGCCGATCGTCCGCACGCTGGCCTGGATCCATCACCCCCGCCGCCCCTTGAGCCCCGCCGCGGTGCGCTTCAAGGAGACGATGAACGCCCACCTCCTGCACGCCGCGCGCAGCCTGCCGACGATCACCCCGGCGCTGCCCGCGGCGGACGGCACCTGAGCGGCCAACAGCCCGTTTTGCCCCCACCCCTTCCCTCCCCCGCTGCGCAGGGGAGGGTGCCTATTCTTGCCCTCCCCTGCGCAGCGGGGGAGGGAAGGGGGCCCGCGGCAAAGCCGCGGGAAGGGTGGGGGCAGACGCCTCCGGCCGGCCCGGCCCGGCCCGGTCCATCATCCAAACTGATTGTATCGATAAGAATAGATTATTTGCTCTGATAGCCCATCATCGCGTTCACTAACGGTGGAGGGAGCGGCGCGAACCAACGCACCGCGCCGCAAGAAAACCCCACAAGAACGCCGTGGAGGGACCACCCTTGGAGACGCGAGAGAGCCGGCACCTCATCGACGGTGTCTGGGTGCCGGGCACCGCCTGGGCCGACAGCCTGAACCCCGCCGACGGCACCCCGGTGGGGCGCTTCGCCGACGGCGGCCGCGCCGAGGCCGACGCCGCCATCGCCGCCGCCGCCGCCGCCTTCGCCGGCACCGACTGGGCGCAGAGCCCGCGCCTGCGCCAGACGGTGATGCTGGCCTGGGCCGCCAACCTCGACGGTCGCGCCGAGGCGCTGGCCCGCCTGCTCACGCTCGAGAACGGCAAGGTTCTGGCGCAGTCGCGCGGCGAGATCGCCGGCATGATCTCGGAGATCCGCTACTACGCCGGCCTCGCCCGCCACGTCCCCGGCCACGTGCTGGAGGTCGAGCCGGGCGTCTTCTCCACCATGCTGCGCGAGCCCGCCGGCGTCGCCGGCCTGATCATCCCGTGGAACGCCCCGGCCGTGCTGCTGGCCCGCGCCATCGGCCCGGCCCTGGCGTCGGGCTGCACCGTGGTGGTCAAGCCGGCGCCGCAGACGACGCTGCTCACCGCCGCCATCCTGGAGGCGCTGACCGACGTGCCGGGGTTGCCGCGGGGCGTGTGCAACATGGTGGGCGAGAGCGGCCACGCCGCCGCCGCCCGCCTCGTCGAGTCCGCCGACGTCGACGTGCTGAGCTTCACCGGCTCCACCGCCACCGGCAAGCGCATCATGGCCGCGGCGGCGGAGACCATGAAGAAGCTGTCCCTGGAGCTGGGCGGCAAGAGCTGCTGCGTCGTCTTCCCCGACGCCGACCTGCCGGCCACCGCCGCCGCCATCGCTGCCGCGGCCACCATCATCTCCGGCCAGCAGTGCACCGCCGCGCGGCGCGTGCTGGTGCACGGGTCGTGCTACGACGCGATGAAGGGCCTGCTGCGCGAGGCGCTGGCGTCCATGCCCATCGGCAACGGCCTGGATCCCGCCGTGCGCATGGGGCCGCTCATCGACACGGCCTCCCGCGACCGCGTCCAGGACACGGTGGAACGCGCCTTCGACGCGTGCGACGAGGTGGTGCTGCGCGGCGGCAAGCCCGGTGGCGACCTTGCCGCAGGGGCCTTCCTCACCTGCTCCCTGGTCGCCCATGGCGACCCCGCCGCCTTCTTCTGCCAGGAGGAGATCTTCGGCCCCTTCGTGGTGCTGGAGCGCTTCGAGGACGAGGCGGAGGCCGTCGCCAAGGCCAACCACACGGTGTTCGGCCTGTCGGCCAGCGTGTGGACCCGCGACGGCGCGCGGGCGCTGCGCATGGCGCGGGCGCTGCGCAACGGCACCGTGTGGATCAACGACCACAACCGCCTGTTCGCCGAGGCCGAGACCGGCGGCTACCGGCAGAGCGGCCTGGGGCGCCTGCACGGCTACGACGCCTTCGCCGACTTCACCGAGCTGAAGCACATCTGCCAGTCCGTCGGCACGGTGGCGGGCGGCGCCTGACGGCCCGCCACCGCCCTTCGCGTCAGACCGGACCAAGAGCCGAGGACCCCATGGCCGCGCCGACCACCCTCGACCGCGCCGCCCGCACCGCCGCCGCCGAACCGTCGCTGGTCGGCCGGCCGGTGCCGCGGGTGGAGGACGCCGCGATCCTGCGCGGCGACGCCCGCTACGGTGACGACCTGCCGGTCAAGCCCGGCACGCTGCACGCCGCCGTCCTGCGGTCGCCCCACGCGCACGCCGAGATCCGCGCCGTCGACACGGCGGCGGCCCGCGCCCTGCCGGGCGTGGCGGCGGTGATCACCGGCGCCGACATCGGCGACGTCGCCGCGCCGTTCCTGGTCGGCGTGCGGGTGCCGATGGAGCACTGGTGCCTCGCCCGCGACCGCGTGCGCCACGTCGGCGAGCCGGTGGCCGTGGTGCTGGCGGAGAGCCGCTACCTCGCCGAGGACGCGCTCGACGCGGTGCGCGTCGACTACGCGCCGCTGCCGCCGGTGATGGGCTTCGATGCGGCCCTGGCCGCGGATTCGCCGCCGCTCCATCCGGCCATCGGCAGCAACCTCGTCAACCGCCGCGACTTCGTCTACGGCGATCCCGACGCCGCCTTCGCCGCGGCCCCCCACCGCATCGCGGCGACCGTGGAGTTCCCGCGCAACGCCTGCACCCCCATGGAGTGCTTCGTCGTCGTCGCCGACTACGACGCGGCGGAGGACGCCTACCAGGTGCTCTCCAACTTCTCCGGGCCGTTCGCCGTGCACCCCGTGATGGCGCGGGCGCTGCGCGTGCCGACGGCGCGCCTGCGCCTGGTCTCGCCGCCCCATTCCGGCGGCAGCTTCGGCAACAAGCAGGCGGTCTTCCCCTACGTCGTGCTGATGGGCGTCTGCGCCCGCCTCGCCGGCCGCCCCGTCAAGTGGGTGGAGGACCGGCTGGAGCACCTGATGGCCGCGACCTCGGCGACGGCGCGGCGCACGTCCCTGGAGGCGGCGGTCGACGGCGACGGCCGGGTGCTGGCCCTGCGCATGGAGCAGACGGAAGACTGCGGCGCCTATCTGCGGGCTCCCGAGCCGGCATCGCTCTACCGCAACCACGGCAACCTCACCGGCGCCTACGACATCCGCCACCTCGCCGTCGCGAACCGCATCGTCGTCACCAACAAGACGCCGACCGGCCTCAACCGCGGCTTCGGCGGCGGCCAGCTCTACTTCGCCCTGGAGCGGCTGATGCAGCGCATCGCCGCGACCTTGCGGCTCGACCCGCTCGACGTCATCCGCCGCAACCTGGTGCCGGCCGAGGCCATGCCCTACCGCACCGCCTCGGGCGGGCTGCTGGATTCCGGCGACTTCCCGGCGACGCTGGAGGAAACGGTGGAGCGCGGCGGCCTCGCCGACCTCGTCGCGCGGCGCGATGCGGCGCGGGCCCAGGGACGCCTCTACGGCATCGGCTACGCCGCGGCGGTGGAGCCGTCGATCTCCAACATGGGCTACATCACGACCGTCCTGACGCCGGAGGAGCGGCGCAAGGCCGGGCCCAAGAACGGCGCCCAGGCCACCGCCACGGTGGCCATCGACCCCACCGGCGGCGTCACCGTCTCCGCCGCCTCGGTCCCCCAGGGGCAGGGGCACCGCACGGTGCTGGCCCAGGTGGTGGCCGACGCGCTGGGGCTGCGCCTGGAGGACGTCCGCGTCGTCACCGAGTTCGACACGGGCAAGGACGCCTGGTCGATCGCCTCGGGCAACTACTCCAGCCGCTTCGCCGGAGCGGTGGCGGGGGCGGCGCAGATCGCCGCGACCCGCCTGCGCGACCGCCTGGCCCGGCAGGCCGCCGCCCAGCTCAACGCGCGGCCCGAGGACGTCCGCTTCGGCGGCGGCACGCTCTACGCCGTCGACAACCCGGAGAACGCGCTGTCCTTCGGCCGGGTCGCCGCGGCCGGCCACTGGGCTCCCGGCACGCTGCCCGACGGCACCGAGGCGGCCCTGCGCGAGACCGCCTTCTGGACGCCGGAGCCGCTGGTGGCGCCCGACGACGCCGACCACATCAACAGCTCCGCCTGCTACGGCTTCATCCTCGACGCCTGCGGCGTCGAGGTCGACCGCGCGACCGGAGCGGTGCGCATCGACCGCTACGTCACCATGCACGACGCGGGACGCCTGCTGAACCCGCTGCTGGTCGAGGGCCAGATCCTCGGCGCCTTCGCCCACGGCGTCGGCGTGGCCCTCTACGAGGAGTACGCGTACGGCGAGGACGGCCGCTTCCTCTCCGGCACCTTCGCCGACTATCTCGTCCCCACCGCCTGTGAGGTGCCGGTGCCGGAGATCCTGCACCGGGAATCCCCCTCCCCG
The DNA here is from genome assembly GCF_051225715.1 of Azospirillum sp. ST 5-10. NCBI lineage: Bacteria > Pseudomonadati > Pseudomonadota > Alphaproteobacteria > Rhodospirillales > Azospirillaceae > Azospirillum > Azospirillum sp. ST 5-10. The sequence continues at coordinate 82,859 of NZ_JBPJSP010000020.1, forward strand.
GTCACGCCGCTGGGCGCCAAGGGGGTGGGCGAGGGCAACTGCATGACGACGCCGGTGTGCCTCGCCAACGCCGTCGCCGACGCGCTGGGCGTCGACGACCTCGCCCTGCCGCTGACCCCGGCCAAGCTGCACCGCCTGATCCAGCCCGACGAGCCGCCGCGGCCGCCCGGCGCCGCGGCGCCTGCGCCGCCCGCGGCCGGCGAGGCGCCCGGCCTGACCGGCGAGGGCGAGCGCACGGTGCCCGCCCCGCCGGAGCGGGTGTGGGAGATCCTGCTCGACCCCGTCGAGCTGGCCGCCCTGCTGCCGGGCTGCAAGGCGCTGGACCGCGCCGGCCCCGACGCCTACCGCGCCGAGGTGGTGGTCGGCGTCGGCCCGATCCGCGCCCGCTACACCGCCGAGGTGGCGCTGTCCGACCTCGACCCGCCGCACGCCCTCACCCTGGCCGGCAGCGGGGCGAGCGCGCTCGGCACCGGCCGCGGCCGCGGCCGGGTGACCCTGGAGGCGGTGCCGGAGGGAACGCGCGTCACCTACCGCTACACGGCCGCGGTCGGCGGCAAGGTCGCCGCGGTCGGCGGGCGCATGCTGGACAGCGCGGCGCGCATGCTGATCGGCCAGTTCTTCGAGCGCCTGGTGGCCCGCGCCGGCCGGCCGGCCGGCGCGACGGCCGCCGCGGCGCCGGCACCGTCGCTGCTGACGCGCCTGCTGCGCCTGCTGGGGATCCGCCGATGAAGCCCGCACCCTTCGACTATCTCCGCCCCGGCTCGCTGGCCGAGGCGCTGGCCGCCCTGGCCGAGGACGGCGAGGACGCCCGCGTCGTCGCCGGCGGCCAGTCGCTGATGCCGATGCTCAACATGCGCCTGGTGCAACCACGCCGCCTCATCGACCTCGCCCGGCTCGAGGAGCTGCGGGTGCTGGAGGTGCGGGACGGCGCGCTCACCGTCGGCGCCGCCGTCACCCAGGCCGAGGTGCTGGCCCGGCCGACCCTGGCGCGGGAGGTGCCGCTGCTCGCCGCCGCCCTGCCCTGGGTCGGCCACTTCCAGACGCGCAACCGCGGCACGCTGTGCGGTTCCGTCGCCCACGCCGATCCCAGCGCCGAGATCCCGCTGGTGCTGGCGGCGCTGGACGGCGAGGTGGTGCTGCGCTCGGCCCGGCGGTCGCGCCGGGTGCCGGCGGCCGCCTTCGCCGTCGGTCCCTTGAGCACCGTGCGCGAGCCCGACGAGATCGTCGAGGCCGTGCGCTTCCCCCTGCTGCCGCCCGGTCGCCGCTGCGCCTTCCGCGAGGTCGCCATGCGCCATGGCGACTTCGCCATCGTCGCCTGCGCCGCGGTGGTCGGCGACGACGGCCTGCGGCTGGCGGTGGGCGGCGTCGCCGACCGCCCGACGGTGCGCGACTGGCCGCGCCTCGGCGGGACGGCCCTCGACGAGGCCCTGAACGCCTTCGCCTGGGACCTCGGCGGCGACGACGACCAGCACGCCACCGCCCACTACCGCCGCGCCCTGGTCCGCCGGATCGGGCGGGCCGTTCTCGAGGAGGCCGCGTCATGCCCGCTCTGAGCGCCGCCGCGCGCCATCCCGTCACCCTCACCCTGAACGGCGCCGCGCGCACCGGCCACGCCGACCCGCGCATGCTGCTGAGCGACTTCCTGCGCCACGAGCTGGGCGCCCACGGCACGCGCGTCGGCTGCGAGCACGGGGTGTGCGGCGCCTGCACCGTGCGCGTCGACGGCGTGGCCGTGCGCGCCTGCCTGATGCTGGCGGTGCAGGCGGACGGCCGCCGTGTCGACACGGTGGAGGGGCTGGCTCCCGCCGCCGGCCGGCTGAGCGCGCTCCAGGAGGCGTTCCGCCGCCACCACGCGCTGCAGTGCGGCTTCTGCACGTCGGGCATCCTGATGTCGCTGGCGGACTTCCTGGACCGCCGCCCCCGCCCCACCGAGGAGGAGATCCGAGACATGCTGAGCGGCCATCTCTGCCGCTGCACGGGCTATGCCGGCATCGTCCGCGCCGTGCTGGACGTGACGGGGCAGCTTCCCGCCGCGGAGGCCGCCCATGTTTGACCTCGGCCGCACCATCCTGGCGTCCGTCGAGCGCAACCCGGGCGCGCTCGCCATCGTCGACGGCGCCGTCCGCCTGAGCTACGCGGACTGGCTGGAGCGCATCCTCACGGTGGTCGGCGCGTTCGACCGCCTCGGCGTCGGCCGCGGCGACCGCATCGCCGCGGCGCTGCAGAACACCTGGGAGATGGCGACCCTGCACTGGGCCTGCCAGATCGCCGGCGTCACCATGGTGCCGCTGAACTGGCGCATCAAGGCGGACGAGCTGGACTACTGCCTGCCCGACGCCGAGGTGCGGCTGCTGGTGTTCCAGGACGTGTCGGCCGAGGCCGTGGCCGGCTCCGCCGCCGCGACCGCCCTGCCCCGCATCGTCGCCGGCGGCGCCGCGGCGGCGGGCGCCCTGCCCTTCGCGTCGCTGCTCGACGGCGCTCCGGCGGCGGCCGATCCGCGGGCGACGCCCGAGGACGTGTCGCTGTTCCTCTACACCTCGGGCACCACCGGCAAGCCCAAGGGGGTGCCGCGGCGCCACCGCGCCGAGCGCGCCGCCGCCGTCGCCCACGTCGCGCAGAACTGCTACGCCTATGGCGAGCGCACGCTGGGCGTCATGCCGCTCTACCACACCATGGGCGTGCGTTCGCTGCTCGCCATGGCCCTGGTGGACGGCTGCTTCGTCTGCCAGCCGCGCTTCGACACCGGCGGCGCGCTGGCGCTGATCCGGGCGGAGAGGCTGACCTGCCTCTATCTCGTGCCGACGCTCTACCACGACCTGCTCGCCGATCCCCGTTTCGCGGCGACCGACGTCGCGTCGGTGCGCAAGCTGGGCTTCGCCGGGGCGCCGATGACCGACGGGCTGCTGCGACGGCTCGACGCCGCCTTCCGGCCGGACCTCTTCGTCAACCACTACGGCTCGTCGGAGATCTACACCTTCACCATCAACCAGAACGCCGCGGCCAAGCCGGGATCGGCGGGACGGGCGGCGATCAACCAGCGCATCCGCGTCGTCCGCCTCGACGCCGACGACCCCGCCGCCACCTGCCCCGCCGGCGTGGAAGGGCAGATCGTCGCCGATCTCGCCGGGGACGAGGCGTTCGAGGGCTATTGGCGGCGGCCCGACGCCGACGCCAAGGCGCTGCGCCACGGCTGGTACTTCACCGGCGACACCGGCTGGTTCGACGCCGACGGCGACCTCTTCGTCACCGGCCGGGTCGACGACATGATCATCACCGGCGGCGAGAACGTCTCGCCGGTGGAGGTGGAGAGCGTGCTGTCGCTGCTGCCCGGCGTCGTCGAGGCGGCCGTCGTCGGCCTGCCCGACGAGCGCTGGGGCCAGAAGGTGGTGGCCTTCGTCAAGCGCGCGCCCGGCCTGGAGCGCGCGGCCATCGACGCCCATTGCCGCGCCTCGGGCCTCGCCAACTTCAAGCGGCCGCGCGAGGTCGTCTTCCTCGACGCCATCCCGAAGTCGCCGGTCGGCAAGATCCTGCGCCGCAAGCTGCTGGCCGGGGAGTTCGAGCCGGAATAGCCGCGCCCTCCCTGCCCCGTCATCCCGTCCCTCGCCTCCAAGGAGATGCCGCCATGGCCGATCCCCACACCCTCGCCCCCGACCTGCCCGCGGCCCCCGACGGCTTCCGCGTCGTCATCGACGCCGACCGCGAGCGCGCCGACATCGTGCTGTGCCGGCCGCCCCTCAACATCATCTCCATGCCCGAGCGCGACCAGCTCCGCGTCACCTTCGAGGCGCTGGACGCCGACCCGCGGGTGCGCGTCGTCGTGCTGCGCGCCGAGGGGGAGCACTTCTCCAGCGGCGGCGACATCAAGGGCTTCATGGAGGCCTCGCCCGAGCACGTGTCCAAGCTGGCCTGGAACATCGCGGCGCCGGCCCGCTGCAGCAAGCCGGTGATCGCCGCCAACCGCGGCTACTGCTTCGGCGTCGGCTTCGAGATCTCGCTGGCCTGCGACTTCCGCATCTGCACCGACACCACCCTCTACGCCCTGCCGGAGCAGAAGCTGGGGCAGATCCCCGGCTCGGGCGGCTCGGCGCGCCTCCAGAAGATCGTCGGCGTCACGCGCACCAAGGACATCGTCATGCGCTCCCGCCGCATCCCCGGCCGCCAGGCCCACGACTGGGGGGTCGCCACGGAATGCGTCGCCGACGCCGAGCTGGAGGCCGCCACCGACGCGCTGGTGGACGAGCTGCGCGGCTTCTCGCCGCTGGCGCAGCGGACCGCCAAGAAGCTGCTGAACGACACCGAGGACGCCACGCTGACGGTCGCCATCGAGCTGGAGGGCCACTGCTACAGCCGCCTGCGGACGTCCCACGACTTCAAGGAAGGCGTCGAGGCCTTCCACGGCAAGCGCAAGCCGGCCTTCACCGGCGCCTGAAGCGGCGGCCGACCCGCCGTGCGGCGGCGGCCTCGGCGTCGGGCTGGGCGCGCGTCACTTCGGCAGGACGTACGGCGACGCGACGAACCGAGCGTCGCCATCACCCGATGCCGCACTCCGGGCCGAGCGCTGCCATCGAACTCATGATGGAACAGTGCGGCCGGACACGCGCCGACCTGGAACCGATGATCGGCTCCAGCGGACGCATGTCGGAGGTCCTCAACCGCCGTCGCGCCTTGTCGCTGCCGGTGATCCCCTGCCGATGGTCCGGCGTCTCTCCCATGGATTGCGGATTCCCGTGGAGATCGTGGTCCGGCCCTACGACCTGCAAGGCGCCGCGCTACGACGCCAGCACGGTGATGTCGCTGTGGGTGAGGGTGCGGGTGTCCAGGGTGGCGATGACCACCGCCGCACCCGTACCGGAGCCGTCGGCATCGAACGACAGCACGCCGGTCGCCGTGTCGAACACGAACCAGTCGTCGCCGTCCACCGACGCGCCCAGCGCGAAGTGCTGCGCCGACAGCACGCCGGCCGCCAGGTTGCCGAAGTTCGGGCTCAGCACCGCGACCATGTCCTCGCCGGAGGTGAAGTCGGTGATGGTGTCGCCGCCCTCTTCGGCGCTGTCGTAGCGGAACAGATCCGCGCCGCCGCCGCCGGTAAGCGTGTCGGCGCCGAGCCCGCCCGCCAGCGTGTCGTTGCCGAGGTTGCCGTGCAGCACGTCGGCCTCGCGGTTGCCCCATACCTGGTCGTCGTCCTGGCCGCCGAACAGCGTGTCCGAGCCCTGGCCGCCGAACAGCGTGTCGGACCCGAGCTGGCCGTACGCCTCGTCCGAGCCGAGCTGGCCGTAGCCGGTGTCGCCGTCCTGGCCGCCGAACAGGGTGTCGGAATCCTGACCCCCGAACAGGGTGTCCGCGCCCCAGTTGCCGTAGAGGGCGTCGTTCTGCCGGTTGCCGAACAACAGATCGTTGCCCTCGCCGCCCGTCACCGTGTCGTTGCCGCCGTCGCCGTACAGCACGTCCGCCCCGCCCTCGGAACCGACGACGTCGTCACCGTCGCCGCCGCGCAACGTGTCGTCGTCCGCCCCCAGCACGATGTACTGGGCGCTGCCGTCCCCCACCACCGACTGCGCTCCGGCGCCGCCGGTCACCCGCACCGCCCCCACCACCGCGGCGAACGACACGTTGTCGAGCTGGATCACCGTGCCCGACGGCAGCGCCGTGGCGTCGATCACCAGCGCCTCGCGCGCCGTGGCGCCGGCCGGCGTGTTGCCGGTGATGATCAGCGGGGTCGCGGGCGCCGCGCCGGCCGCCGCCGTCGGCACGATGGTGCGCACGGTCAGCTGGGCGTCCGCCGGCAGGCCGGAGAGGAAGCTCTGGCCCACCCCGGTCATCTCCGCCTGGGAGGCGGGCTGGGAGGTGGTCCGCGCCTGGATCGCCTGGATCAGCCCGGCGGTGGCGGCCGCCGGGGTCTGCGCCGTCGTGACGCCCTCCATCCGCAGGCCGAGCCCCGTCGGCACGCTGGCCTGCAGCACCGTCTGGCCGGTGGCCGCGTCCGTCGCCAGCGGGATGTCGGCCCCCGCGGTGGTGGCGTTGGCATCGCTGCGGTCGGCCGTCACCGTCGGCACCTCGACGACCTCGATCACCGCGCCGCCGCTGGTGGTCAGGCGCTGCTGCTGCACCTGCACCCCGTCCACCGTGCTCGTCGTGTTGGAGGTCGACACCACCGTCACCTGCTCGCCCACCACCGGCGTCGTCACCGTCGTCGTCCCGCCGCCGTTGTCGGGTGGCGCCGGCGCGACGGCGGTGGTGAAGGTCAGCCCGGTGGTGGTCGAGATCCCCGCGTACGCGTTGCCCGCCCGGTCGGCCAGGGCCGTGCCCGCGACCTGGACGAAATAGCCCGTCCCATAGGCCAGGGTGCCGCCGGGGTCCAGGGTCACCACGGTGCCGCTGACCGTCGCCGTGCCGCCGGCCGAGCCGATGCCCGTCGAGAGATCGAAGGTCTCCACCGGCGTGCCCGGCGTGTCCGCCCGGTAGAGCGACGCCGTCGGCGCCGTCGTCCCGGCCACCACGGTCTCGCTGAAGGTGAGGATCACCGATTGGGTCAGGTCGACGCCCGTGGCACTGGCCGACGGTGTCGATTGGGACAGCGTCGGCGCCGCCGTGTCGATGGTCACCACCAGGTCGGACGACGCCGCCGACGTGTTCCCCGCCCCGTCCGTGGCCTGCGCCGTCAGCGTGTGCGCCCCGTCCAGCAGCGTGCCCGGCGCGATCGTCCACGCCCCCGCGCCGGCCACGGTCGCCGTGCCCACCGCCGTCCCGCCGTCGTAGAGCACCACGGTGCCCGCCTCGGCCACCGTCCCGGTGACCGTCGGGGTCGCGTCCGAGGTGATGCCGTCGCCCGTCGCGCCGGTGTCGTCGGTGAAGCCGGCCAGGGTCGGCGCCGCCGGGACGGTGGTGTCGATGGTCACCGTCAGCGCCGAACTGGCGGCCGAGCCGATCCCCGCCACCCTGGACGTCGCGGTCAGCGAATGGCCGCCCGCCCCCAGCGACGCCGACGTGATCGTCCACAGGCCGGAGCCGTCCGCCGTCGCGGTGCCCAGGGCCGCGGCGCCCTCGTACAGCACGACGGTCGCGGTCGCCGCCGCCGTGCCGGTGATCGCCGGGGCGGTGACGTTGGTCAGACTGTCGGCGGTCGATCCGCTGTTCGACGCGGCCGTCAGCGCCAACCCGGCGGGCGGCGGCGACACGCCGCGCAACAGGATCGTGTCGCCGGCGGCGTTGCCGATCAGCGCGTCGAGCGCCCCGTCGCCGTCGATGTCGACGATGCTCGGCCGGGCGTAGCCGTCGCCGCCGGAGTTGGCGAGCCCGAAGGGGTTGCTGCCCTCCAGCGTGAAGCTGGGCGCTCCCGACGCGCCGACGTTGCGGAACACGACGGTGTCCCCGTCGCCGTTGCCGACGACCATGTCGAGGTCGCCGTCGCCGTCGATGTCGACCACCGACGGCGTCGCGTAGCCCGGATTGCTGGCGCCCGTGACATTGTCGAGCCCGAAGGGATTGGTGCCGGCCAGCGTGAAGCTCGGCGACGACGACGTCCCGTCGTTCCGGTAGAACAGAAAGTCGCCGGGCTGGGTGCCGACCAGCGCGTCGAGATCGTCGTCGCCATCGACGTCCAGGAAGCTCAGGGCGGTCTGCTTCACGCTGCTGGACAGACCGAAGGGCTCGGTGCCGACCAGCGCGAAGCTGGGCGATGACGTGGTGCCGTCGTTCCGGAAGTAGACCGGGTCGCCGTCCGTTGCGCTGGTGATGAAGGCGTCGAGATCGCCGTCGCCGTCGAGGTCCTGGAAGTCCGCGGTGGCGTAGTTGCCGATGTCGGTCAGGCCGAACGGGTTCGAGCCGATGAGCGTGAAGGTGGGCGCGGTCGCCGTGCCGTCGTTGCGATAGAAATGGACCTGGCCGTCCCCGGCGCTGAACATCGCGTCGAGGTCGTTGTCGCCGTCGATGTCCACGAACGTCGGGCGGGCGAAGTTCTGTCGGGTCAGACCGAAGGGGTTGGTGCCGGCAAGCGAGAAGGACGGCGCGTTGAGGACCGCCACGGCCCGCCCGTTCAGCGCTCCGGCCGCGTTGCCCGCCGCGTCCCCCGTGACGGCGCCGGACCCCGGCGGCGTGTAGTCCACCGTGACGCCCTGATAGTCGGTCGCCCCGGAGTCCAGGGTCAGCACCACCGTCTTGCCGCTGGTCGCGACGGCGGTCACCGTGCGCGGCGCGCCGCCCGCCGTCACCGTGAAGGCGGACGTCGCCGCCGCCGCTCCGTCCAGCGCCTCCGAATAGGTCAGGGTCAGCCGGGTGCCGGTCAGAACCGCCGACTGCAGCGTCGGCGCCGACGTGTCGATGGTCACCGCCAGGGCGGAGGACGCCGCCGACGTTTCGCCCCAGGAGACGCTGGCCGCGGTCAGCGAGTGGGTGCCGCGGGACAGCGACGTCGAGGTGATGGTCCACAGCCCCGAGCCGTCCGCCGTCGCCGTGCCGCGGGCCGTCGCACCCTCGTACAGCACCACCTTCGTCCCGGCGTCCGCCGTGCCGGTGATCGCCGGCGTGGTGTCGTTGGTCAGACTGTCGGAGGTGGAACCGCTGTTCGACGCCGCCGCCAGCTCGAGTCCGGTCGGCGCCGACAGCACCGTGGTGCCGTTGCGCAGCAGGACCGTGCTGCCGCTGCTGACGCCGATCAGCGCGTCGATATCCCCATCCCCGTCAAGGTCGCCAAGCGCGAGGGTGGCATAGGTGTCGGCGGGAACCAGACCGAAGGGATTCGTGCCGGCCAGCACGAAGGTGGGTGCCGTCGACGTGCCGTCGTTGCGGTAGAACAGGATCTGCCCGGCCGCGTTGCCGACCAGCGCGTCGAGTAGGCCATCGCCGTCGACGTCCGCCAGGTTGGGCGACGCGACGCCGTCGACATTGCTGAAGCCGAACGCGTTGGTGCCCTCCAGCGTGAAGCTGGGCGCCGTCGAACTTCCCACATTCCGGAAGACCACCAGGCCGCCGTCCTGGTTCCCGACGATCGCGTCGAGAAGGTCGTCGCCGTCGATGTCCGCCAGGGTGGGCGACGCGTAACCGCCGACGTCGCTGAAGCCGAACGCGTTGGTGCCCTCCAGCGTGAAGCTGGGCGCCGTCGAACTCCCCACATTCCGGAAGACCACCAAGCCGCCGTCCTGGTTCCCGACGATCGCGTCGAGAAGGTCGTCGCCGTCGATGTCCCGGAACTCCGGACTGGCATACCCCCCGACGGATTCCAGGCCGAAGGGATTGGTGCCGATCAGGGTGACGCTGGGCGAGGTGATCGTGCCGACGTTGCGATAGACCGTGATGTTGCCGTCGGCGGACCCGATCGCCACGTCGAGGTCGTTGTCGCCGTCGATGTCGACGAAGGTCGGGCGGTTGTAGGCGTGGCCGCCGCCCAGACCGAAGGCGTTGGTGCCCGCAACGGTGAATGTCGGGTTGCTCACGTCTCAACTCTCCCCTGGGTCGGCACGTCCGGTTCGGTCTGCGTTGGCAGGACGGGGGTGCGCGCCTCGGGCCGGCGGGCGCCGGCCAGCACGGCCACGTCGTACAATTCGTCCACCGTGTGGTGGATGGTCAGGGCGTGGGCCAAGGTGCCGGTGGTGATGTCCACCACGGCGAGGCCGCAGCGCGCGCCGACGCCCTTGGCCGCCAGCCGGTCGTCCAGCGGCAGGCCCTCGAAGGTGCTGTTGCCCCGCCGGGGCCGCGACAGCCCGATCACCGCCCACTTGCCGACGAAGGACAGGCCGCGGGCGTAGCCGGGGCAGAAGCACACCGCTTCGAACCGCCCGCTGGTCAGGTCGACGGTGCCGAACTCGCCGGTGCCGGAATTCAGGAGCCACAGCCGGCCGTCGCGCAGCCGTGGCGAATGGGGCATCGACAGGCCGCCGCAGACGGTCTCGCCCGACGCCACGTCGATGAGAACGCCACCCGCCACCCGATGCTCGCGCCAGCCTTCCATCGCGTCGGTGCGGGCGAAGGCCGTCACATAGGCCGGCCGCCCCTCGCCGTCGAGCGCCAGCCCGTTCAGATGGCAGCGGTCCTCGGCCTTCATCTCGCTGACGAAGGGCGGCCGCCACAGCGGGTGGAAACCGCCGCCCGGCCCGGGCACGGCCAGGCAACTGAAGGCGGTGTTGACGAACACCGGCCGGCCGTCGCCGCCGACCGCGATGTCGTGGATGTCGACGTCTCCGGTGGCCAGGCACTGGCGCGGCTCGAACAGGCGGTCGGAGCCGTTGGCGGTCCGGGCCCCGTCGGGAAGGACGTTGTCGAAGCGCCAGAGATGGGCCTCGCCGCCGACCCACAGGGTCTGCCCGTCGCTCCACATCCCCTGGCAGCGGGGGATCCGCCGGACCTGCGCCCGCAAGCGGTCGCCGGCGCCGAGCCCGAGCAGGAACAGCCGGCCGGACTGGTAGGTGGTGAAGGCCACCGCCGCCCCCTCGCCGGCCAGCCAGTCTCCGAAACGCGGGCTGCCGTCGATCATCGGCGGCGCCGCGGAATCGGCATGCACATGTGAAATGGCGTCACCCATCTCGCCACCCTTGGTCGCGCGCGCTGCAATGCCGCAGAGCAGCCTGAGGGGAATCAATCATTACCCGATTTTTACCAAGCGCAGAGTGGGTGGCTGCAAATGTCGTCTTGAGGGAAGGCACTCATATGGGCTTTGGAGCATTCTGTCATTCCCATAGATATGGGATGACGCCCGTACATCTCATGTGGAGTTGATTGCCGATCACCACGGCGCGGCGGCTCGTCCGTGCACCAAAGACTTGAAAAAACATGGGCGGCGTGCAACGGGCGCGTTCCGCTCGACGGTGTCACGCCGCCATGGCGGCGTCCTCGGTGCGAGCATGGTGGTGCGTCTCGGCCTCGGCGGGAGGAATGTTGCCGATCGGCTCGATGAGGCGCCGGTGGTCGACCCGGTCGACCGATTGCTGGGTGGCGAGCTCGACGGTGTTCGGAGTGCGCCACCGGCCGCGGCGCGCACGGATCGCCGCCCGCTGCGAGGCGTGCTCCCCAGCCTGCCCGAGCACCACCGGAACCGTACGCTTGCGGACTTCGGGGGCGAATCTGGGTAATGTCTGCTCCGTCTCGATGCCCCCGTCTTCTCGGAAAACGGGGCCTCCGGAGAACCCGGCGCGGTTCACATCATGGATAGCTTGGAGTTGTGTCATGCCTGGAAGCGGCCTCCCGGACATTTACCGCGACTATATCTCCTGCCTGAACAAGCAGGATTGGCAGAACTTGTCGAGGTTCGTCCACGAGGATGTTCGCTACAACGGCAAGCGAATAGGGCTGTCGGGCTATCGCGAGATGCTCGAAGCGGACTTCCGCGCAATCCCCGACCTCAGCTTCAACATCGAGCTGCTGGTCTCCGAGCCGCCGCGCATCGCAAGCCGTCTCATGTTCGACTGCACGCCGACCGGCGTGCTGTTCGATCTCCCGGTCAACGGCAGGAGAGTCCAGTTCGCCGAGAACGTCTTCTATGAATTTCTTGACGGTCGGATCGAGACCGTCTGGTCGGTCATCGACAAGGCCGCCATCGCTTCTCAGCTCTAGGTTCTGCGCGAGAGCCCGCTTCCGGCCGGCCTCGGCGACGCTTGCAAGTCCGGCACCGCCGCGGTGAACGGCGCGCCGTCCCGGCGGTGCCGACCCGATGTTCGTCATCAGCCCCGCACCGGGGAGCGGTGGTTCGATGCCGACGGCTCGGGGGTGAGCGTCGTGCCCGCGAAGAGAACGGCGACAGCGAGCGGTGCCGATCCGGTGGAAACCTGCCCATGGGCAGAAGCTGCCGGTGCAGATCCATCGGGCGCCGGCGCCGCCGACACCGGGAACGGCGCGTTTCAGGCCGCGCGACGTGGCACGACCGTTGCATTTTCCACCCGTGACCGATGTCGCAACAGGTGGAGGGCGAACGTGCAGATTCCTGGTCACCACGCGCCAGCCGACCGCATCGCGGCCCCCGATCGCGCCAAGCCGCCGGGCGAGGAGCGGCCGGCCGGCGTCCGCGGCTTCGCGGACCTCATGTCGACGGTGTCCGAGGCGGCCGACGCTGCGGCGTCACCGGCATCGCCGGCGGCGGCCCGCGAGGCCGAGGACATCGCACGGATGCAGCGGGATCTGGCGGCGTACAAGCGCGAACGGGACAAGATCGTCCAGGGCCGGACGATCGATCCGCCGGCGACGCAGATGGCGCTGCCCGTGAACGACCTGGGCTACATGCCTTATGTCACGGCGGACCAGCAGAAGCTGATGGACCGCATCACCGACTCCTACCTCGGCCGGCCGCAGTGGGAGATGGAGAAGATGTGGCGGGAGCTGGAGGCGAACGGCGTCACGCCGGACCAGCTGGTCCGCTCGGCGAAGTACTTCATCAATCTCGACGGCGAGATCGTGAGCCGCGCGGTGGCCATGGGCGGCCAGCGGTCCGCGCCGTCCGCCGGAACGGCCTGGACGGCATCGAGCGTCTGACACTGTCGGGCGGAACGGACGCCCCACCCCGACCCTCCCCCGCTGCGCCGGGAAAGGGTCGGGGTGGGGCGTCCGTGTGTCATGGTTTCGCCTCGGGGGCGTGAGATCGCGCCCGCGCGAGGGGCGTTGCGCCGACGCAAGGCCGGCCGCCCTGGGCGTGGCGGGCGGACAATGTCGTCTGTGATCGGCCCGTTGAGCCCCTGATCAACGCGCGCAGGCCGCGCCGCCGCACTCCCATGAAGAACCCGGGCCGGGCGGGACGCCGGCGCCGGGCGCGGGCGCCGGCTCCTGGATTTCCTGAGTTGAATATCGGAAACTTTCGCGTAGCATCGTGTCACTGATCGTCCGAGCTCGTTCGGAACCCCGGCTTCCCGGCGACAGTGAAACGTGCCCGCCGCGCCGTGCGGGCCGCGGCGACACCAACAGGCAGCGGGGCAGGCAGGGTGTACGTTCTCCAAGCGACGGGACTGAGCAAGGAGTTCGGCGGCTTCCACGCCGTCTCCGGCGTCGATTTCGGCCTGCGGGACGGCGCCGTCCATGCGGTGATCGGGCCGAACGGCGCCGGCAAGACCACGCTGTTCAACCTGCTCTCGCGTTTCCTCGACCCCACGAAGGGGCGCATCCTGCACAAGGGGGACGACGTCACGGGCCTGAGCCCGGCGGCGCTGGCGCGGCGCGGGGTTGTGCGGTCCTTCCAGATCTCCGCGGTGTTCGCCGGTCTGTCCGTGCGCGAGAACGTGGAGCTGGCGCTGCTGCACCGCAACGGGCTCGCCTGGAACCTGCTGGGCACCGTCGGCCGCCGGCCGGCGGTCCGCCGCCGCGCGCTGGAGCTGATCGAGCGCTTCGGCCTGTCGGACCTCGCGGAGACGACGGCCGCCAACCTCTCCTACGGCCGCAAGCGGGTGCTGGAGCTCGCCACCACGCTGGCCCTCGACCCCGCGGTCCTGCTGCTGGACGAGCCGATGGCTGGCCTCGGGCACGAGGACATCGGCCGCGTCACCGACCTGATCCGCGAGGCGGGCGCCGGCCGCACCATCCTGCTGGTGGAGCACAACATGCGCGTGGTCGCCGAATTGGCGGACACCATCACCGTCATGGTGCGCGGCCGGATCCTCGCCGAGGGGACCTACGCCGAGGTGTCCGCCCGGCCCGATGTGATGGCCGCCTACACGGGGAGCCAGCCCGATGCCTGAAACCCTGTCGGTCGCCGGCCTGAAGGCCTGGTACGGCGAATCCCAGGTGCTGCACGGCATGGACTTCCAGGTCCGGGCGGGCGAGGTCGTCACGCTGCTCGGCCGCAACGGGGCGGGCAAGACGACGACGCTGCGCGCCATCATGGGGCTGGTGCCGAGGCGCAGCGGCTCCATCCGCCACGACGGGGCGGAGCTGACGGCGGCGGCGCCCCACCGCATCGCCCGGCGTGGCATCGCGCTCTGCCCGGAGGAGCGGGGGATCTTCTCCAGCCTCACGGTGCGGGAGAACCTCCTGCTGCCGCCCGAGGTGAAGCCGGGCGGCATGACGGTCGAGGAGATCCTCGCCCTCTTCCCCAACCTGCGCGAGCGGCTGGGCAGCCAGGGCACCAAGCTGTCGGGCGGCGAGCAGCAGATGCTCGCGCTGGGCCGCATCCTGCGCACCGGGGCGCGCATCCTCCTGCTCGACGAGCCGACGGAAGGGCTGGCCCCGGTCATCGTCCAGCAGATCGGCGCCACCGTGAAGACGCTGAAGGCGCTGGGCTTCACCGTGCTGCTGGTGGAGCAGAACGTGGCCTTCGCCGCCGGTCTCGCCGACCGTCACTACGTGGTCGAGCTCGGCCGCGTGGTGGACGAGATCGACGGCGGCGCCTTCGCCGGCCGCATGGATTCCCTCAAGACCTACCTCGGCGTCTGAAGAAGGGCCGCCCGCCATGACCACCATCCTCGGCGTTCCCGCCGCCGTGCTGTTCGGTCAGCTCCTGCTGGGGCTCATCAACGGCGCCTTCTACGCGATGCTGAGCCTGGGGCTCGCCGTCATCTTCGGGATGATGAACATCGTCAACTTCGCGCACGGCGCGCTCTACATGATGGGCGCGGTCGCCGCCTGGATGCTGCTGGAGCATCTGGGGGTGGGCTACTGGTGGGCCCTGCTCGTCGCGCCGGTGGCGGTGGGCGCCTTCGGCATCCTGATCGAACGGACGATGCTGCGGCCGCTCTACCGGCTCGACCACCTCTACGGCATGCTGCTGACCTTCGGCCTGTCGCTGATCGTCCAGGGGGTGTTCCGCGACTGGTTCGGCTCCTCCGGCATGCCCTACGCCATCCCGGCGGCGCTGAGCGGCGGCACCAACCTGGGCTTCATGTTCCTGCCCAACTACCGGGCCTGGGTGATCGTCGCCTCGCTGGTGGTGTGCCTCGGCACCTGGTACGTGATCGAGCGGACCAAGCTCGGCTCCTACCTGCGGGCGGCGACGGAGAACCCGTCGCTGGTGCAGGCCTTCGGCATCGACGTGCCGCGCATGGTGATGCTGACCTACGGCGGCGGCGTGGCGCTGGCGGCGCTGGCCGGCGTGCTGGCGGCGCCGATCTACCAGGTCAACCCGCTGATGGGCGCCGACATCCTGATCGTCGTCTTCGCGGTGGTGGTGATCGGCGGCATGGGCTCCATCATGGGCGCCATCGTCACCGGCTTCCTGGTGGGGATCGTCGAAGGGCTGACGCGCGCCTTCTACCCGGAGGCCTCGTCCACCGTCGTCTTCGTCCTGATGGCCGTCGTCCTCCTGCTGCGCCCGGCCGGCCTCTTCGGCTCCAAGGCCGAGGCGGCGACCGGACACCAGGCGACGGCCAGCGCCGGCACGCCCTCGCCGCGGGCGGATCTGGTGGGCTTCGGCGCGCTGGCGCTGGCGCTGCTGGCGGCCCCCGCCGTCGTCTATCCCGGCTTCCTGATGAAGGCCATGCTGTTCGGGCTGTTCGCCTGTGCCTTCAACCTGATCGCCGGCTACGGACGGCTCGTGTCCTTCGGCCACGCCATGTTCCTGGGCTCCGCCGGCTACGTCTCGGCCCACGCCGCCAAGGTCTGGGGCCTGACGCCGGAGCTGGCGATCCTGGCCGGCACCGCCACCGCGGCGCTGCTGGGGCTCGTCTCCGGCTGGCTGGCGATCCGGCGCAGCGGCATCTACTTCGCCATGGTGACGCTGGCGCTGGCGCAGATGGTCTATTTCGTGGCGCTCCAGGCCCCCTTCACCGGCGGCGAGGACGGCATCCAGGGCGTGCCGCGCGGCCACCTGTTCGGCGTGTTCGACCTGAACGACCACGGCACGCTCTACCTGTTCGTGCTGACGGTCTTCCTGCTCGGCTTCCTGCTGATCCTGCGCGTCGTGCGCTCGCCCTTCGGACAGGTGCTGAAGGCGATCCGCGAGCACGAGCCGCGGGCGCAGTCGCTGGGCTTCGCCACCGAGCGCTACAAGCTTGTCGCCTTCGTCCTCTCGGCCGCCCTGTCCGGGCTGGCCGGGGCCACCAAGGCGATCGTGCTCCAGCTCGCCACGCTCAGCGACGTCCACTGGTCGATGTCGGGCGAGGTGCTGCTGATGACCTTCCTCGGCGGCGTCGGCACCATCTTCGGGCCGCTGACCGGCGCCTTCATCGTCATCGCGATGCAGAACTACCTCGCCACCCTCGGCCAGTGGGTGACGGTGATCCACGGCGCGATCTTCGTCGCGTGCGTGCTGGCCTTCCGCCGCGGCCTCGTCGGCGAGCTGGCCGACCTCGTCCACCGCCGCCGCGCGCGGCCCGCGGCCTCCTCCGCCCTCGCGCCGGCGCGGGCGGAATAGGACGTCGACAAATTCCACCATAAGAAACCTTCGTCGAACACAGGAGAGCAGAGCATGGTCCACAACTTGGTCGGCATCCTTCGCGGCGCGCTCCTCGGCGCCACCGCCATCGGCCTTTCGGCCCTCGCCGCGGCCCCCGCGGCGGCGCAGGTCAGCGACGACGTGGTGAAGATCGGCGTCCTCACCGACATGTCCGGCCAGTGGTCGGACATGAACGGGCCCGGCTCGCTGGAGGCGGCGACGATGGCGGCGGAGGATTTCGGCGGCACGGTGCTGGGCAAGCCGATCCAGGTCGTCGGCGCCGACCATCTGCACAAGGCGGACGTCGGCTCCGGCATCGCCCGGCGCTGGATCGAGAACGAGCAGGTGGACGCGCTCGCCGACCTGACCAACAGCGCGGTGGCCCTGGCCGTGCAGCAGATCACCCGCGACGCCAACCGCATCGCGCTGTTCACCTCTCCCGGCACGACGGACCTGACGGGCAAGCAGTGCTCCCCCACCGGCTTCCAGTGGGTGTACGACAACTATTCCAACGCCATCGGCCCGGTGGACGCGCTGGTCAAGAAGGGCCTCGACACCTGGTACTTCGTCACCGCCGACTTCGCCTTCGGCCATTCGCTGGAGAAGATCGCGGGCGAGGCCCTGAAGAAGAGCGGCGGCACGGTGGTCGGCTCGATCCGCCACCCCTTCAACAGCAACGACCTGTCGCCCTTCCTGCTGCCGGCCCAGGCCTCCGGCGCCAAGGTGATCATGCTCGCCAGCGCGGGCAAGGACATGACCACCGCCATCAAGCAGGCCAACGAGTTCGGCATCATCGCCGGCGGCCAGACGGTGACGGCGCCGGTCATGTTCATTTCCGACGTGCACGCGCTGGGGCTGCAGACGGCGCAGGGGATCTCCTTCATCGAGGGCTTCTACTGGGACCTCGACGACGAGACCCGGGCCTTCGCCAAGCGCTTCTTCGAGCGGCGCAAGGCCATGCCGACCAGCCTGCAGGCCGGCGTCTATTCCTCCGTGACCCACTATCTCAAGGCCATCCAGGCCGCCGGCACCGACGAGGCGAAGGCGGTCGCCGCCAAGATGCGCGAGCTGCCGGTCAACGACTTCTTCGCCAAGGGCGGCAAGGTGCGCGAGGACGGCCGCATGGTCCACGACATGTACCTGGTGGAGGTCAAGAAGCCGTCGGAATCCAAGCAGCCGTGGGACTACTACAAGGTCCTTGCAACCGTTCCCGGCGATCAGGCATTCCTGCCGCTGGCACAGAGCGAATGCCCGCTCGTGAAGAAATAAGGCGGCACCGGCGGAGCCGCGGCTCCGCCACGACCGTCCGGAGGAGGATATGTCCAGCGTTGCCGATCCGAAAATCCCCGCCGCCGGCGGCGAGCCGCCGTCCGGCGAGGGGCCGGCCAAGGCCGGGCGCGGAAAGACCGGGTCCGCGAGCGGCGGTCCCAAGCGGGCGTCCGGCGGCGCGGGCCGCCGCAACGCCCCCGTCCCCGGCGAGCCGGAGGTGATGTCCGCCCCCGCCGTGATCCCGGCGCGGTTCGCGGCATCCTCCGCCCCGCCCAGCGACCGCGCCGACCTCGGCCTGAAGCTGAAGCGGGCGCGGATCGC
The DNA here is from genome assembly GCF_051225715.1 of Azospirillum sp. ST 5-10. Classification (NCBI taxonomy): domain Bacteria; kingdom Pseudomonadati; phylum Pseudomonadota; class Alphaproteobacteria; order Rhodospirillales; family Azospirillaceae; genus Azospirillum; species Azospirillum sp. ST 5-10. The sequence continues at coordinate 100,725 of NZ_JBPJSP010000020.1, forward strand.
GCGCGACTGGACCTTGGAGGAGGTGGCGCAGCGCACGGGAGTGGCCCGCTCCACCCTGTCCAAGATCGAGAACGGACAGATGTCGCCGACCTACGACGTGCTGCAGAAGATCACCCGCGGCATGGACCTGGACCTGGTGGAACTGTTCGACGGCCGGCAGCAGGTCGCCCCCTTCGGGCGGCGCAGCGTCACCCGGGCTGGCGGCGGCAAGCTGCACCCGACCAGCACCTACGAGTACGAGGTGCTGGCGACCGACCTGTTCCGCAAGCAGATGCTCCCCTTCAAGGCGACCATCCACGCCCGAAGCCTGGACGACTTCGACGGCTGGGTGCGCCACGAGGGGGAGGAATTCCTCTGCGTGCTCACCGGCCGGGTGGAGGTCTTCACGGAATTCTACGCCCCGGTGACGCTGGAGCCGGGCGACAGCATCTATTTCGACAGCGCGATGGGGCATGCCCTCGTGTCCGTCGGCGACGCGGACGCGGAGGTGCTGTGGATCTGCACCGGCGCCGCGCCGCCATTGGTCTGAGCGCGTCCCGTCCGGACGAGGAGTTGGGTTGATGATGCACGTCTACGGTGCCGAGCAGATCGACGCCGCACTGCCCTATGATCGGCTGGTCGCGGCGCTTGGCCGCGCCTTCGCCGCCGGCCGGGAGGAATCGCCGGTCCGCCAGGCCTACGAGGTGGGCGCCGCCGGCGCCACGGCGCACCTGCTGACCATGCCCGCCTGGCGCCGCGGCGAGGCGATCGGCGTCAAGCTGGTGAACGTCTTCCCCGGCAACGCCGCGCGCCAGCTGGGGGCGGTCAGCGCGCTCTACGCGCTGTTCGACGGCGCGACCGGCCTGCCCCGCGCCGTGCTGGATGGCGAGGCGCTGACCAACCGCCGCACCTCGGCCGCGTCGGCGCTCGCCTCCACCCACCTGTCCCGGCCGGACAGCCGGGTGCTGACGGTGCTGGGCACCGGCCGCCTCGCCCCGCACCTCGCCGCCGCCCACGCCGCCGTCCGGCCGATCGAACGCATCCTGGTGTGGGGCCGCTCGCCGGCGCGCGCGGCGCGGACCGCGGCGGACCTCGAGGCGCGGGGGCTGCGGGCCGAAGCGGTGGCCGACCTGTCCGCCGCCGTCGCCGAGGCGGACATCGTCACCGCCGCCACCACGTCCACCGTGCCGCTGGTGCTCGGCCGCGACGTGCGGCCCGGCACCCATGTCGACCTGGTCGGCGCCTTCACGCCCGCCATGCGGGAGAGCGACGACGCGCTGCTGGCCGCCGCCGCCGTCTACGTCGACACCCTGGACGGCGCGCTCGCCGAGGCGGGCGACCTGCTCCAGCCCATCAGGACCGGTGCCTTCGCGGCCGACCGGGTGCTGGGCGACCTGCACGGCCTCTGTTCCGGCCGGGTGGCCGGCCGCAGGAGCGCCGACCAGATCACCCTGTTCAAGTCGGTGGGCGCGGCGCTGGAGGATCTGGTGGCCGCCGAGCTGGTGGCGGCCGAACCAGTGGTGGCCCAACCGGTGGTGGACGGGGCGCCATGACGGTCGTCGAGAAGGTCGGCTTCTGCACCCTCTGCCGCTCCCGCTGCGGCACCGTCAACGTCGTGGAGGACGGGCGGCTCGTCGCCGTCAGGCCGAACCCCGCGCACCCCACCGGCAAGGCGCTCTGTCCCAAGGGCCGCGCCGCGCCCGAGATCGCCCACAGCGCCCGGCGCCTGACCACGCCGCTGCGCCGCACGGCTCCCAAGGGAGCCGCGGATGCCGGCTTCGTGCCCATCGGCTGGGACGAGGCGCTGGACGAGATCGCCGCCCGGCTCGGCGCCATCCGGCGGGAGAGCGGGCCGGAGGCGGTGGCCTTCGCGGTCACCTCCGGCTCCTCCTCGTCGATGTCCGACAGCCTGGACTGGGTGCAGCGCTTCATCCGCGGCTTCGGCAGCCCGAACACCTGCTTCTCCACCGAGATCTGCAACTGGCACAAGGACAACGCCCACGCCTTCACCTTCGGCTGCGGGCTGCCGGTGGCGGACGTCCGCAATTCCGACCTCGTCCTGCTGTGGGGGCACAATCCCGCCAACGTCTGGCTGGCGCAGGCGGAGGCGATCGGTGCCGCGCGGGCGCGCGGCGCGCGCCTCGCCGTCATCGATCCGCGGCCGGCCGGCTCGGCCCGCGACGCCGACCTGTGGCTGCGCGTGCGGCCCGGCACCGACGCCGCACTGGCCCTCGGTCTCGCCCGGCGCCTGATCGAACGCGACGCCTTCGACGACGCCTTCGTCCGCGAATGGACCAACGCCCCCCTGCTGGTGCGGGAGGACGACGGCCGCTTCCTGCGCGGCCGCGACGTCGGGCTGGACACGGCGCCCGACGCCGTCCTCGCCTGGGACGAGACGGCGGGTGCGGCGGTTCCCGCGGCCCCGCACCCGGCCGCCGCCGCCCTGCGCGCCCGCGTCACGGTCGCCGGCATCCCCTGCCGCACCGCGTTCGACCTCTACGCCGAGGCGGCCGCCCCCTACGATCCCGCCACCGTCGAGCGGCTGACCGGCGTCCCGGCCGGGCAGGTCGAGGCGCTCGCGGACGCCATCGCCGCCGCCCGCTCGGTCTGCTATCACGGCTGGACCGGGGTGGGCCAGCACAGCAACGCCACCCAGACCGAGCGCGCCATCGCCACGCTCTACGCGCTCACCGGCTCCTTCGACGCGCCGGGCGGCAACGTCCGCATGCCGGCGCTGCCGGTGCCGGCCCTCCACTCCATGGCGATGATCCCGGAGGAGACGCGCGCCCGCACGCTGGGGCTCGCCGAGCGCCCGCTGGGTCCGCCCGCCGACGGCTGGATCACCGCGAGCGATCTCTACGACGCCGTGCTCGACCGCCGCCCCTACCCGGTGCGGGCGCTGTTCGCGCTGGGCTCCAACCTGCTGGTCTCCCATCCCGCTCCGGAACGCGGGCGGCGGGCCCTGGAGGCGCTGGAATTCCAGGTCCACGTCGACCTGTTCCTCAATCCCACGGCCGCCACCGCCGACATCGTCCTGCCCGCCAGCAGCCCCTGGGAGATCGAGGCGCTGCGCCTCGGCTTCGAGATCTCGCCGGAGGCCCAGGAGCTGGTGCAGCTCCGCCAACCCATCGTCCCGCGCCAGGGCGACAGCCGCTCCGATCTCTGGATCGTCTTCCAGCTCGCCAAGCGGCTGGGCATGGGCGACCTGTTCTTCGACGGCGCGGTGGAGGCCGGCTGGAACCACCTGCTCGCCCCGCTCGGCCTCGACGTCGACACGCTGCGCCGGCATCCCGAGGGCGTCCGCGTCCCCCTGCCCCACCGCCACCGCAAGCACCGGGAGGCCGGGTTCGCCACCGAGACCGGGCGCGCCGAGCTCTATTCCGAGCGGCTGCACCGCCACGGCTACGACCCGGTGCCGCGCTTCGTCCCGCCGACGGACGCCGCGGACGAGGCGTTCCCGCTGACCGCCCTGTCGGCCAACGTCGGCTGGTTCTGCCACAGCCAGCACCGCGGCATCACCGCGCTGCGCCGCAAGCGGCCGGAACCGGTGGCCGAGCTCCACCCCGACACCGCCGCGGCCCATGGGATCGCCGACGGCGACCGCATGCGCATCGTCAGCCGCAGCGGCGCCATGGAGGTCCGCGCCGCGCTCAACCCGTCGCTGGCGCGGGAGGTGGTGGCGGCCGACTACGGCTGGTGGCAGGCGGCCCCGGACCTGGGATTGCCCGGCTACTTCCCGGCCGACGGGCCGCCCACCGCCAACTTCAACTCGCTGGTGGACGAGCGGCGGCGCGACCCGCTCAGCGGCGCCCTGGCGATGCGCTCGACCGCCTGCCGCGTCGAACGCGCGTCGGCCGGTCCCTGGCGTGGCTTCCGCCGGTTCCTCGTCGCCGAGCGCCGGGCGGAGACGGCCGAGGTGGTGGCGCTGCGCCTGGTGCCGGAGGACGGCGGACCGCTCGCCTCCTTCCGGCCCGGCCAGTTCATCGGGCTGCGCATCGGCGGCGTGGTCCGTTCCTACTCGCTGACGTCGTCCGCCACGGGGACCACCGCCACGGGGGGCGCCACGGCGCCGCGCGACTACGCCATCGCCGTGCGACGGATCGCCGGCGGCGCCCTGTCGCCGACCGTCGCCGACGCGCTGCGCCCCGGCGACGTCGTCGAGGTGCAGGCACCGTCGGGCGACTTCGTGCTGCCGCTGGCCAACGAGTTCCCGGTCGTGCTGATCGCCGGCGGCATCGGCATCACGCCCTTCCTCTCCTACCTGGAGACCTTGACCGGCGCGCCGGGCGAGCCGCACGTCGTCCTCCACCACGGCTGCCGCGACGGCGCCAGCCATCCCTTCGCCGCCCGCCTCGCGGCGCTGTCCGACCGTCTGCCCAACCTGACCCTGGTCACCCATTACAGCCGCCCCCGGGCCGGGGACCGTTGCGACCGGCGGCAGCGCTTCGCCGCGGCCGCCATCGACGAGGAGCTCATCCGGGCCCGCGCCCGCTTCTACGTCTGTGCCGGCGACGCGATGATGGACGAGGTGACGGCGGGCCTGCGGGCCCGCGGCGTGCCGCCGTTCGAGATCTTCCGGGAACGGTTCCGCTCGCCGGACGCCATCGTCGGCGACGGTCCCGCATCCTGCTCCGTGCGCTTCGCCCGCGCCGGCCGCACCCTGACCTGGACCCCCGAGGCCGGCCCCCTGCTCGCGTTCGCCGAGCGCGCGGGCGTGGACCTCCCCAGCGGTTGTCGCGTCGGCCAGTGCGAGAGCTGCGTCGTGGACGTGCTGTCCGGCGGCGTGCGCCATCTCGTCGATCCCGCCGACCTGGAGGAGGGCCGGTGCCTCGCCTGCCAGGCCGTCCCGACGGGCGATCTCGTGCTCGACGCCTGAGGGCCGTCGCCGGGGCCTGGGCGCGGCCGTCGCCGACGCACGGTCGGAACCGGCCCCCCCGGGGCGCCCGGTGCGATCATCGCGCCGAGGCCGGTTTCGGCCCGGCCTCCGCGAGCGGAGCGTGCGGCCGATGCGCCGCGACGCACGAGAGCACGCTGCCGATCACGCAGACGAGGGCGGCGAGCTCCATCGTGGTCGGCAGCCGCTGCTCCCAGAGGAAGCCGTAGAGCAGCGCGAAGATGGTTTCGAACAGGATCATCTGGCCGACCAGGGTGAGCGGCAGCAGGCGGCTCATCCGGTTCCAGCAGGCGTTGCCGACGATCGAGGCGAGGAACGCCAGGCCGCTCACGACGGCGGCGAAGTGCAGCCACTCGCCGACGGCATGGCCGCGCGGATCGATCAGGAAGGCCGGAACCGCGAGCAGCAGCGCCTGCGCGCCCGTCACCACGCCGGTCAGCAAACTCCAGTCGTGCCCGGAGACGTGGTCGAGCCGGGCAAGCCAGCGGCTGTTGCCCACGGCATAGGCCGTCCAGGAGGCGAGCGCGCCGACCGCGCAGAGCAGTCCCGTGACCTGGACCGTCTGCGATCCGGCGCCGCCGCCGCCCAGGGACTGAAGCCCGATGCAGAGGATGCCGGCGCCGCCGAGCACGAGCGAGGGCAGGAGCTTGCGGACCGGAACCGCGTCGTGGTCCCGGCTGCCGATGATGGTGACGGCGACCGGCAGGAAACCGACGACCAGCGAGGTCATCGCCATGCCGCCCAGTTGCACGGCGGTGGCGAGCAGGGCGTAATAGAGGATGTTGCCGAGCAGGCTCAGCCAGACCAGCGCCCACCACTCCGCGCCGCCGAGACCCGCGCACAAGGCCCGCCAGCGCGGGGCGACGAGCACCACGGCAAAGAGGCCGTAGGCCAGGTAGCGCCCGGCGGCGAGCTGGAGCGGCGCGAATTCCCGGGCCAGCTCCGGGGCGAGGAAAACCAGCCCCCAGAGCGCCCCGGCGGCGACGCCGCAGCCGATCCCCAACCAAGTCCTGCTCATTGCGATCCCGCGCCTCACCCGATTCCAGGTCGAGGATGCCATCGGATGCGGACGCGTTCTTGTCCCGCGCTACCGAGTTTTGGGCCCAGTCTCTCGATGCCGGCGTCGATAGGCGGCCGGCGTCAGCCCGGTGGCCCGCCGCATCGCGCGCGTCAGCGCGCTCTGGTCGGCGTATCCCACGCGGTAGGAGATCTCCGCGATCGCGTGATCCGACAGCGCCAGCCATTCGCACGCCCGCTTCAGGCGCCTCTCGGCGAGCCACGCGCGCGGGGTGGTGTCGAGTTCGGCGCGGAAGAGGGCGTGCAGTCGGCTGACGCTGACGCAGGCCCGCTCGGCCATCATCTCCGTCGTCCACGGCCGTCCCAGTTCGGGCTCGATCCCGGCCAGCAGGGGGGCGAGGCGGGACCGGGGCCGTGCCGGCTCGTGCACGAGGGCGTCGAGCAGCAGAGGCACCCAGAGGCGGACGTTGGTCGCCGACGCGCCGCCGTTACCGATCAGCAGGCCCATGTAGTCGATCAATCTGCTCGCCGCCGGGGTCAGCGGGACGAAGGGACGTCGGCTCAGCCGATCGCCGATCTCCGGCTCCAGCATGGCGGGGTCGAGATCGACGATGAGCGAGCGGTTCGGCCCGTCGCCGATCTGCGAGTGAGAGCGCCGCGGTTCGACGAAGGCCGCCCGGCACGGCCCGAGGCGGCTCCCCGTCCCGGCGATGTCGATCTCCAGGGCGCCGCTCAACGGCAGAACGAACTGAGCGAAATCGTGCCGATGGGCGCCTTGATCCGCTCCGTAACTGCGGACGTCGATGTTGATGTGCGGTGCTGCGAGCATTCCGAAGCAAAGCTGATGCCGGGGCCACAGGGCACGTGTCGCGCGCCCCGGGCCAACATAGCGGAGAACCCCGACGGGTTGAAGCCGTCCCGGACCCGGCCGCCGTCCTGCCGAGCGCCTGGCGACCTTCTCCGTCGGCCCGCCGGTCGAATCGGCCCGGCGGGCCACAGCGTCGGCGCCCCGGTGTCGCACCTCCCTCAGGGGGAGAGAAGCCCTGCGCGGCCCCGACGGGACCCGGCGGTTCGACGACGTGTCCGGGCTATCCCGCGGTCTCCAGGCCTTCGACGATGACGAGATGGAACTCCGCGGCGGCCTCGCGGTGGCGCCGCGCCGCCTGGTACTCGGGCGAGCGATAGCACGCCGTCGCGTCGTCCACCGAGGCGAACTCGATGATGACGCCGCGCGGCCGTTCGCTCCCTTCCAGCCAGTGCATCGCGCCGCCCCGCGCCAGCGGGATGCCGCCGTGCCGGGCGAAGGCCTCCCCCGCCCCCTTGGCGTACAGCGCGTACCGCTCGGGATCGTGAACCGTCACCTGGGCCACCCAGTACGCCTTGGGCATGGCACGTCTCCGTGATCAGAGTGGTCGGGCCCCGGCCCGAAGGCCGGAGCCACGTGTGGCGGGGGAGATCACGCCTCGGCGGCGCGGGTCCGGGTGCCGGCGTCGGCGGCGACCGGCCGCGCCGCGCCGGACGTCAGGGTCTCCGGCATGAAGAGCAGGATGATCACGCCGGTGAAGAAGACCACCGAACAGGCGCCGATGCCGAACCCCAGCCCGTAGGTCTTGGCCATGGCGCCGATGGTGACCGGGGTGACGACGGCGCCGAAGCCGCGCCCGATGTTGAAGGCGAAGCCGCTGCCCATGGCGCGGATGTGCTCGGGGAACAGCTCGGCGAAGTAGGAGCCGAACAGGCCGAACACGCCGCCGAAGCTGAGGCCCATGAGCGGGCTGAGCCAGAACAGGAAGACCGGGTCGGGCAGGAGCACGTAGAGGGGAACGATCACCGTGTCGGCCAGGAAGGCCAGCATCAGCGCCTTGCGCCGGCCGATCCGGTCGGCGATGACGGCGAAGAGGAAGTAGCCGATGAACGCGCCGGTGAAGATGACGATGCTGAAGACGCTCATGTATTCGATGCTGAGGCCGCGGACCTGCACGAGGTAGGTGGGAATCCAGGCGCTGACGCCCCAGAACCCGCCCATCTGGCAGGCCGCGGCGATGGTCGCGCAGATCGTCAGCTTGGCGATGCCGGGCTGGAAGAGTTCGCCCAGGCTGATCCGCGGCCGGTCCCCCCGGCTGTGGCGCCGGTCATCCGCCGGCACCACCAGCATGAACAGAATGCCGACGATGACGGCGGTGCTGGTCAGGGCGAAGATCATGCGCCAGCCCACCTCGGTCAGCAGGAAGCGGCCCATGGTGGAGGCCAGGATGCCGCCGAGGGCGAAGGTGCTGAGCATGAAGCTGGCGGCGCGCGCCCGGTAGCGGGGCGCCCAATGGTCGGCGATCAGGGCGACGATGGGGCCCCACAATCCGCCCATGCCGATGCCCTGCAGGAAGCGCAGCACCATCAGCTCTTCCCAGGAGCTGCACCAGTAGACCGCCAGGGTGAACAGGCCGAACTCGATCAGGGAGATGACGGCCGCGTTCTTGCGGCCGAAGTTCTCGGCGATCCAGCCGAACAGGATGCCGCCCAACGCCGTCCCGAGCATGGTGGCCGACGCCAGAAGACCCGCATCGGTCAGCGAGATGTTCAAGGAGGTGATGATCAGAGGCATGCAGATCGCCAGAATCTGCAGATCCAGGCTGTCGTACAAATAGGCCAGAAAGGTCATGATCAGGACCTTCCAGCGGTGCTGGCTTCCACTCGCACTCACCTGCATTTCATGGGTCTCCCCTGTGGGACGTGGCCTTTTGATTGTTCGGCACGAGCTCGTGCGGCGGCCGGCGCGGCGGTATCCCCGCCGGCCGGGCATCGCCGGGGCGTCAGCCAACCGGGGTGCCGCCAACCGGGTGGTTGACACACGGATTGAGAACGCGGAAAATCACTGCGCTCGTTCTTGAGCAGATGGTCAATTGTAGGGGGCCCGTTCCGCCACTGTCAACAGGGATGTGTGGCTGTCGAACGATTGGGGCGGCCAACGGCGTGGCGCTTCGGTGCCGCCGCGCCGCAGGTAGCGTTTGACGCCAACCGCGCCTTCCCCTAAAGCAGACCCCTGGACTCACAGCCACGCCAGGGCATGGTGCCGCCGCCCTCTTCCAAGTCTCCCGCCGACGCCCGCCGCTCCGGCACGCCGCGCCGTCGGCAGCGCCTGTCGATCGAGGAGCGGGAGCGTCAGATCGTCGACAGCGCCATCGAGTTCTTTTCCGAATTCGGCCTGGGCGGGCAGACGCGGGAGCTGGCCACGCGGATCGGCGTCAGCCATCCGCTGCTGTTCCACTATTTCCCCAGCAAGAAGGCGCTCATCGAGCGGGTCTACACCGAGGTCTATCTCGGACGCTGGAAGCCGGAATGGGAGCAATGGGTGCGCGACCGCGGCGAGTCCGTCGAGGCGCGGCTGACCCGGGTCTACATCGACTACGCCCATACCATCCTGACCAAGGAATGGGTGCGCATCTTGATCCATTCCGCCCTGGCCGACGGCTACATCACCGACAACTACCTGGCCCTCGTCGACCAGCGGCTGCTGCGCCCCATCATCAGCGAGGTGCGGACCGAGCTGGGCCTCGCCGACGATCGTGAACCCAGCGAGGCGGAGACGGAGCTGACCTGGGGCCTGCACGGCGGCATCTTCTACATCGGCGTGCGCCACTGGGTCTATGGCCACAAGTTCCCGGAGAATCTCGCCCAGGTCGTCACCGACCGCGTCCGGGCCTTCGTCCTCGCCACCCGCGAGGTCTTCCCCCGGGAGGCCGGCCGGCCGGCCGGCTGAGAGGCGCCAGCCGGCCCCCCGGCGCATCGTCGGGACGTGGTGCCCGGCGTTCGCGCGCGGCATCGCGCGGCTGCGGCGCCGGGGCGTGGACCGTCCGTCCGCCTCCGCCGGCGCGCCACGCCGGCCTTCAGCCGGGTGGCAAACCCGTTGCCCGCCAGACGCTCCGACTCCGCACCGTGCCCGAGCGGATCGCTCCCGGACGCCGGTGTCGGACGAGGAGCTGCGCCGGCTGGTCCGCCAGCACGCTGGCCCCTGGCGGCGGCGCGACCCTGAACGCCGGATGAACGCGCCATTCAGGGTCGGCTCAGCTCCCGTCTCCTAGAGTGCGGTCATCGGGCGCCGCTGGGCGCCACAGACCGGAGACACCAGCCATGCTGAAGACCCTTCCCCTCGCCGCGCTCGCGCTTGCGCTGGCCGCTGGCGCCGCCCAGGCCGGCGACCACCACCGCTCCCGCGTCGCCGCCGGCGCTCCGCAGCCGATCGCCGATGTGGCGGCCGCCGGCGCCGGCACCACCACCGGCACCGTCTCGAAGGTGGCGGCCACCTGGTTCACCATGAGCGACGGCCGCGACCAGATCGACGTCACCACCAAGGGCTTCCTGCCGGAAGGCCTGCAGCCGGGCCAGCAGGTCACGGTGACCGGCGGCGTGCGCCAGGGCGCCATCCGCGCCGGCCAGATCATCCGCGACGACGGCACCGCCTTCGGTTGCTGCGCCGACCGCCAGCGTCGTGAGGGCCGCGACCGCCACGACGACGGCGACTGAGGCGCACCATGCTCACGCGCATGCTGATCCACGGGCTGGCCGCCGCCGCGATCATCGCGGTCCTGGCGGCCGCCTATCAGGCGGGCGGCCGCGGCCTGTCCGGGCTGCCCGCCTTCGCCGCCGAGCGCGCCGCCGCCCACGGCGACTGATCCCCGAGGAGAGCCCGCCATGGCCGCCCGCAAGCCGACCGCCGCCGAGACGGCGTTCCTGCTGCTGTTCCACGCCACGCTGTCCGGCGCCTTCCTGGTCGCCTACCTGAGCGGCGACGAGGACACCTACCGCATGCACGTCTTCTCCGGCTACGCCGCACTGGCGGCGCTGGCGGTGCGCGCCATCGCCGGGTCGACGGCGGCCGAGGGCAGCCCGTTGCGCTTCCCCCGCCCGTCGGGCGCAGACTTGGGCCGCTGGGTGGTGCGGCTGGCCGCCGGCGACCCGCAGGCCCGCGCCGGGCGCAGCCCGCTGATCCCCTGGATGGCCGCGGCGCTGCTGATCGGCGTCGGCGCCACCGCCCTGTCCGGCGCCGTCGCCGACGTCCTCATCCTGGTGGAGGACCTGCACGAGGCGCTGGGCGAGGTCGCGCCGTGGATCGTCCTCGGCCACATCGCCCTGGTGCTCGCCCTGCACCGCCTGAAACGGCCCCGCCCGCTCGGTGCCGCCGCCTGACCCACAACGGCCCCCACAACGGACCCCTTTCCCATGAAGCGTCCCCTGACCCTCGCCGCGGCGACCGCGCTGGTCGCCGGCTCCGCCTTGGCCGCCGCCGGCCCGCGCGCCGCCCTGCTCGACACGCTGGCCACCCAGGCGGCCAAGGAGACGCCCGGCTTCGCCGGCTTCTCGGCCGAACGCGGGCGCGCGCTCTACCTCGGCCCGCACGCCGGCGGCAAGGCTGGGGCCAACGCCTGCGCGGTCTGCCACACGCCGACCCCGACCGCCACCGGCCGCCACTACAAGACCGGCCGCGACATCCCGCCGATGGCGGTGTCGGCCAACCCCGAGCGATTCACCGATCCGGCCGAGGTGGAAAAGCGCTTCGAGCGCGACTGCCCGAACGTCCTCGGCCGCGCCTGCACGGCGCAGGAGAAGGGCGACTTCATCACCTACCTGTCCGCCCAGTGAACGAGAGCCCGCCATGACCCACAGCATCGACCCGCGCGCCCTGCGCATCGTCGCGGCCGCCGTCCTCCTGCTCGCCGGCACCGCCGCGGCCACCACCGTCCTGGCCGACGAGATGGAGCGCGTGCCGCCCGTCGACCACGCCGCGACGAAGAAGGAATGCGGCGAATGCCACATGGCCTACCAGCCGGCGCTGCTGCCGGCCGCGTCGTGGAACCGCATCATGGACGGGCTGGCCGACCATTTCGGTGAGAAGGCCAGCCTGCCCGATGCGGTCGCCGCCGCCATCCGCGCCCATCTGACGCGCAACGCCGGGCGCGGCGACGGCCGGCTGCTGCGCATCACCGAGCAGCGCTGGTGGCTGCACGAGCACGACTTCCGCGCTGACGTCTGGAGCCGCAAGGAGGTCGGCTCCAAGGCCAACTGCGAGGCCTGCCACAGGCTGGCCAACCAGGGCGACTACGGTCACTGAGAGGCTGTCCGAGGAATTGGGACGGGGCTGCGAACCGCATGGGGTTTGCCGGAGGCCATTTCGCTTGAGGCACGCCGCCATGGTGACGGCCTCGCTCCGAGCATGGGGGCGCGCCTCGGCCCCGACGGGAGGAATGCAGCAGCGCGCGGCGCGCCAGCGATCCGCGCGGCCGACTATTGACCACATGGAAAATAGCTTGACGCCATATTGACCAACTGGTAAATACAGGCCGGCAAGCGAGGCCGCCCTTGAGAGCCGCCCCTGACGATCGGAGGACGCCGTTGGAACTCGCCGGTGAACAGATGATTGCCGCCCCGCGGCAGCGCGTGTGGGAGGCGCTGATCGATCCGCAGGTCATGCGGCGCTGCATTCCCGGATGCGAGGACGTGATCCGCCGCGGCGACACCGCGTTCGAGGCCCGCGTGCTGACCCGGGTCGGGCCGTTGCGCGCCCGCTTCTCCGGCCGGGTCGACCTGTGCGAGATCGATGCGCCGGCGGGCTGCACCCTGAAGTTCGAGGGCGGTGCCGGAGCGGTGGGCATGGCCACCGGCCAGTCCCGCGTGACGTTGCAGGAGGTGACCGGCGGCACCCTGCTGCGCTACGCCACCGAAGCGGCGATCGGCGGCAAGCTGAACCAGATCGGCGGCCGCCTGATCGACGCGTCGGCCCGGAAGATGGCCGACGACTTCTTCCGCGCCTTCAACGACCAGCTCGCCGGGGACCAGCTCGCCGGGGACCCGCTCCCCGACCCGTCGCCCACCGCCCCGCCCGGCCCTGCCGCGGCGCCATCGCCGGTGGCGGCCCCGCCCGGCCCCGCGGCCGCCGCCGTCGCCGGCTGGACCGCCGAGCTGCAGCGTCTCCTCTGGCTGGCCACCGGGGCGCTTTTCGGCGGTGCCGTCGGCTACCTCCTGCACATCTGAGACGCACCGTCCGTCCAACGCGAAAAGGAACGAGGATGACGACCGACGACGCGCTGCCGCACTGGATCGGCGGCCATGACCACCATGGCGCCGGCGACCGCCGCGGCAACGTCTTCAACCCGGCCACCGGCGCCGTCGTGCGCCAGGTCCGTTTCGCCGACGCCGCCGAGGTGGACGCCGCCGTGAAGGCGGCCAAGGACGCCCTGCCGGCCTGGCGGGAGGCGACGCCGCTGCGGCGCTCGCGCATCCTGCAGGCCTATCTCGAACTGCTCCGCCGCAACGAGCGCGAGCTGGCGGCCGTCGCCTCGCAGGAGCACGGCAAGACGCTGGACGACGCCCTGGGGTCGGTGCGCCGCGGGATCGAGGTGCTCGAGTTCGCCTGCGGCATCCCCCACCTGCTGAAGGGCGAGCACGCCGCCAACGTGGGCAGCGGCGTCGACGCCTACACCCTGCGCCAGCCGGTGGGTGTGTGCGTCGGCATCACGCCCTTCAACTTCCCGGCCATGGTGCCGATGTGGATGTTCCCGGTGGCCATCGCCTGCGGCAACACCTTCGTGCTGAAGCCCTCGGAGAAGGTGCCGTCGTGCAGCCTCATGCTGGCGCGCCTGGCCTCCGAGGCCGGCCTGCCGGACGGCGTGCTGAACGTGGTTCATGGCGACCGCGCGGCGGTGGACGCCCTGCTGACCCATCCGGACGTGGCCGCCGTGTCCTTCGTCGGCTCGACCCCCGTCGCCCGCCGGATCTACGAGACCTGCGCCCACAACGGCAAGCGCGTGCAGGCGCTGGGCGGTGCCAAGAACCATGCCGTCGTCATGCCCGACGCCGACCTGGACTTCACCACCGAGGCGCTGATCGGCGCCGCCTTCGGCTCGGCCGGCGAGCGCTGCATGGCGATCTCCGTGGCGGTGGCGGTGGGCGACGTGGGCGACGCCCTGGTCGAACGGCTGGCGGCCCGCGCCCGCACCCTCACGACCGGTCCCGGCGACGCGCCGGGTGTGGAGATGGGACCGCTGGTCACCGCCGAGCATCGCGACCGGGTGCGCGGCTACATCGACGCCGGTGAGCGCGAGGGTGCCGCCCTCGTGGTGGACGGCCGCACCGTCGAGGTGCCGGGGCATGGCGGCGGCTTCTTCGTCGGGCCGACGCTGTTCGACCGCGTTGACCGCTCGATGACCATCTACCGCGACGAGATCTTCGGCCCGGTGCTGTCGGTGGTGCGCGTGCCCACGCCGGAGGCGGCGATCGCCCTCGTCAACGAGAGCGCCTTCGCCAACGGCACGGCCATCTTCACCCAGTCCGGCGCGGCGGCCCGCCTGTTCGAGGAGACCGTCGAGGTCGGCATGGTCGGCATCAACGTGCCCATTCCCGTCCCCATGGCCTTCTTCTCGTTCGGCGGCTGGAAGGGGTCGCTGTTCGGCGACCTGCACGTCCACGGCACCGAGGGCATCAAGTTCTACACGCGGACCAAGGCCGTCACCGCGCGCTGGCGGCTCCCCCGGGTCGCCGCCCCCGCCCTCGTCATGCCCACCCTGGGCTGAGACGGAGGACGTCCGCCATGAAGGCGCCCCCCTTCGCGTACGAGCGCGTGAGCAGCGTCGCCGCCGCCTCGGCGTTGCTGCGCCGGCACGGCGACGCCGCGCGGCTGATGGCGGGGGGGCAGACCCTGCTGGCCACCCTCGGGATGCGGCTGTCCGAGCCGTCGCTGGTGATCGACATCGGCGGCATCGCCGAGCTGCGGGGCATCGCGGTGACGGACCGCCACCTGCGCATCGGCGCCCTGGCCCGCCACGTCGACGTCGAGCGCTCCGCCGAGGTCGCCCGCACCCTGCCGCTCCTGTCCCTGGCGGCACCGCACGTCGCCCACGCCGCCATCCGCAACCGCGGCACCTTCGGCGGCTCCATCGCGCTGGCCGATCCGGCGGCGGAATGGCCGGCCTGCGCCGTGGCGGCGGACGGCGAGGTGGTGGTGAGCGATGGCGCGGCCAGCCGCACGGTCCGGGCCGCCGACTTCTTCCGCGGCCTGTACCAGACCGACCTGCGCCCGCACGAGCTCGTCACCGCGGTGCAGTTCCCCCTGCCCGGGCCCCGGCGGCGCTTCGCCTTCGCCGAGCTGGCCCGGCGCCATGGCGACTACGCCACGGTGGGGCTGGCCCTGGCCGGGGACGTGGTCGAGGGCCGGCTGGACGATCTCAGGATCGTCTGCTTCGGGGTCGCCGCAACGCCGGTGCGGGCCAGAGCGGCGGAAGCGGCCCTGGCCGGCAGCCGGGGCGAGCCCGACGCCGTCGACCGCGCGGTCGGGCGCCTCGGCGAGGACCTCGCCCCCGACGGCGACCTCTACGCCAGCGCCGCCACCAAGCTTCACCTCGCCGGCGTCCTGCTGCGCCGCGAGATCCGGGCCCTCGTCACCGGGGAAGGACAGCCATGACCGACAGGATCCTGGTCAGCGTGACCGTCAACGGCGTGGTGCAGGAGCGCTGGGTCGAGCCGCGCCTGCATCTCGGCGACTTCCTGCGCGAGGAGCTGGGCCTCAAGGGCACGCATCTCGGCTGCGAGCACGGGGTGTGCGGCGCGTGCACCGTGCTTCTCGACGGTGCGCTCGTGCGCTCGTGCCTGACGCTCGCCGTGCAGGCGGACGGCGCCATGGTGGACACCATCGAGGGCCGCTCGGAGAGCGGGGAGATCCGCGACCTCCAGGACGCCTTCCACGAGCGCAACGCGCTGCAGTGCGGCTTCTGCACGCCGGGCCTCCTGCTGACGGCCGACGCCCTGCTCCGGGACGAGCCCGACGCCGGCCGCGCGCGCATCCGCGAGGGGATCTCCGGCAACTACTGCCGCTGCACCGGCTACCACGCCATCGTCGACGCCATCGAGGCGGTGGGGCGGACCCGCCGGCCCGGCTGCCAGGGACACGGCCATGAATAGCATCGCCCCCCGCGCCCCCGTCACCAGCGAGACCGTCGTCGGCCGCGGCGTGCCGCGCCCGAACGCCCGCCGGCTGCTGCAGGGGCGCGGCACCTACGTGGACGACGTGGTCCTGCCGCGCATGGTCCACGTGGCCTATCTGCGCAGCCCGCACGCCCACGCCCGCATCCTCCGCGTCGACGCCGCCGCGGCCCTGGACATGCCGGGGGTGGTGGCCGTCGTCGACGGCCGCCAACTGGCGGAAGTCTGCGCCCCCTTCGTGGGCACCCTGTCCCACCTCGCCGGGATGCGGTCGCCGCCGCAGCACGCGCTGGCGGTCGACCGCGCGTGCTGGCAGGGGGAGGCGGTGCTGGCGGTGGTGGCCGAGACGCGCGCCCGGGCCGAGGACGCCATGCAGGCGATCGCGGTGGAGTGGCAGGTGCTTCCAGCGGTGACCCGCATGGACACCGCCCTGGACCCCGGCACCCCGGTGATCCATCCCGAACTGGGCGACAATCTCTGCTTCCACCGCGAGATCGACACCGGCGGGGTGGACGCCGCCTTCGCCGCGGCGGACGTCGTCGTGGAGGAGACCTACGAGTTCGGCCGGCACACCGGCGTCACCCTGGAACCCCGCTCCGTCCTGGCGGCCTTCGACCCGGCCGAGCGGCGCCTGACCGTCCACCATTCCCACCAGGCCCCGCACATGATGGGCGACCTGTACGCGCGGCTGCTGGGTCTGGCGGAAGCGGACGTGCGGGTGATCTGCCGGGACGTGGGCGGCTCGTTCGGCATCAAGGTGCACGCCTACGCCGACGATTTCGCCACCGTCGCCCTGTCGGTGCTGCTGGAACGGCCGGTCAAGTACGTGGCCGACCGCCTGGAATCCTTCGTCACGGACATCCACGCCCGCGAGAACCGCGTCCGGGCGCGCCTGGCGCTCACCCGCGACGGCCGCATGCTCGCCTTCGACATCGCCGACCTGTCCGGCATCGGTCCCTATTCCATGTTCCCCCGCACCAGCGCCGTCGAGGGCAACCAGGTGATCAACCTGTGCGGCGGCCCCTACGCGCATCCCCATTACCGCGCCAGCCTCGACGTCGTGTTCCAGAACAAGGTGCAGACGAGCCAGTACCGCGGCGTCGGCCACCCGGTCGCCTGCGCCGTCACCGAGGGGATCGTCGACCTCGCCGCGGCGACGCTGGGGCTCGATCCGCTGGAGCTGCGCCGGCGCAACGTCATGGCCGACGACAGCTATCCCCGCACCGGCGCGTCCGGCATCGTGCTGGAGGGGCTGTCCCACCAGCGCTGCCTCGACCGGCTGGCGGAGATGGTGGACTTCGCCACCCTGCGGCGCGAGCAGGCCGCGCTGCGCGCCAGGGGCATCCACCGCGGCATCGGCATCGCCGTGCTGATCGAGCTGACCAATCCCGGCGCCGCCTTCTACGGGACCGGCGGTGCCCGCATCGCCTCGCAGGACGGCGCCACCGTCCGCCTCGACCCGACGGGCACCGTCCACTGCGCCAGCGGCGTCGGCGAGCAGGGCCAGGGCACCGAGACCATCTTCGCGCAGATCGTCGCCGATGCGGTGGGCGTGCCGATGGAGCGGGTGCGGGTGCTGACCGGCGACACCGCCGCCACCCCCTACGGCGGCGGCACCTGGGCGTCGCGCGGCGCCGGTATCGGCGGCGAGGCGGTCCTCCAGGCGGCCCGGCAGCTGCGCGCCAACATCCTGGAGTTCGCCGCCGTCCATCTCGATCTGCCGGCGGAACGGCTCGACGTCGCCGGCGGCGCGGTGATCGACAAGGCCGAAGGGGTTCCCCTCGTCGACCTGGCCGAGCTGGGCCGGCTGGCCCATTTCCGTCCCGACCTGCTGCCCAAGGGCTTCCAGCCGGAACTGGTGGTGACGCGCCACTACGCGCAGCGCGACTATCCCTTCATCTTCACCAACGGCGTCCAGGTCTCGCACGTCGAGGTGGACGTGGAGACCGGCGTCGTGAAACTGCTCAAGCACTGGGTGGTCGAGGACTGCGGCCGGGTGCTCAACCCCCTGCTGGTCGACGAGCAGATCCGCGGCGCCGTCGTGCAGGGCCTGGGCGGCGTCCTCTTCGAGGAATGCCTGTACGACGAGCACGGCCTGCTGCGCAACGGCAGCATGGCCGACTACCTCGTCCCCATGGCCGGCGAGATGCCGGACATCGAGGTGGCCCACGTCGAGACGCCGACGCGGTCGTCCGACCTGGGCGCCAAGGGCGCCGGCGAGGCCGGCACGGCCGGGGCGCCGGCGGCGGTGATGAACGCCATCAACGACGCGTTGCGTCCCTTCTCGGTCCGCCTCACCGCGCAGCCGATCACGCCGGAGAAGATCCTGCGCGCCCTGCACCCCCACCTGGCCGGCCGGTGATCGGCGGCGGGGCGCATGGCGCCCCGCCCCGTCCGCGGTCGATCCGCGCCCGCCGCGCCGGAGCGGGCGGGGCGGCACCGGCCGCCGACGGTCACGTCTGCGGTGCGGCGATCTTGTCCTGCGTCCTGGTGTCGAAGTCGCCGGCGTCGTGGCGCTCGTGGAGCTGGCTGGACGGCTCGCCGAAGGTGCGGTTGACCTTGCGTCCGCGCGCCACGGCGGGGCGGGCGAAGATCTGGTCGGCCCAGCGGACGACGTTCCGGTAGTCCTGGACGGCCAGGAACTCGGCGGCGCCGTACAGCCAGCCCTTCACCAGGCCGCCGTACCACGGCCAGATCGCCATGTCGGCGATCGTGTACTCGTCGCCGGCGACGAATTCGTTGTCGGCCAGCCGGCGGTCGAGCACGTCGAGCTGTCGCTTGGCCTCCATCGCGTAACGGTTGATCGGGTATTCGAGCTTGACCGGCGCATAGGCGTAGAAATGGCCGAAGCCGCCGCCGAGGAAGGGCGCGGACCCCATCTGCCAGAACAGCCAGGAGAGCGCCTCGGCGCGGGCCGGCTGCGCCGTCGGCAGGAACGCGCCGAACTTCTCCGCGAGATACATGAGGATGGCGCCGGATTCGAAGACGCGGACCGGTGCGGGGCCGCTGCGGTCCATCAGCGCCGGGATCTTCGAGTTGGGGTTGACCTCGACGAAGCCGGAGCCGAACTGGTCGCCGTCGCCGATCCGGATCAGCCAGGCGTCGTACTCGGCGCCCGCATGGCCGAGCGCGAGCAGCTCCTCGAGCATGATGGTGACCTTCTGGCCGTTCGGCGTGCCCATCGAATAGAGCTGCAGCGGATGCTTGCCGACGGGCAGCTCCTTCTCGTGGGTGGCGCCGGCGACCGGCCGGTTGATGTTGGCGAACTGGCCGCCGCTGGCCTTGTCCCAGGTCCAGACCTTCGGCGGGGTGTATTCGGCAGTGTCGGTCATGATGGGTGCTCCAAAGCTCCGGCTCAGGCCGCGGGAGGGTAGTTGGACGGAAACAGCGCGCGCTTGGTTTCCTCGTCGTTGACCCGCTTGAAGGCGTGGTCCTCGCCGACCTTCCGCGCCCGGGCGGCGGCGGGCCGGGCGTCGACGGTCTCGAAGAGGCGCTTGAGGTTGGGGAACGGCGCCAGCGGGTCGTCGGTGCCCTTGCGCACGCGCGACGCGCGGTCGAGCCAGCCCCACGCCGAGATGTCGGCGATCGTGTAGCGGTCGCCGACGATGTGGCTCCGCCCCTCCAGGTGGTCGTTCAGGACCTGGTAGTGGCGTTCCGCTTCGCGCCGATAGCGGTTCACCGCGTAGTCCAGCCCTTCGGGCGCGGCGAACTGGAAATGCACGGCCTGCCCGGAGAACGGGCCGAGGCCGGAGGCGATGAACAGCAGCCAGGACAGCAGCTCCGGCCGGTCCTCGGGCGCGCCGAGGAACGTTCCGGTCTTCTCGGCGAGGTAGATCAGGATGGCGGTGGAGTCGAAGACGCGCGTCTCCTTGCCGCCGGGCCCGTCGCTGTCGACGATGGCCGGGACCTTGCCGTTCGGGTTGACCGCCCGGAAGGACGGCGTGTGCTGCTCGCCCTTGCTCGTGTCGATCGGCACCGTCTCGTAGGACAGCCCCGTCTCCTCGAGGAGGAGCGCGACCTTCGCCGGGTTGGGCGTGGGATGGAAATAGAAGCGGATCAAGGGATGTTGCCTCCGGTTGGCGTCGCCCCGCGGGGCGGAGAGAGGGCACCTTGCGTTTTGGTTCGATCGTTCTAGAATGCATGGCGACGCCGCTGATGGCAAGATGGTGTCGGTGCGGGGATCGGTGGGCTGGGGGATGGCGAGGCCGCGGCAATTCGACGAGGACGCCGTGCTCGACGCGGCGGTGCAGTGCTTCTGGAGCCGCGGCTACGAGGCGACGTCGGTGCGCGACCTGCTGGACAGCACCGGCCTGACCGGCGCGAGCCTCTACAACGCGTTCGGCGACAAGCGCGCCTTCTACCGGCGGGCGCTCGATCACTACGTGGAGCGGAGCATCGCGGCGCGCGTCCGCCGGTGCGAGGCGATGGCGCCGCGCGAGGCGATCGCCGCCTTCTTCGGCGACATCCTCACGCGCTCGCTGGTCGACCGTGAGCACAGGGGCTGCATGCTGGTGAACGCCGCGCTCGACGTGGTGCCCCATGACCGGGAGTTCCAGGACGCCGTCGCCGGCGTGCTCGTCCGGATCGAGGCGTTCTTCCACCGCTGCGTCAGCCGGGGGCAGGCGGACGGCACGATCACCTCCCCCCTGCCGGCCGAGGACCTCGCCAGGCACCTGCTCGGCGTCCTCATTGGGGTCCGGGTGCTGGCGCGTGTGCGCCCCGAGCGCGCGCTCCTCGAGGGAGTCGTCGGGCCGGCGCTCGCTCTGCTCGATTCGCCGGGGCCCGCCGCGGCGCGGCCGCCCGACCAGCCGTGACCGGCACCGTCGGCGGGACCTTGTGCGCCAGGGGGAAGACATGGGACGGGATCGCCGACAGCGCGACGCGGCCCGGCAGCCTTCCGCTGGGCGCAGGGCAGACCGCCGGGCCGGATTCGCCGTTTTCCGATGGCGGGCGCGATCCCACATGATGCAGGAGAAGAGCCGCACGACGAGAGGATCCGCACCACCCATGAGCACCGACCGCACCGACGCTTCCGCCCGGCCCAGCCTGCGCGACATCACCGTCGCCGAGCGGGTCGCGGCGACCGGCATCGACGAGGCGATGATCGAGCGGCTGGTCCGCGCCTTCTACGGCAAGATCCGCGACGACGCGGTGCTCGGCCCCATCTTCGCCGCCGAGATCACGGACTGGGAGCCGCACCTGCGCAAGATGATGGACTTCTGGTCCTCGGTGGCGCTCCTCACCGGGCGCTACGACGGGCGTCCCATGCCGGTCCACGCCCGCCTCGACGTCGGCGCGGCCGAGTTCGAGCGCTGGCTGGCCCTGTTCGCCGAGACCACGGCGGAGGTCTGCACGCCCCAGGCCGCCCGCTTCTTCATGGACCGCGCTCACAACATCGCCCGCAGCCTGCTGATGGGCATCCAGTACGTGCAGGGGATGGCGCGGGCGTAAGCGACGGCGCGCGCCGGATCAGGGGAACGCGGGTCAGGGGAACGGTGCCGGCGGCGCCGTCAGCGAGGCCGTCAGCAGAAGGCTGCCGACCGCCAGGAGAACGCCGCCCGCGACGAGCGCCAGCCCGCTTTCCACGACGCCGACCCAGCGCGCGTCGCCGGCGGCGGCCGCCAGGGCGACGCGGCGCGACGCGGTCGCCAGCACCGCCAGGACGGACACGGTCAGCGCCGTCGCCATGGTGCAGCGGGCGATCGCAAGCGGGGTGCCTTTCGCCTGGGTGGCGGCCGACGCCGTCTACGGGGTCGGCGCGGTGAAGATGGCGCTGCGCCGGGCGGGCAAGGGCTACGTGCTCGGTGTTACCGGCGCGGCCCAGTTCAACTCCTGGGACAAGCCGCGTGCGGTGGCCGGCACGGCCGAGACGATCGCGAACAGCTTGCCCGAGGGCGACTGGCTTCGCCTCTCGGTCGGTGAGGGCACATTCTCTTGCCGGTCGTGGTGGCCCGGGCGTGCCGGAGTGGCGGCAGGATGGCGCCCCCCTACCCGGCGCTCGCCGAACCCTGCCGAGCGCCGGCTCCACGATGCAAAACCGTCACACTATGACGATGGCAGCTTGTTTTCCAAAGGCATTGACGGCGATATAGCGGTAGGTGAGGTTCTTATTTTCAGAAAATTGCTGGAATGCTCGCATTTCGTGATCTCGCCAGCCATGGTACCCGAAGTACTCATCGAACACTATGACGGTTCCTCGCGCGATCCGGTCCGAGAGTGCGGTAAGCACATAATGCGTTGAGCTGTACAGATCGCAGTCTATGTGCAGGAAGCGCACCACGGATTCCATTCCACGTAAAAATTTCGGGACAGTGTCTTCGAAGAGACCAACGTGCAATGCGACATTCTCGCCAACGGCGTCGGGAACCTGTCCGTGGGTCGTGTATTTCTCACGGCTATCATGAATGGTCCAATTCTCAGGAAGTCCCTCGAAGCTGTCGAAGCCATGGATTTTCGCATCGGCACACCGTCTTGCCAAGTACCTCAGGCTGACGCCACGATAGACGCCGAATTCACACCACACTCCATCCTGCAGTCCCGAACAACGAGCTGCGTTCAAGGCGCTGTCAAATACTTTCCAACGTTCGCCGAAAATCTCGACATCCGGGGCATGTCCGGCAATGATATTGTTGATGATATAGTCATGGCTGTCGCGAATTGCCAGCGCCTCGTACACAAAATCGCCGTCAACTTTCATTGTCCGGGCATAGAGTCGCTCCGCATGCTCGAAGCACCCGGACAAACGGTACAGAAAAGCGAGATCCAGAAGGATTTTCGTCGTGTTGAAATTAGACTCCGCATCCTTAAGAGCGCGCTCCAATTCTTCGATCGTCGCAGCGACCCGGTCCCTCGAAAAGGTCAACGCGGCGAGATTGGCACGGCAACCGGCCAAAGACGGTTTGCGTGACAGGGCATGACGATACAGGCGGGCGCCCTCGTCGACGTTGTCGTCATCGACCTCCGTGGTGGCAAGATCGTTCATGGCGCGGACGTCGTCCGGGTTGTTTCGCAAATGGCGGCGGAACGCGTCCTTTGCCGCCGCGTATTTCTTCTGCCGCTGAAGGGACGAGGCAAACCCATAGAGCCTATTCCAGTAGGGATCCGGTTTCGCCTGCTCTGTTGAACGTCCAGTGCATTGCGGCCCGGAGGTTTCAATGGGCAAGTTGGTTCAAGACGACGGCTGGCGGTTGCCTGGTGAGTTGTGGGAACGCATGGAGCCGCTGCTTCCGGAGCGCCCGGCGCACCCGCTGGGCTGCCATAACCCGCGGGT
>NZ_JBPJSP010000021.1:0-118941 GCF_051225715.1 Azospirillum sp. ST 5-10
CTCGCCAAGTACAACCAGCTCATCCGCATCGAGGAGCAGCTCGGCGCCGCCGCCCGCTTCGCCGGCAAAGGCATCCTCAAGGTCTGATGCGCTTCCCGGGTGGTCGGTTCGCTCATCCGGGAGCCGCGGGACGCGCCCGCTCCTCCCCCGGCCGGGGGAGGAGCGGGCTGCCGGATCAGGCGTAGGACAGCCAGCCGTCGGAGAACTGGGCGGTGCTCAGCCCGAGCAGGGTCACCGAATGGCCGCCGCCCAGGCCGATCACCAGGGAGCCCGCCACGTCGGCCGTGGTGTAGGCGGTGCCGACGGCGATCTGGATGCGGTCGCCCTCGGCGGCGTTGAAGTCGGTGACGGTGTCGGTGCCGCTCTCGCCGGTGCAGACGAAGAGGTCGGCGCCGGCGCCGCCGGTCATCACGTCGTCGCCGCGGTTGCCGTACAGGCGGTCGTCGCCGTCGTCGCCCAGCAGCGTGTCGCCGCCCTGGCCGCCGAACAGCGTGTCGTTGCCGACGCCGCCGTAGACCGCGTCGACGGCGAGCTGGCCGTACAGCACGTCGCCGTCGGCGCCGCCGAAGACGAAGTCGTCCCCCTGGCCGCCGAACAGCGTGTCGGTGCCGAGATTTCCGTAGAGGGCGTCGCTTCCGAAGTTGCCGTAGAGCGCGTCGTCGCCCGCCGCACCCGACAGGGTGTCGGTGCCGGCGTTGCCGTACAGGGTGTTCCCGCCCTCGTTGCCGGTGACCGCGTCGTTGCCCGAGCCGCCGTTGGCGTTCTCGATCAGGGAGCGCGTGTCGCCGTTGAAGAGGCGGGCATTGGCGACGCTGCCGCGGGCCACGTGGCCCTCGCCGAGATCGGCGAGCTGGCTGGTGGAGAAGGTGCTCCAGGCGCCCGGGGCGAGGTTGACGACGAGGTTGTCGGAATAGGCGGAGAGATCGTAGGTGTCGATGCCGCCGCCGTCCCACACCGTCTCGAAGATCTTTCCCGAGCCCGGCGTGAAGGCGTAGACCGTGTCGCCGCTGTTGTGGCCGTAGTTGGCGCCGTACATCCACTGGATGGCGGCGATGTCGTTGATCATCGGCGTGGTCGGGTAGGAGCCGTCGGCGATGGTCAGGCCGGTGCTGGGGTCGGCGCCGGCGTAGGAGCGGTAGCTCATCACCGACAGCTCCATGCTGTCCTGATCGGCCGGCAGGGTGCCGCCGCCGAGGGCGAGGTCGGAGGCGTCCTGGTGCGGGTGCTTGAGGCCGAGCGTGTGGCCGATCTCATGGACGGCGCCCCAGTAGGGCTCGCCGTGTTCCGGCCACTGGGCGGTGGTGTAGTCGTTCGGGCCGAACCAGCAGTCGCCGCTGGACTGGTCGCCCAGCGAGGGCAGGGCCGCCTCGGCGGTCTGCGGCGTGTTGGAACCGGAGAAGCGCAGGTTGGCGGTGGACGCGGCGGACGGCGCCTGGGTCAGCGTCAGGTTGGCGACGTCGGCCCAGGCCTGCAGGGCCTTCTGGACCGCCGCCTGCTGGTCGGCGGTGAGCTGCACGAAGCCGTTGTAGGGATGGTTGGCCGCCGGATCGCCGGCGTTGTAGCCGGACCAGTCGGCCGAGGCGGTGGGGAACTGGTAGGTGAGGGCGGAGATCTTCCACTTCGTCCCTTCGAGCAGGGTGTCGATCGTGGCGTCGCCCGTCTTGCCCGTCAGGGCGATGTAGGTGCTGGTCGCAAGGTCGCTTTCAACAACCGGAATGGCCATCCTGCGGCTCCAAGGCTGAACCCTCCGACGCGGAGGGGCGGAACAATTCCGCAATCTCGGCCTGCCCGATGCAACGGAGGGGTGTCAATGGCGTTGTGAGATCAATCGAGGCGTTCGCACGCGAAGCGATCGTCCGGCGCCGGCCGGCGGTTGAGATCGAGCCAGCCGCCGACGGTGTGGCGCAGGTCCAGGACCCGGTCCTCCTCCGGGGCCGGGGCGATGTCCCAGGTCCAATGCCGGTCGGGCGGCGGCAGGGGGACGCCCCACAGGGACTCCTCGCGCGCGACCACCGTCCCGTCCCGCAGCCACAGGCTCTCGGTGTCGCTGAACAGGCCGGCCACCGCGGCGACGCGTCGCAGCCACGCCACGTGGGCGGCGGCCAGCGACCGGGCGAAGGCGTCGGCGTCGCGGCGGCGTCCGAGGGCGTCGCGCGGCAGCAACGGGATCTGCGACAGCAGATTGCAGGAGACGGCGTAGTCGAAGGGGCGGTCGAGGAACGGCCCGTCGCCGGGCGTCGGCAGCGGCGCCCCGGTCCGGAGCGCGTCGCGCAGGGCGGCCAGCGTGCCGGTCACGTCGAGCGTCGCCAGCCGGACGTTGGGCCAGCGCCGCACCGCCCGCCGCACCGGGTGCAGGTGCACGAGATCGACCAGCACCACCTCCTCGAAGCGCGCCGCCAGCTCGCCCAGCGGCAGCTCGATCAGCAGGCCGGAGCCGGCGACCAGGGCGCGTCCGCCGGCCGGGGCGAGGGCTGCCGAGTCGGCGACGAATCGGCGGGCGGCGGCGACGTGCGGGGTCCAGGCGCGGTGCTGGCGGCGGTGGCGGGCCGCCAGCGCCACCGCCTCCGACAGGTAGCCGAACGCCCGCGCCTGCGCGCTCGCCGGGGTCGCCAGGTAGTCCCAGAGTTCGCGCAGCATGGGCCGGGCCGCTCCCCTCCCTCGTTCCTCTTGACCGGCGCTGGCCG
Organism: Azospirillum sp. ST 5-10; assembly: GCF_051225715.1. Classification (NCBI taxonomy): domain Bacteria; kingdom Pseudomonadati; phylum Pseudomonadota; class Alphaproteobacteria; order Rhodospirillales; family Azospirillaceae; genus Azospirillum; species Azospirillum sp. ST 5-10. The sequence continues at coordinate 2,685 of NZ_JBPJSP010000021.1, forward strand.
GACAGTACCTATGGCGCCATGGTGGAGATCAAGCGAAAAGCCGCCCTCGTCACGGGCGCAGGAAAGCGCATCGGGCGGGCCATCGCGCTCGACCTCGCGGCGCACGGCTGGGCGGTCGGGGTCCACTTCTTCCGCTCCAGCGGAGACGCCGATTCGGTGGTCCAGGAGATCGTCCGCAAGGGCGGCCGGGCGGCGGCCCTGCAGGCCAATCTGGCGCACGAGGAAAGCACCGACGACCTGGTCCCCGAGGCGACCGAGCGGCTGGGACCGCTGACGCTGCTCGTCAACAACGCGTCGTGCTTCGAGCGGGACGAGGCGAGCACGGTCACCCGCGCCTCGTGGGACCGCCACATGGAGACCAACCTGCGCGCGCCCTTCGTGCTGACGCAGGCGTTCGTCGGCCAGCTCCCGCAGCACGAACACGGCCTGGTCATCAACATGCTCGACCAACGCGTGTGGAACCTGACGCCGCACTTCGTCTCCTACACGCTGTCGCGGGCCGGTCTGTGGACGCTGACGCAGACGCTCGCCATGGCGCTGGCGCCGCGGGTGCGCGTCAACGCCATCGGCCCCGGCCCGACGCTGCGCAACGACCGCCAGTCGGAGGATCACTTCCGCGCGCAATGGGAGAGCGTGCCGCTGCGGCGCGCGACGACGCCTGAAGAGATCTGCGCCGCCGTGCGCTACCTGATCGACGCGCCGGCGGTGACCGGCCAGATGCTGGCTCTCGACGGCGGTGAGCACCTGGGCTGGGCGCAGCCGGGACGGGGATTCGTGCCTATCGAGTAGGCATTCGGACCGGCGGCGGCGGCGCACGGACTCCGGCCGCATTTTAACGAAAGCGGCCATCACCGAATCGGGGAATGCCGGCCTTTTACACAGGTGGACGGCCCGGTGCAAGAGGCGAAATTCACACGGTGACAAATTCGTGTCACAGCCATCCCGAAGCGTCTTGACAACGTGTTTTGGCTTTAAAAACAAACACTTAATGCGTTTGCCCATAATTTGAGCAGATGTCATGAACCCCTTGAGGCGCCTTGGCCGAAATGGGGTTAGTTTCCCCTTATCGACAGACTTATCCACAGAAATCGTGGATAGTCCCGGACGAGCTGAGTCGAAGGTGTTAACGCTATGGGTGGGGAGAAGCTTGATCGTGCCGCGTCGGTTGCCGACATTCTGGTGATGTCAGAATCCCCTACGGAGCCGGGCGGACAGCCCGCGGCCGGCGGTGCACCGGCCCGCCCGCGCCGGCGCGGTGCCGATCTCGGGCGCGGCGTCGAGGTCATCAGGAACCACCTGAAGACGCTGCCCGCCACCCCCGGCGTCTACCGCATGCTCGCCGGCGACGGCGCGGTGCTGTACGTCGGCAAGGCCAAGAACCTGAAGCGGCGGGTCTTCAACTACACCCAGGTCAACCGGCTGCCGGTGCGCCTGCAGCGCATGGTCGCCGAGACCGAGACCATGGAGTTCGTCACGACCCACACCGAGGTCGAGGCGCTGCTGCTGGAATCGAACCTGATCAAGCGGCTGATGCCGCGTTACAACGTCCTGTTGCGGGACGACAAGTCGTTTCCCTACATCATGATCACCAAGGGCGGCGACTATCCGCAGCTGCTCAAGCACCGCGGCAGCCGCGGCCAGGACGCCTGGTACTTCGGCCCGTTCGCCTCCGGTGCCGCGGTGACCCGCACCATCACCGCGCTGCAGCGCGCCTTCATGCTGCGCAACTGCGCCGACACGGTGTTCGAGAGCCGCACCCGGCCCTGCCTGCAGTACCAGATCAAGCGCTGCACCGCGCCCTGCGTCGGGCGCGTCAGTCCGGCCGACTACCAGGCGCAGGTCGACCAGGCCCGGGCCTTCCTCTCCGGCAAGAGCCGCGACATCCAGGGCGAGATGGCACGCGCCATGGCCGCCGCCGCCGAGGCCCTCAACTTCGAGACCGCCGCCCAGTACCGCGACCGCATCCGTGCCCTGACGGCCATCCAGGCCCATCAGGACATCAACCTGGAGGGGGTGGTGGAGGACGCCGACGTGATCGCCGCCTACAGCGACGGCGGCGCCACCTGCGTCCAGGTGTTCTTCTTCCGCGGCGGCCGCAACTACGGCAACCGCGCCTACTTCCCCAGCCACGACAAGGCGGCGGAGCTGGAGGAGGTGCTGGCCTCGTTCGTCGCCCAGTTCTACGAGAACAAGGCGGCGCCGGAGCTGGTGCTGCTCAGCGACTCCCTGAGCGAGATGGAGCTGCTGACCGAGGCGCTGGCGGTGCGCGCCGGCCACCGGGTGGAGCTGGCGGTGCCCAAGCGCGGCGATAAGCGCCGCATCGTCGAGCACGCCCTGACCAACGCCCGGGAGGCGCACGGCCGGCGTCTCGCCGAGAGCGCGTCGCAGGCCCGCCTGCTCGATGGCGTCGCCGAGGCGTTCGGCCTGGACGGGCCGCCCCAGCGGGTCGAGGTGTACGACAACAGCCACGTGCAGGGCGCCTTCTCCATCGGCGCCATGATCGTCGCCGGGCCCGAGGGCTTCGTGAAGAACGCCTACCGCAAGTTCAACATCCGCGACGAGGACGCGGCCGGCGACGACTACGCCATGATGCGCGAGGTGCTGCGCCGGCGCTTCGGCCGGGCGCTCAAGGAGGACCCCGACCGGGCCCGCGGCACCTGGCCCGACCTCGTGCTGATCGACGGCGGCCTGGGGCAGCTCAACGTCGCCCGCGAGGTGTTCGCCGACCTCGGCATCGACGACGTGGCGCTGGTCGCCATCGCCAAGGGCCCGGATCGCGACGCCGGGCGCGAGCGTTTCTTCATGGACGGGCGCGCGCCGTTCCAGATGGAGCCGCGCGACCCCGTGCTCTACTTCCTCCAGCGCCTGCGCGACGAGGCCCACCGCTTCGCCATCGGCACCCACCGCGCCCGCCGCGCCAAGGCCATCGGCGCGTCGCCGCTGGACGAGGTCGCCGGCATCGGGCCGGCGCGCAAGAAGGCGCTGCTGCACCATTTCGGCAGCGGCCGCGCCGTCGCCCGCGCCGGGCTGGCGGACCTGGAGGCCGTCGAGGGAATCAGCCGGACGGTGGCGAAAAAGATCTACGATCATTTCCACCCGGATGGTTAGTATGGCGGCGATCCGGCGCCGCCCCACATCCGGGGCAGTGGAACCGCGCCCGAGCGTTCGAGCCCAAGGCCCATGCTGACCAGTCTGCCCAATCTCCTGACCCTGTCACGCATCGCCGTCATCCCGCCGGTGATCGGGCTGTTCTACGTGCCGGAAGCCTGGGCCGCCTGGGCCGGCTGCTTCCTGTTCGCCGCCGCCTGCATCACCGACTACATCGACGGCTACCTCGCCCGCGCCTGGGAGCAGGAGTCGGTGATCGGCAAGTTCCTCGACCCGATCGCCGACAAGCTGCTGGTGGCGGCGGTGCTCTTCATGCTGGTGGCGGTCGGCCGCCTGACCGGCATTTCCGTGCTGGCCGCCGTGGTCATCCTGCTGCGCGAAGTGCTGGTGTCGGGGCTGCGCGAGTACCTCGCCGGCCTCAACGTCGGTGTCCCGGTCACCCGGCTGGCCAAATGGAAGACGACGATCCAGATGGTGGCCCTGGGCTTTCTCATCGTCGGCGACTATGGTCCCCAGGCGGTCCCGGTGACCCTGATCGGTACGCTGGGCCTCTGGGCCGCCGCCATCCTGACCCTGGCGACCGGGTGGGACTACACCCGCGTCGGCATCCGTCACATGATGGCCGACTCCGCCTCCCGCCCCCCAGCCGTCAAGACCGTCCGATCCGTATGACCCATCCCGTTCCGGCCGCCGGCCCCCGGACCATCTTCGGCTTCACCGGCTGGAGCGGCAGCGGCAAGACGACCCTGATCGTCAGGCTGCTCCCGCTCCTGGTGGCCCGCGGCATCCGCGTGTCCACCGTCAAGCACGCCCACAAGGGCTTCGACATCGACCACCCCGGCAAGGACAGCCACGGGCACCGCCTGGCCGGCGCCACCGAGGTGGTGGTGGGGTCGCCGCGGCGCTGGGCGCTGATCCACGAGCTGCGCGACGAGCCGGAGCCGACGCTCGACGACCTGATCGCCCGCATGGCGCCGGTCGACCTGCTGATCGTCGAGGGTTTCAAGCGCGACCGCCATCCCAAGCTGGAGGTGTGGCGCCCGGCGCTGGGCAAGCCGCTGATCGCCCGCGAGGACCCCACCATCGTCGCGATCGCCAGCGACGGCGACGTCCCCGACGCGCCGGTGCCGGTCCTGCCCCTCGACGACGCCGCGGCGGTGGCGGCCTTGGTGATGCGCCACTGCCGGCTGGACGGTTAGAGCGGGATCGCTCCAGGCGGCATCACCTGGGGGTGAATCCCGCTCCAAATTCAAGGGCTTAGAGCAGGGCGGCGGTGAAGCACGCCGCGGCGGCCAGGGCCGCGGCCGTGCGCACGTGGTTCCAGGCGGTCCAGCGCGTGCGGTAGAGGCGCCACAGCGCCGCCCCCTCGGCGCTGTCCGGCACGGCGCGCGCCAGCCGGTCGTTCAGCGGCACGTTGCAGGTGATGGTCACCAGGATGGTGCCGACGAGATAGAGCGCGCCGCCGGCGAGCAGCAGCGGGCGCGGCGACGCGCCGCCGGCCAGGGCGGCGACGGCGAGCGCGGCGCACAGCAGGGCGGTGCCGAAGAAGGCGGCGAAGAAGAGGGGATTGAGGACGACGACGTTGATGGACTGCATCGCCGCGATGCCGTGCGGCGCCGGCAGCCGCCCCAGCGCGCCCATCACGAAGGTGGAAAAGGCGAAGAAGATCCCGGCCACCAGCCCGGAGCCGAGCGCGGCGAGAGCGGTGAGCAGGGCGAGCGGATCGGCCATTGCGGCATTGTAGCGCCGCCGCACGGCCTTGTCGCGCCGGCGCTGCCGGCCGGCCGCCGATCGCTCAGCCGACGGCCGGGTCGCTCGCCGAGCGCCGCCCCCGGCCCCGGCCGGCGGCGACCCGGACCGTGTCGGGCAGCGCCGCGTCGCCGGCGCGGTTGACCGCCAGGGCCGCCAGCCGGCAGGGCATCAGCTCGGCCACGTCGAACCCGGCCTTGGCCTGGAAGCGCGCGGTCACCCGCTCGCGGGCGTCGCGCTCGCCGTCGGCCACCAGAAGGTAGCGGCGCACGCCGCTCCACGATTGGCTCGGCGGCGGCCTGCGGTGCCCGCGGGGCGAGCCGTCCGCGCTGCGGCGGATCGCCGCCTCCCAGAACCGGCCGGACCGCGGCTCGAGACGGTCGAAGACGTAGTAGCGCTCGACCGCCGCTTGGCGCATCGCCTCGAGTTCGGCCTCGACCTGGCCGGCCTCGAGTTCGGAGCGGAGGGTCCGCTGCTCGGCCTCGGCGAAGCGCTGGGCCAGCTCGCCGCAGGACTGCGCGGCGTCGCGCAGGTCCCTGGTCGCCGCCTCGACCTCGTCCTGCAGGCGGCGCACCGCGCTGCGGCAGCGGGCGATGTGGCCGCGCCAATAGCGGTTGGAGAGGACGGTGAGGACCATCAGGCTGAAGGCGGAGTAGACGAGCAGGCCGGTCATCGTCATCACGCCTCTCCCGCCCCACCGCCGGTCGTCCCCCCGCCGGCCGCTCCGCCGCCGGCCTGCAGCGCCGCCGTCAGCGGCACCGGCTGGGTCGGATAGACGCCGCTGCGCGGTTGGAAGGCGCCGCCCGCCAGCAGCGCCGCCATGTCGGCCGACTCGGCCCAGACATGGGCGACGTTGCGGAAATCCCAGATCTGGCGCGAGAAGATGACGTCCTCACGGGCGACGTCGGCGAAGTCCGGACTCGTCGTCAGCAGCATCCAGAAGCCCGCCGCGGGCTGGTCGCCTTCGATCTCGTGGACCATCTCGATGCGGCCGAATTCGATCGACCGGATCTCGCCCAGGGCGCGGCGGCGGCGAACGACGCTCGCGTCGTAGCGCTCGCGCAGCGCGTCGAGATCGGCGCGATGCCTGTTGGCGCGTGCGGTCCATTCCCGGGCGGCCGCCCGCTTCTTCTCGACGGCGAGCTTGAGGGACATCTGGCGAGCCCGCTCGGCGCCCAGCCGCCCGACGTCCATCACGATCGACAGGCCGAGGGCGGCGGCGCTGGCCACCAGCACGATGGGTCCGAGGAACTCCACCGAGAACAGCATGCGAACGATTCACTTCATGTTTCGTTCCGGGCGGTCCATAACTATCATGAGACGCAATCCAGGCGCCACGACAAACGGGGGTATTCGGGTCCATCCTTCCGTATGAGCCGCGCGACGCACGATCCGTGGGTCCAGCAACTTGCGGGGTCAGGACGCCTTGGCGGCGGATGCCGGGGCGAAGCGCATGGCCACGCCGTTCATGCAGTAGCGTTTGCCCGTCGGCGGCGGCCCGTCGTCGAAGACATGGCCGAGATGGCCGCCGCAGTTGGCGCAGTGCACCTCGGTGCGGGGGAAGATCAGCAGATAGTCGGTCGAGGTGCCGACCGCGCCGGGCAGGGGCTGCCAGAAGCTGGGCCAGCCGGTGCCGCTGTCGTACTTGGCGGCGGAGTCGAACAGGGGATGGTCGCAGCCGGCGCAGTGGAAGACGCCCGGCCGCTTCTCGCCGTCGAGCGGGCTGGACCCCGGCGGTTCGGTGCCGTGATCGCGCAGCACGTCGTACTGGGCGGGCGTCAGGATCCTCTTCCAGTCCGCCTCGGAGCGGGTCACCGGAAACGGGTCGCTGCCGGCGTTGGCCGTGCCCCAGCCGAAGTGCCGGGCCGCCAGGCCGCCGCCCAGAAGGGCGAGACCGGCGCGGATGAGGGTGCGTCGGGTCATGTCCGGTTCCTTCTCGGATCGCGCGGCCGCGCGGCGCGGAAGGCCGCGCGGCCGCGCCTTTCCATATCGGCCGGCGGGCGGGCGGGGCCAGGGCCGGTCACGGCCTTGTGACGCGGCGCGGGCCGCCGCCGCCGGGTGAGCGAACTTTCCTTCCGCCGACCGCTCCTGTACCATCCGCCTCCGGATGCGCGCCGAACCTCGCGCGGCCGGTGCGGAGCGCTGCATGTCGAGTCACGATACGGAGCACCTGCGGGCGGTCCGCGACGCTCTGGTGCTGCACCAGCAGTGGCTCAAGCGCGATCCGGCGGGGCGCGGCCGGCGTGCCGATCTCAGCTTCCACGACCTGTCCCGCCTCGGCCTGAACCGCATCGCCCTGCGCGGCGCCAAGCTGGCCGGCGCATGCCTGGCGGGATCGCGCCTGGTGGGGGCGGACATGCAGGACGTCGACCTGTTCGGTGCCGACCTGTTCAAGGCGCGCCTGACCGGCGCGCGCCTGATGGGGGCGGATCTGCGCGGCGTGCGCGCCGACGGCGCCTGTCTCTCCGACGCCGACCTGTGCGGTGCCGACCTGCGGCGCGGCCGGATCGCCCACAGCGCGGACCAGCGGCCCGCCGGCAACCGCGACGGCAGCACGACCTTCGTCGGCGCCACCCTGGCCCGGGCGCGCCTGGTCGGCTGCCGCATGAGCCAGTGCGACCTCTCCGGCAGCGATCTCGGCGGGGCCGATCTCCGTGACGCCGACCTGTCGGGGGCCGTGCTGATCGCCGCCAATCTCGCCGACGCCCTGCTCGACGATGCCGCGCTGGCCGGGGCGCTGCTGTGCGGGGCGACGCTCGACGAGGAGCTGCGGCGCCGGCTGGAGCGGCGGGGGGTCGACATCGACGGCACCGGCCTGGCCGGCCCGACGGCTGCGCTGCCCGACCGCATCGGCGCACACCAGCTGTGGATCGACCGCGCCGGCGGGGCCGGCGAGCGCCTGATGCTGCAGCGGGTCGACCTGCGCGGCTATCGCTTCGCCAACCAGCTCCTGTCCGGGGCGAGCCTGCGCGGCTGCGGCCTGCGCGGCGCCGACTTCTCCGGCGCCCGGCTGGTGATGGCCGACCTGTCCCACTGCGACCTCCGGGAGGCCGACTTCACCAGCGCCGACCTGTCCGGCTGCAACCTGCGCGGGGCCAACCTCGCTGGGGCCAAGCTGTGGCGCACGCGCATGCGGCCGATCGACCTGCGCGGCGACGGCAGCCGCATGTGGCCGACCAACCTGCAGGGGGCCGTCCTGACCGGCACGGACCTGCGCGACGCCGACCTCAGCAAGGCCGTCCTGACCGGCGCCGATCTCAGCACCGCCCGGCGCAACGCGGCGACGCTGCTGTCCGCCGCCGGCCGGGCGGCGGCGCCACGCCAGGCGGAGACCGCATGACCCCCTGGGGGGCGGCTCACGGGGCCGGCGGGGCGACGACGATGCCGCCGGCGACGATGGCCTCGCGGGCGTCCTCCACCATCGTCACCATGGCCGGCGTGAGCAGGGGGCGGTTGTTGTCGTCGACGGCGTAGTCGACCGCCCGCTCCGCCAAACCGAGCGCCTGCACGCCCGCCCGCCACGTGCCGTCGCGCCCGCTGCGCAGCGCCCGGATCACCGCCTCGTCCGTGCGCTTGAGCATCGACGTCAGGATGGTGCCGGGATAGAGCGGATTCTGGTTGCTGTCGACGCCGATGGCGAGGCGTCCGGCCTCGGCCGCGGCGGCGAACACGCCGAAGTTCGAGGTGCCGGCTCCGGCGAACACCACGTCGGCGCCGCGCTGGAACTGGCTGCGCGCCACCTCCGCGCCGGTGGTCGGGTCGTTGAAGGCGTCCGGCGTGGTGCCGACGAAGTTCACCAGGACCGTCGTCGCGGGACGCGCGTGTCGGGCGCCCTGCTGGTAGCCGGCGATGAACTTGCGCAGCAGCGGGATGTCGAGGGCGCCGACGAAGCCGATGGTCCCGCTCTTCGACGCCAGCGCCGCCAGGATGCCGACCAGGAAAGTCCCTTCCTGCTCCTTGAAGACGATCGACTGGACGTTCGGCCCGTCGACCACGGCGTCGACGATGGTGAACCGCGTCCCGGGATGGCGCGCCGCGATCTCCGCCAGCGGCGTGGCGTAGTAGAAGCCGATGACCACCACGTCGGTGGCGCCGCGCCGGACCACGGCGTTCACCGTCTGCTCGAACTGGGCGACCGCCTGCGGCTGCGCCTCCGTCACCCGCACGCCGGTCTCGGCGGTGAACGCCTCGGCGCCGCGGAAGGCGCCTTCGTTGAAGCTCTTGTCGAACTTCTGGCCGACCGCGTAGATGAGCGCCGGGACGAAGTCGCCGGCGGTCGCGGCGACCGGCAACGCTGGGACCAGGGCGCCCGCCAGCAGGACGGAGGCGAGGCGGCGGGTGATCGGCATCGGCATCGGGCGGGGTCCGTGATGTCGTTCAGGGCTGGGCGGCGCTGCGCAGCAACGAGTCGACGCGGGCCTGCAGCGGGCGCAGCGCGTCGACGGCGGCGGGGGTGAGGACGGACGCGTAGGCCTCCCCGGCGGGAGCGGCGGTCCAGTCGTTCTCGACGAAGCGGGCGTCCGCCTTGCCGACGTCGTAGAGCTTTGGCTTGACGATGGCGAACCGCTCGGCCGCCATCTTGAGGGCGGCGGCGAAGGCGTTGTCGTCGAGGCCGCTGTAGGGGCTGCCGGCGCCGTCGCGGACGTTGAGGAACAGCAGGGTGTCGCCGAGCGCGGTGTAGCCGATGCCGAGGCCGGGGGTGATGGCCGCGGCGAGCTCGAAGAAGGACTGCCCGACGTCGGGGTGCAGGGTGTCGTCGGGCAGCCGGAGCAGCGCGTAGAAGGTCTTGCCCTCGGCCTTGTCGGGGATCTCGGCCACCAGCACGCTGTCCTGGCGCAGCACCCAGCCGAGCGCCGCGGCCAGCCGTTCGGCCTCCTCGTCCGAGGCGGGCAGGGTGGTGGTCAGCGTCGGGTTGGTGCGCAGTTGCCAGCCGCCGAAGGTGGCGCGGGTGGACACGCCGTCGGGGGCGATGCCGAGCGCGTGCAGCACCTGCGGGACGATCTCCTTCGCCACGGCCGCCGTGAGGGCGGCGCGCCGGCCGTACGGCGTGCCGGCGAGGGCGGCGCCGGCGCTGGCCGGAACGGCTTCGTAGAACACCGTCTGCGCCGGGTCGGCCGCCACCGCGGGCAGCGCCGGGACCGCCGCCAGCAGCGCCCAGAGAACGAACAGCACGCGCACCATGGTTCCCCCGATGTGGTCGCCCGCCGATCCTAATCCGGCGCGGCGCGCAGGGACCACAGGATTCGCCGCCCGCGTGCGTCCGCCGGCGGCTGGACCGCAGGCGGTCCATACCCTAGCATCGTCGGAACCACGAACCATGGACGGGGAGGACGGTCATGACGCAGGACGCCGGTCTGGCGGGAAAGACGCTGCTGATCACCGGGGCCAGCCGCGGCATCGGCAAGGCCATCGCGTTGCGCGCCGCCCGCGACGGCGCCAACGTCGCCGTCGCCGCCAAGAGCAGCGAGCCGCACCCGAAGCTGCCCGGCACCATCCACACCGCCGCCGCGGAGATCGAGGCGGCGGGCGGGCGGGCGCTCGCCGTCGCCTGCGACATCCGCGACGAGGCGCAGGTCGCCGCCGCCGTCGCCCGCACCGTCGAGCGCTTCGGCGGCCTCGACATCCTGGTCAACAACGCCAGCGCCATCAGCCTGACCGGCACGCTCGACACCGCGCCCCGGCGCTGGGACCTGATGATGGGCGTCAACGGCCGCGGCACCTTCGTGTGCTCGCAGGCGGCGCTGCCCCATCTCCTGCGGGCGGCGAATCCGCACATCCTGACCCTGGCCCCGCCGCCCAACCTGGACCCGAAATGGTTCGCCGGGCACACCGCCTACACCATCGCCAAGTACGCCATGAGCCTGTGCACGCTGGGCCTGGCGGCGGAGTTCCGCGGCCGCGTCGCCGTCAACGCCCTGTGGCCGCGCACCGTCATCGCCACCGCCGCCCTGGCGATGCTGGGGGACGCGGTCCGGCCCGAGAACTGCCGCAAGCCGGAGATCGTCGCCGACGCCGCCCACGCCATCCTGACCCGCGACGCCCGCACCTGTTCGGGCAACTTCTTCATCGACGACGCGGTCCTGACGGAAGCCGGCGTCACCGATTTCGACGCCTACGCGGTGCAGCCCGGCGCGCCGCTGCTGCCGGATCTGTTCCTGGGCTGAAGAGCCCGGCCGTCCCGCTCTCAAGGCGTGTTAAAGCGGGTTTAAGAGCGAACCGAGTCGGTGGTCCGGCCGCCGGGAAATCCATTGACGCCCCGGGCCGGCCGGTCGCATCAATAGGTTGATCGCGACGGCGCGTTTGCCGCCGACGGACGACCGAGAGGCGCACAGGGGGAGCGGATGGTTGCATACAGCCACGTTTTCGGCACGGCGGGCGCCGACCGGCTGATCGGCACGTCGCCGAACCAGAAGCTGTTCGGCGGCCCCGGCGACGACTACCTGCAGGCGTCGGCCACCAGCGAGACGATCCTGGTCGGCGGCAGCGGCGCCGATACCTACACCGGCACCTTCGGCCGGGTGAACGCCATCTTCATGGAGACCGGTAACAGCGCGAACGACCGGTATGTCGACTTCGCCGTCTATTCGCCGGCGACGTACATCTTCACCATCGATGGCCGCCATTTGGCGATGACCAACGCCAACGCCACCAACAACACGATCTTCATCGACTGGCGGCAGCCGGCGAACGTGATCGAATATTGGGATATCGGCGGCCAGACCCTCACCCACGCCCAGGTCGTCCGTGCCATCGAAGCGGCGCCCGGCTACCTCGGCGACGTCTCCAGCAGCCGGCTGCCCGGTTCGCTGCGCGACGACTTCTACGACGTGATCGCCGAGACCAGGTCCATGGCGTCCTGGATGGAGGATCACGCGACCCCCGTGACGGTCCCGCCGCCGGCCGTCTCGGGGACGGCCACGGCGCTGGCCGACGACCGGACCGGCGGGGCCGGCGGCGACCGGATCGACGGGCTCGGCGGCGACGACACCCTCGTCGGGCTGGGGGGAGCCGACAGCCTGTACGGCGGCGACGGGGCCGACGCGCTGTACGGCAACCAGGGCGGCGACCGGCTGTTCGGCGACGACGGCGACGACTTCCTGTTCGGCGGCCAGGGCAACGACGTGCTGACAGGCGGGTGGGGCCACGACGTCCTGTACGGCCAGCTCGGCGACGACAGCATCGCCGCCGGCGGCGACGCCTCCACCCTGTTCGGCGGCCAGGGCAACGACGAGCTGGTCGGCGGGGCCGGGAGCGACCTGCTCTACGGCAATCTCGGCATCGACTGGATGTCCGGCGGGGCGGGCGACGACACGTTCTACGGCGGCGGCGGGGCCGACGTGGTGGTCACCGGCGACGGCGCCGACCGGATCGTCGCCGACGGCGGCTTCGTCACGGTGACCGACTTCCGCCCGGTGGACGGCGACCGCATCGTCGTCGCCTCCGGCGCCGCGATCGAGGTGGTGGCCGACGCCGACGGGAACGCGGTGATCGTCGTCGACGGCGCGACGTCGGTGACGCTGGCCGGCGTCTCGCCCGACGCCTACTTCCCGGACTGGGTGGTGGCGGCCTGACGGCGGCCGGCCCGACTCACGCCACCGCCTGGGCGACGAAGGACTCGAAGGCCGCCTGCTCCAGCGGGCGGCTGACGAGATAGCCCTGGATGCTGGTGCAGCGCTGCTGGAACAGCATGTCCGCCTGCTCCTGGGTCTCCACCCCTTCGGCGATGGTGGCGAAGCCCAGACTGTCGGCGAGGCTCACGATGGTGCCGACGATGGCCGGGTCGGTGGAGGACTTGACGATGTCGCGCACGAAGCTGCGGTCGATCTTCAAGGTGTCGATGGGGAAGCGCTTGAGATAGGCCAGCGAGGAGTAGCCGGTGCCGAAGTCGTCGATCGACAGCTTGACGCCGATGCCCTTCAGGCCGTTGAGCACGGCCACCGCCTTCTCGATGTCGCCGATCATGGCGCCTTCGGTGAGCTCCAGCTCCAGCCGGTCGGGCGGCACGCCCGACGCCTCGATGACCGACTGGACGAAGCCGACGAGGCGCACGTCCTGGAACTGCCGGGCGGACAGGTTGACCGACACCACGCCGACGTCGAGGCCCCGCTCGATCCACGCCGCCAGGGTGCGCGCCGCGCTGTAGAGCGTCCAGCAGCCGATCTCCCAGATCAGCCCGGTGTCCTCGGCCAGCGGGATGAACTCGGCCGGCGACACCAGGCCGCGCACCGGATGGCGCCAGCGGATCAGCGCCTCGGCGCCGATCAGCCGGCGCGGCGTCAGGTCCATCTTGGGCTGGTAGAACAGCTCGAACTCGCCGTTGGCGATGGCCCGCCGCAGGTCGCTCTCCATCGTCAGATGGTAGCCGTTGTGCGTGCGCATGCCGTCGTCGTAGACGACGAAGCGCTGCTCCGGGTTGCGCTTGGCATGGTGCATCGCCAGCTCGGCGTTGCGCAGCAGCTGGTCGGCCGTCTCCCCGTCGTCGGGATAGAAGGCGACGCCGATCGAGGCCCCGCAGTAGATCTCCTGCCCGAAGATCGTGAACGGCTCGCCCATGGAATAGACGATCTTCTCCGCCAGCCGCGCTCCCGCCGCCCGGTCGGCGGCGTCCGGGGCGACCACCAGGAACTCGTCGGCGCCCAGCCGTCCCACCGTGTCGGCCACCCGGGTGCCGTTGCGCAGCCGCCGCCCCACCATCTTCAGCAGCTCGTCGCCGGCCTGGTGCCCCAGGGTGTCGTTGACCTGCTTGAAGCGGTTGAGGTCGAGGAAGGCGATGGCGACCTTGGTGCGGCTGCGCTGGGCGCGCAGCAGCGCCTCCTCCAGCCGTTCGCAGACCAGCCAGCGGTTGGGCAGGTCGGTCAGGCGGTCGAAGCTCGCCTGGTAGCGGATCTGGTGCTCCTGGTACTTGCGCTGGCTGATGTCGGCCAGCGTCAGCACGTAGTGCTCCAGCGCGCCGCCGGGGGAGCGCACGGCGGACACCGTGACGTCGGCGGCGAATTCCTCGCCCGACCGGCGGAACGACGCGATCTCGCCCTGCCAGCGGCCGGTCTGCTGGGCGACCCGCCAGATCTCCTCGATGAAGGCGCGTTCGTGGCTGCCGTGATGGAACAGCACCAGCGGCTGGCCCACCAGCTCGTCCACCTCGAACGCGGTCATGGCCGTGTAGGCCGGGTTGACCGCCTGCACCATGAGCTCGGGGTCGACGATGAGGATGCCGTCGGCGACGTTCAGGAAGACGGTGGCGAGAAGGCGGATCTTCTCCTCGTGCTGCTTGCGCTCGGTGATGTCCTGGACCGTGCCTTCGTAGAAGCGGATCTCGCCGTCGGGGCCGCGCACGCACCGGGCGTTCTCGGAAATCCAGATGATCGAGCCGTCGCGGCGGAAGACGCGCGCCTCGAAGTTCTGGACGATGCCCTGGCGCACCATCAGCTCGGCGAAGGCCTCGCGGCGGCCGGGGTCGACGTAGAGCTGTCCGGCGATGTCGGTCAGGCTGAGCATCAGCTCGTCCGGCCCGTCGTAGCCGTAGATCCGCGCCAGCGACGGGTTGACCCGCAGATAGCGGCCGTCCACCGTCGTCTGGTAGATCCCCTCGACCGCATTCTCGAAGATGCTGCGGTACTGCTCCTCGGTCTCGTGGCTCATCGTCGACCGGTCCTGCGATTCGTCCGCGACTGCATTCAACGCCTGGGCAAACAGCATCTTCGACACTCGATGGTGACCGCCGCCCATCGGCACGGCCCGCGGGATCGGCGGGAGTCAGCGTCGGACGGTGCTTCGATAATGTTTCAGGGATTACACGAAAGAAAGATTAATATCGCCCTTCCGTTGCATCGTTGCCGGCCCCTGCTTCCGCCCGCCCGCCGCAAAGGGCGGGCGCAGAAGTGCGAATTGCTGACGATATGAGCACCTGAATATTCCGGGATCGCGTGTGTCGGGATTGTCATCGGGCGTTCTGCCCGCCGCCGGACGACGGCACGGTTGCGATTCTCCTGCCGCGTGACAAACTGTGCCACTGGCCCGGGCCACCGGGATTCCGGGATTCGGCGGACGCGAAGGGAACGGACATGGCGGCGACACGGACGGTTGTGGCGGCGGTTGCGGTTGCGGCGGTTGCGGCGGTTGCGTCGGGGCTGGCGGCGGGGACGGCGCGGGCCGCCGACCCGTTCCAGCCCGGCCTGGTCTACGACATGGGCGGGAAGTTCGACAAATCCTTCAACGAGGCGGCGTACGTCGGCGCCGAACGGTTCAAGTCCGAGACCGGCATCGCCTACCGCGACTTCGAGCTGACCAACGAGGCGCAGCGCGACCAGGCCCTGCGCACCCTGGCGCGCCGCGGCGCCGACGTGATCGCCGCGGTGGGGTTCACCCAGGCGGCGGCGATCGAGACGGTCGCCAAGGAGTTTCCCGACACCAAGTTCTGCCTGGTCGACGAGACGGTGGACCTGCCCAACGTGCGCTCGGTCACCTTCAAGGAGGAGGAGGCCTCGTTCCTCGTCGGCATGCTGGCGGCGCTGGCCTCGAAGACCGGCAAGGTCGGCTTCGTCGGCGGCATGGACGTGCCGCTGATCCGCAACTTCCAGACCGGCTACGAACAGGGCGTCAAGCACGTCGATCCCAAGACCGAGATCCTCGCCAACATGACCGGCACGACGCCGACCGCCTGGAACGACCCGATGCGCGGTGCCGAGCTGGCGCGCAGCCAGTTCGACCGCGGCGCCGACGTGGTCTACGCCGCGGCCGGCGCCACCGGCCTCGGCGTGCTCCAGGCGGCGGCCGACGCCGGCAAGCTGGGGATCGGCGTCGACAGCAACCAGAACTGGCTGCATCCCGGGCACATCCTCACCTCCATGCTGAAGCGCGTCGACGTCGCCATCTACGACTGCTTCGCCGACGCCAAGAACGGCACCTGGAGCGCCGGCCACGAGGTGCTGGGCCTCAAGGAGGAGGGGGTGGGCTACGCGCTCGACGAGCACAACCGCTCCCTCGTCACGCCGGACATGGAGAAGGCCGTGGAGGAGGCCCGGGCCAAGATCGTCGCCGGCGGCCTGTCGGTGGAGCCCTACAGGCCGTAAGGGGCGACCGGCACCATGGCGCGCGAGGCCGCGCTCGAGGTGGTCGGCGTCGACAAGTGGTTCGGCGCCAACCACGCCAACCGCGCGGTGTCGCTGCGCGTGGAGACGGGGACCATCCACGGCATCGTCGGCGAGAACGGCGCCGGCAAGTCGACGATCATGAACATCGTCTACGGCTACCTGCGGGCCGACGCCGGGGAGATCCGCGTCGCCGGCCGCCGCGTCGCCATCGCCACGCCGCGCGACGCCATGCGCCACGGCATCGGCATGGTCCACCAGCACTTCATGCTGGTGGACCCCTTCACCGCGCTGGAGAACGTGCTGCTCGGCGCCGAGGGCGGGCCGGCGCTGCGTCCCGGCCTGCGCCGTGCCCGGGCCGAGCTGCAGCGGCTGGAGCGCGAGTTCGGCCTGGAGGTCGACCTCGACCGGCCGGTGGGCGAGCTGCCCGTCGGCGCGCAGCAGCGCGTCGAGATCCTCAAGGCGCTCTACCGCGGCGCCGACGTGCTGATCCTCGACGAGCCGACGGGGGTGCTGACCCCCCAGGAGACCGACCACCTCTTCGCCGTCCTGCGCGCCCTGACGCAGCGCGGCAAGACGGTGGTGGTGATCACCCACAAGCTGCGCGAGATCATGGAGCTGACCGACGCGGTCACGGTGATGCGCGGCGGCCGCGTCGTGGCCGAACGGGCGACCGCCGCCACCAGCCGCGAGGAGCTGGCGGAGCTGATGGTCGGCCGCAAGGTCCTGCTGCGCGTCGACAAGGCGGCGGCTTCTCCCGGCGCGGCGGTGCTGGAGGTCGAGGGGCTGCGGGTGGTCGACGGCGCCGGGGTGGAGCGGGTCAAGGGCGTCGACCTGACGGTGCGCGCCGGCGAGATCGTCGGCATCGCCGGCGTCTCGGGGAACGGCCAGTCGGAGCTGCTGGAGGCGCTGGCCGGCATGCGCCGCCGCGCCGCCGGGACGGTGCGCCTGAAGGGGCGGGAGCTGCCGTCGGCCGAGGACCCCCGCGACCTGCGCCGCCGCGGCCTCGCCCACGTGCCGGAGGACCGCCAGCGGGTCGGCCTCGTCACCGGCTTCGCCGCCGCCGAGAGCGCCATCCTCGGCTATCACGACGACGTCGCCTACAACGGCCGGGTGCTGCTGGACCGCGCCGCGGTGCGCCGCCACTGCGCCGCGGCCATGGCGGCCTACGACGTCCGCCCCCGCGATCCGGATCTGGCCACCGCCGGCTTTTCCGGCGGCAACCAGCAGAAGCTGGTGCTGGCCCGCGAGATCGAGCGCAACCCCGACCTGCTGCTGGTCGGCCAGCCGACCCGCGGCGTCGACATCGGCGCCATCGAGTTCATCCACAAGCGCCTGGTCGCCCTGCGCGACGCCGGCAAGGCGATCCTGCTGGTGTCGGTGGAGCTGGAGGAGATCCTGGCGCTGGCCGACCGCATCCTCGTCATGTGCGGCGGCCGCATCGTCGGCGCGATGCCCGCCGGCCAGGCCGACGAGCGCCGGCTCGGGCTGATGATGGCGGGCGAGGCGACGGCGGCCTAAGCAAATCTGCGGCCTCCATGGTTTTGCAGGTTTTCCGAGCCCGCCCAAAGGTGGGCGGAGTTCGGAAAACCTGCTGAGGCGGCCGCGTCACAGGTCGGCAAGCAGCCCGCTCTTCACCGCCGCGATCCGCTCCTCGTCGCGCTGATAGAAGATCCATTGCTTGATGCGCTTCGAGCGCACCAGGCCGGCCTGGCCGAGGATCCGCATGTGCTCGCTCAGCGTCGCCGGCGTGACGCCGAGCTTCTCGGCGATGAGGAGGGCGCACACGCCGTCCTCCACCAGGTCGCCGTCGACCTGCGGCGGGAAATGCGCCCGGGGCTCCCGCAGCCATCCGAGGATGGCGAGCCGCCGCTCGTTGGCCAGCGCCTTCAGCACGTTCACGTCTTGCATTTCGTTATTAAGCTAAGTAACAGAATGGATGTCAAGCCTCCACTGGGAGCCCCGCCATGCCGATCGACCCGTCCATCACACCCGAGCGCATCGCCGAGACGGAGCGCCTGATCCGGCCGCACGTCCGCCGCACGCCGATGCTGCGCGTCGACATGGCGGATTTCGGCCTCGCCGCCCGGCCGGTGGACCTCAAGCTCGAGTGCCTGCAGCACGCCGGCTCCTTCAAGACCCGCGGCGCGTTCGCCAATCTGCTGACCCGGCCGGTCCCGGCGGCCGGCGTGGTCGCCGCGTCGGGCGGCAACCACGGAGCGGCGGTCGCCTACGCCGCCATGCGGCTGGGCGTGCCGGCGACGATCTTCGTGCCGGAGGTGACGTCGCCCGCCAAGGCCGACCGCATCCGCAGCTACGGTGCCACCCTGGTGGTCGTCGGCCAACGCTACGCCGATGCCCTGGCGGCCAGCGAACGCTGGGTGGCGGAGCGCGGGGCGCTCGCCATCCACGCCTTCGACCAGCCGGAGACCCTGCTGGGGCAGGGAACCGTCGGCTGCGAACTCGACGAGGACGCGCCCGAGACCGACACCCTGCTGGTGGCGGTCGGCGGCGGCGGGCTCATCGGCGGCATCGCCGCCTGGTTCCGCGGCCGGCGCAAGGTCGTGGCGGTCGAGCCCGAGGGGGCCCCGACCCTGCGGCGGGCGCTCGACGCGGGACGCCCGGTCGATGCCGAGACGGAGGGAATCGCCGCGGATTCGCTCGCCCCCAGGCGGGTCGGGTCGCTGATGTTCCCGATCGCCCGGGCGCACGTCGCGCGGTCCGTCCTCGTCACCGACGACGACATCCGCGCCGCCCAGCGCGCGCTGTGGGACACCGTGCGGGTGGTGGCGGAACCCGGCGGTGCCGCGGCCTTCGCGGCGCTGCTGGCGGGCGCCTACGTGCCGGCCCCGGGCGAGCGGGTGGCGGTGCTGGTCTGCGGCGCCAACACGACGGCGGTCCGCTTCGACTAAGCAGGTTTTCCGAACTCCGCCCACCTTTGGGCGGGCTCGGAAAACCAGCAAAACCATAGAGCCCGCAAGTTTGCCCAGGCCGGGCCATCGGTGACCCGATCCGGGCAAACCTGCTTAGCCGGGAGGGATGGCGGCCCACCGACAAGGGCGCCGAGCTACTCGGCGGCGAAGCCCTCGGCCTGCAGCCGCCACAGCGCGTGGAAGACGCCGCCGCGCCGGCGCAGCTCCGACGGCGGGCCGTCCTCGACGATGCGGCCCTCCATCAGCACGACGATCCGATCGAACGCCGAGACCGTCGACAGCCGGTGCGCCACCGCCAGCACCGTCCGGCCCCGGGCCAGCTCGGCGAGGGCCATCTGCACCTCGCGCTCGGACTCCGTGTCGAGGGCCGACGTGGCCTCGTCGAGGATCAGGATCGGCGCGTTCTTGAGGAAGGCGCGGGCGATTCCCAACCGCTGCCGCTGGCCGCCCGACAACCGGACGCCGCGCTCGCCGACCAGCGTCCCGTACTGCTCCGGGAGTTCCCGTATGAAACCGTCGCAGAAGGCGTGCCGCGCCGCCTCGCGGACCTCCTCGTCGCCGGCAGCGGGGCGTCCGTAGCGGATGTTCTCCAGGATCGGCCGGTGGAACAGGGAGATGTCCTGGGGAACCACCGCGATCTTCGCCCGCAGGTCGTCCTGGGCCATCGCGGCGATCGGCTGCCCGTCGATCAGGATGCGGCCGTGCTGCACGTCGTCGAGCCGCTGGATGAGGCTGGTGAGCGTCGATTTGCCGGCGCCGGACGGGCCGACCAGGCCGACCTTCTGCCCGGCCGGGATGTGCAGGCTGAACCCATCGAACACGCGCTGGCCGCCGGGATAGGCGTAGCGGACGGCTTCGAAATCGATGCGCCCGGTCCCCGGCGCCACGGGCGAGGCGGGCACGGGGTCGCGCACGTCGTGGGGCGCGGCGATCACCCGGAGGCTTTCGCCGATGGCGCTCACGTGCTGCGTCGCGCTGACCAGCGCGAAGGCGAGGTCGCGTGAGCCATGGAGGATGCGGAAGGTGAGGGCGCTGGCGATCACCACGTCTCCCGTGGTGATGTCCCCGGCCCGCCACAGCAGCAACGCCCACAGCAGCATCGAGCCCGCCATGACCCACAGGCAGGCGTCGTGCACGACCCTCGTCTTCTCCAGGTGCATCCAACTGCGCCGATGCGCCGCCGCTTCCACGCCGAACTCGCCGGCGAGGCGGTCGCGTTCGCGCCGGCCGGCGGAGAAGGCCTTCACCGCCCACACGTTGGCGACGACGTCGACCAATTCGCCCCCGGTGCGCGCCGCCTGTTCGGCGAAGGCGTGGTGCAGGTGGCGTCCCCGCAGGCCCAGCCGGACGATGCACCAGGCGACGACCGCGACGAACACGACCAGCGCCAGCGCCATGCGCCAGTCGATGGTCAGCAGCACCACCACGGCGCCGAGGAAATCGGTGCAGGGAGGAACGATGTTCCAGGTGAGCGTGCTGAAGATCTGCGCTGCGGCCGTTGCCGTGCCGGCGATGCGGTTGCCCAACGCGCCCGCCAGATGGCCGGAGAAATAGCGCATCGAGTGCCCGGTGAGATGCGCGAACAGGTCGAGGCGCATGTCGACGCCGGTCGCCACCACCGTGCGGCCGCCGAGCCATCCGCCGAGCCGCCACAGCACGTTCTCCATCGCGATCAGGCCGAGGAACAGGCCGAGCGGCGTCCAGACGTCGACCGACGGCCGGTCGGGGGCCGCCATCGCGTCGATGAGCAGCTTCATGGCGTACTGCACGGCCACGGCACAGGCGGCGGCGCCGACGATGAAGGTGAACAGCCAGCCGAAGTGCCACGACCGCAGGCGCACGTAGCGCATGAGGAAGGGAAGCGGGCGATCGGGCAGAGGCTGATGGGACGGCGTCACGGACGGCTCCTTCACGGCGGCGGATGGACGGGCCGGACCGCCTCAGGAGGCGGCCGCCATCGCGACCGCGGCCGGCCGGGCGTCGAAACCGGCCCCCTGGCGGTCGAGGGCGGCGGCGAGGGGACGGTGGAGGCGGCGCCCGCCGCGCTCGTCGCACGGCCCATAGAGCCCGACCTCGCAGTGCCGTTCGTCGGCCCAGCCGGGATAGTCGAGGATGGGATAGAGGCAGATCCCTTCCACCGGGACGCCACGGGCGAGCGCCGAGCGGACCTGGTCGCAGACGTAGTCGAGCCATGGCACGCGGGCGTCGCCCTCGGCGCCCGTCTCGGCGACCAGCAGCGGACGGTCGTATCGCCGGTGCGTCTCGGCCAGGATGTCGGCGAACGGCCGGTAGCGGGGATCGGTGCGCTCGATCGTCCCGCCGTTCAGGAACCACTGGTTGTCGGAGTAGTAGTTGACGCCGATGATGTCCAGATACTCCGGCTTGCCGCCGAGACCCGGCCAGACGTGGCCGGCGATCATGTCCCAAGCCTCGAACTGAGCGAGGCGCGCGCCCTCGGCGGCGGCGGCGTCACGGGGCCGGTCGGGCCGGGGCAGCACGTGGATCACCGGGTCGACCTGGACGAAGCGGGCGCGGGGGTCGACGGACCGGATGGCGTCGACGGCGGCGATCGTCGCCCGCACCAACTGGTGCTTCAGCTCGCAACCCCGGCCTCGCGCCATGGGGTTGAAGCGGGCCATGTCGCCTCCGGCCCACGCCCAGTACGAAATCTCGTTGACCGGGCAGTAGACGGGCGGCTCCCCGCCCTCGTCGCGCACCACGCCGGCAACGGCGGCGGCGAAGCGCGCGAACCGCTCCACGAAGGCCGGCCGCCAGATGTCGAGATCGTCCGGCCAGCCGTAGTGGCAAAGGTCCCAGACGACACGAACGCCGGCCGCCCGGGCGGCGCGGAGCATGGGCACGAAACTGGACCAGTCGTAGTGGCCGGGCGCCGATTCCACGAGATGCCAGCGCACCCCGTCGCGGACGCCGCGGATGCCGTGGGCGACCATGCGGGCGTAGTCGCCGGCGGCGTGCCGGTCGTGGCCGGTCGCGGCGATCAGGTCGAGACGCCGCCCGTCGTGCCGCCGGTGCGTCGAACACTCGAAGCCGCCGAGAAAGACGCTGTCGAAGAGGGGCGCGTGGTTCATGCATGCTTCTCCCGCGGACACGCCGGCGCCGCCGATGGGAAGCGCCGGCTGCCGCCGTCACGACGGGTGGGATGGGGGCGTTCAGTCTCCGAGATCGGCGACCTTGCGGGACACGGCGTCGACGCCGGCCGGGTCGTTCCGGACGACCGGCTCGTTGCCGAGCGACCGGAACTCGCGCGCGGCGCGGGTGAGCGCCTGGGCCTGCTGGTCGTCGCGGGCGATGCGCGCGTAGGCCGCCAGCGCCTGCGCCACCACCTGGTCCATGTTGTAGTAGCGGTACGTCCCCAACCGCCCGAGGAAGAGGACGTTCGGCGTCGCGTCGGCGAGCGCCTGGTATCGGCGGAACAGCTCCTGGTTCTCGGCCCGGGGGATGGGGTAGTAGGGGTCACCGTCGGCGGCCGGATACTCATACGTGATGCTGGTCCTCGGGTGCTGTTGGCCGGTCAGATGCTTGTACTCGGTGATGCGGGTGTAGGGCACGTCCTCCGACGGGTAGTTGACCACCGCCACCGGCTGGAAGGTCTCCCGATCGCTCGTCGTGTGCCGGAACCGCAGGGACCGGTAGGGCAGCTTGCCGTAGCAATGGCCGAAGAACTCGTCGATGGGGCCGCTGTAGACGATCCGGTCGTACCGCACCTCGTGCCGGATCTCTTCGAAATCGGTGTTGACCATCACCTTGATGTTCGGATGGTCGAGCATGGCCTCGAACATCCGCGTGTAGCCGTGCAGCGGCATGGCCTGGAAGCTGTCGCCGAAGTAGCGGTCGTCGTCGCTGGTCCGCGTCGGCACCCGCGCGGTGACCGACTTGTCCAGGTCCGACGGGTCGAGCCCCCACTGCTTGCGGGTGTACCCGCGGAAGAACAGCTCGTAGAGCTCCCGCCCGACGCGGCTGACCACCACGTCCTCCGAGGTGCGGATCTCGGCGACCGGCTCCGCCCGCGAGGCCAGGAATCCGTCCACCTGCTCCGGCGTCAGGGCGAGGCCGTACAGCCGGTTGATGGTGGTCCGGTTGATCGGGATCGGCACGAGCCGGTCGCGCACTTGCGCCAGCACACGATGCTCGTAGGGGCGCCACTTGGTGAATCGGGAGAGATAGTCGACGACCTGCTGCGCGTTGGTGTGAAAGATGTGCGGGCCGTAGCGATGGATGAGGATGCCTGCGTCGTCGTAATGGTCGTAGGCGTTGCCTGCGATGTGCGGTCGGCGGTCGATCAGCAGCACCCGCTTGCCCAGGCCGTTCGCCAGCCGCTCGGCGAGCACGCTGCCCGCAAACCCGGCGCCGACGATCAGATAGTCGAACCCGGTCTTCCGGTGCGCCGGTCGCACCCCGCCCGCCGCGGTCGGCACCGGGATGCCCGAGGCGACCAGATGGAGCGGCACCGGCGCCGGCGGCGTGCGGACCGGGACCCGGGCCTTGTCCATCACCTCCTTCATGCGCGCCTGCGTCCTGTCCCAGGACATGTCCCGCAGGACGAGGTCGGCGGCGGTGCGCAGACGCTCCGGATCGGCAGCGTCGGCCAGCGCCGCACCGATGGCGGCGACGAAGTCCTCCGGCGCGTCGGCGATGCGGACGAGGCCGGTGTCGCCGTAGCTCCGCACCACGTCGGTGATCGACGTCGAGACGACCGGGCGGCCGGCGGCCAAATACTCCGGCGTCTTGGTCGGGCTGATGAAGCGGGTGGCTTCGTTGCGTGCGAACGGCATCAGGGCGACGTCCCAGCCGGCGAGATAGCGCGGCAGGTCGTCGTACACTTTCGGGCCGAGATGGTGGACGTTCGGGCGCTTCGGCAGGCGGGCGGGATCGATCTTGACGACCGGCCCGAGGAGGATGAACTGCCAGTCCGGGCGCAGGCCGGCGGCGGCGTCCAGGAGATCGACGTCCAGCCGCTCGTCGATGACGCCGTAGAAACCAAGGCGCGGTCCGGGGATCGCGCGTTGGTCGTCGGGTTCGTCCACCATGGACCGGGCGGCCGCGAAGTGGGCGACGTCGACGCTGCTGGGAAAGGCGTGCGCGTTGGGATGAAGCGATCGCTTGGCCTCGTACAGGCTGACCCCGCCCGTGAACACCACGTCCGCCCGCTTGAGCAGAGCGCGTTCGCGCTCGACCAGCTCCGGCGGTGCGCCGTGGAACGCCGACAGTTCGTCCATGCAGTCGTAGATCACCAGGGAGCCGCGGAGATGGCCCGACCAGTCCAGGCTCATCGGCGTGTAATACCAGAGGATCGGGTCCTCGATTCCCCCGGCGGCGAGGTGGTCGTCGAGCAGCGCGCGCTGCGCCATTGCGGTGTCGCGCTCGCTCAGGGCGAGAGGAATCCGGGGCACGAGGACGCGCACCCCCTCCTCCTCCCGCACGTCCAGCCAGGGTTCCGGCGTGTCGTTGCGGACCGGCTCCTCGAAGAACAGCACCCGATGGTCCCGAGCGAACCTCGCCATCAGATGCTGCGGCCGCTGATAGACGAAATTCCAGCGCAGATGCGAAAAGCAGATCAGCGTGGGGAGGGAGTGGTCGGATCTTGGCGTTGCGCGTGGAGGCGTCTGCTGATGGGACCCGAATCGGCTCTTGCCGATGGCGCATTGGAATTGGCCGGCCCAGCTCATGAGACCTGTGACTCCTCGACGGTTTGTCCGGAAAATCATTGCTGAGGTGATCGGCTGCTGGCTCGCGGTGGAATGTAGAAGCTCAGCAGTGTTCAGCAAAAGGAAGTATAAACGCTGCGGTGCAGCAACAACTGTTTTGTGAGGGTTTCGCCCTTTTTTCCGCTGTAATCCGTATTCGAAGGAAAAAAAGGAAGTATAGGCGGGTGGTTTCGTGGATTATTTAGCTTTGGCTGACTGCCATTGGGTGAGCTGGAGCTTGGCTGAGCGATGCTGTTCCGGCGTTCTCCGGCGGGTCAGCCGACTCGCGGCGTCGCCGTCGGCGCCGCCGGGTCCGCTCGCGAGCGCCCGTTCATGCTGCGCGACGCCCGCAGGGTGATGTCTCCGGCGCCGGCAGCGTCGAGGGAGGTCCCGTGGTCGACCGCATCTTCGTCCGGTGCGGCGACCGCATCGCCGGAGGCATGCCCACGGCCCGGGCCGACGGCGCCGCGTGGCCCGACAACGGCGGGGGGCGAACGCCAAGCCCCGTCAAGCCACCAGCAGGCGGGCTCCGGCGTCCTCGACCAGGGTCCGCGCGTCCGGCGCGATGCCGGCGTCGCAGCACACGGCGTCGAACGCGTCGAGCCGGGCGAAGTACGCCGGCTTGACGACGGCGAACTTGGTGGAATCGACCACCAGCACCTTGCTCACCGCCTTCGCCATGGCGACCTGCTTGATCTCCACCTCGTGGAAGTTGGAGCAGCTCACGCCGAGCGACGGGTGGACGCCGCCGGCCGAGACGAAGGCCGTGTTGATGCCGATGCCGCGCAGCGTGTCCAGAGCCTCCGGGCTGGAGAAGGAGGCCGAGGACGGGTGGTAGAGGCCGCCCAGCAGGAGCACCCGCACGCCGGGTTTCTTGCAGACGATCTCCGCCACGTTCATCGCATAGCACACCACCGTGATGCCGCTGTGGGCGGGTATCCGGCTGGCGAGGTGCGGGATCGTCGTGCCGCAGTCGAGGAAAATGGTCGCCCGCGGTGCCAGCAGGGTCGCCGCGGCCTCGCAGGCGGCCCGTTTCAGGTCGGTGTGGGCGTCGCGCTCGCGGTCCAGCATGTAGCCGAGCCCGCCCGGGTCCTCCGGCGCGCCGGCGATGTAGCCGCCGAGGTAGGTGAAGCGGCCGCCGCCGGCGGCGATGTCCCGGCGCACCGTCATCTCCGACACGCCGAGCAGGCGCGCGGCGTCCTTCAGCCTCAGATATCCCCCCGGCTCCAACGCCGTCTGCAAGCGGTCCAGCCGCTCCGTCCTTCGCGTCGACATGGCTGCCCCCACCACCGGCGACCGCCCGGCATCCCGGCGGCCGGCGGCCGGGGGCGGGATCGGGCGAGTCCCGGAAACATGTTTTCACCTTGACATACACGCCGTCAATGTGAAACCATCATTCCACAAAATGTTAGAATAATAACATTTGGACGGCTGCCAACGGCGCCGTCCGGGGGAGCGTCCCATGTCCACAGCGAGCGTCCCTGCGGCGCCGGGTGATCTGGCGCGGTACATCGACCACACGCTGCTGCGCCCCGACGCGCAGCCGGCCGAGATCGGCCGGCTGTGCGACGAGGCGCTGGCGCACGCGTTCAAGGCGGTCTGCGTCAACCCGCTGTTCGTTCCCCTGGTGGCCGAGCGGCTCGCCGGCTCGGCGGTGGCGACCTGCGCGGTGATCTGCTTTCCCTTCGGGGCCGACCCCACCGCGATCAAGGTGGCCGAGGCCGAGTGGGTGGTGCGCCACGGCGCGCGCGAGGTCGACATGGTCATCCCGATCGGCCTGCTGAAGGCCGGCGAGACGGCCGCCGTGCGCGACGACATCGCCGCGGTCAAGCGGGCCTGCGGCGACGCGCTGCTCAAGGTCATCATCGAGACCGGCCTGCTGAGCGACGCCGAGAAGGTGCTCGCCTGCCGGCTGGCGCAGGAGGCCACGGCCGATTTCGTCAAGACGTCCACCGGCTTCGCCGGCGGCGGCGCCACCGTCGCCGACGTCGCCCTGATGCGCCGCACCGTCGGCGACGGCATGGGGGTCAAGGCGTCCGGCGGCGTGCGCACCACCGAGGACGCCCGCCGCATGATCGAGGCCGGGGCGTCGCGGATCGGCGCCAGCGCCAGCGTGGCGATCGTCACCGGCTGACGCGGAACGCGGCGGGCCGCCTCGCGAGGCGATCCGCCGTCGGCACGGGGGAGGGGTCGGGCGGCCCCTTCGACACAAAAAGCCTTCTTCCATGGGAGTCCGCAGCAATGAAGATGCTTCTCTCGTCACTCTTCGTCGCCGGCGCGCTGATCGCGGGACCGGCGCTGGCCGAGGACCCGGTCGCCACGCCGGACGCCGTCAAGACGCTGACGTCGAGCGCCACCGGCAAGACCTACTCCATCGCGACGGTGGTGAAGGTCGACGGCATCGCCTGGTTCGACCGCATGCGCGAGGGCGTGAAGCAGTTCGGCGCCGACACCGGCCACGACACCTGGATGGTGGGACCGAGCCAGGCGGACGCGGCGGCGCAGGTGCAACTGGTGGAGAACCTGATCGCCCAGGGCGTCGACGCCATCACCATCGTGCCGTTCTCGGTCGAGGCGGTGGAGCCCGTGCTGAAGAAGGCGCGCGACCGCGGCATCGTCGTCATCGCCCACGAGGCGTCGAACATCCAGAACGCCGACTACGTGCTGGAGGCCTTCGACAACAAGGCGTACGGCGCCAAGCTCATGGAGGTGCTGGGCGGCTACATGGGCGGCGAGGGCAAGTACGTCGCCACCGTCGGCAGCCTGACGTCGAAGTCGCAGAACGAATGGATCGACGGCGCCATCGCCTACCAGAAGGAGCACTTCCCGAAGATGGAGCTGGTGACCAACCGGCTGGAGACCTACGACGACGCCAACACCGACTACAACAAGCTGAAGGAAGTCCTCACCACCTATCCCGACCTCAAGGGGATCGTCGGCGGTCCGATGCCGACCTCGGCGGGCGCCGGCCGGCTGATCGCCGAGCGCGGGCTGAAGGACAAGCTGTTCTTCTCCGGCACCGGGCTGGTCTCGGTGGCGGGCGAGTATCTCGCCAACGGCAACATCCAGTACATCCAGTTCTGGGACCCCGCGGTCGCCGGCTACGCCATGAACATGCTGGCGGTGATGGCGCTGGACGGCAAGAAGGACCAGATCAAGGCCGGCCTCGACCTCGGCCTGCCCGGCTACACCAAGCTGACCACGCCCGAAGGGGCCAAGCCCAACCTGCTCTACGGCCAGGGCTGGGTCGGCGTGACCAACAAGAACATGGACAAGTACGACTTCTGAGCCTGCCCCGGCGGGCGGGGAAGGCCGGCGGCGACGCCGGCCTTCCGGCGCCGGCACCCCTCGCTTCCTCCGTTCTTCACGCTGGCGGGCTGGCCATGGCAGACGATCTCATCGAACTCCGCGACGTCCGGAAGGAGTTCTCCGGCGTCGTCGCCCTCGACGGCATCTCGCTCGCCATCCGGGCCGGCGAGATCCACTGCCTGGCCGGCGAGAACGGCTCGGGCAAGTCGACGGTGATCAAGATCATGTCGGGCGTCTACCAGCCCGACGCCGGCGAGATCCTCGTCGACGGCCGGCCCGCCGGCCGGCTGACGCCGATCGCCGCGATCGACCGCGGCGTCCAGGTGATCTACCAGGACTTCTCCCTGTTCGGCAATCTGACGGTCGCCGAGAACCTGGCGATCAACGTCCATCTGCGCGAGAAGCGGCGGCTGATGGATTGGCGGCGCACGCGGACCATCGCCCGCGAGGCGGTGGAGCGGCTGGGCGTCGCCCTCGACCTCGACGCCGAGGTCGGCACCCTGCCGACCGCCGGCAAGCAGCTCGTCGCCATCGCCCGCGCGCTGATGTCGGACGCCCGGCTCATCATCATGGACGAGCCGACGACGGCGCTCACCCGCAAGGAGGTGGAGACGCTGTTCCGCATCGTCCGCGACATCCAGGCGCGCGGCATCGCCGTCCTGTTCGTCAGCCACAAGATGCGCGAGATGCTGGAGATCAGCGAGCGCATCACCGTCATCCGCAACGGCCGCAAGGTCGCCGAGGGCCCGACCGGCGACTTCGACGAGGCGGCCATCGTCCGCCACATGACCGGGTCCGACATCCTGAACGAGCCCTATGTCTGGACGCCGCCGGCCGGCACCGCGCCGCCGCCGCGCCTGGAGATCCGCGACCTCGCTGCCGCCGGCCATTTCGAGGGGCTGAACCTGGCGGTGCGGCCCGGCGAGATCGTCGGGCTGTCGGGCCTGCTCGGCTCCGGCCGCACCGAGGTGGCGCTGACCCTGTTCGGCATGATGCCGGGCTACCGCGGCGAGATCCGCATCGACGGGGCGCCGGTCCGCCTGCACTCGACCCAGGACGCCATCGGCGCCGGCGTCGCCTACGTGCCGGAGGACCGCCTGACCGAGGGGCTGTTCCTCACCCAGAGCATCGACCGCAACATGCTGGCGACCTCCTACGATCGGCTGGCGCCGCATCTGGTGATCGACCGCGAGCGCGCCGCCGCGCTGTCCTCCGGCATGATCCGCTCCATGCCGATCGTGACGCCGTCGGGGGCCGCCCCGGTGATCCAGCTCTCGGGCGGCAACCAGCAGCGGGTGGTGCTCGCCCGCTGGCTGCTCACCGACGCCCGGGTGCTCATCCTCAACGGGCCGACGGTCGGCGTCGACGTCGGCTCGAAGGCCGAGATCCACCGCAAGATCCGCGAACTCGCCGTGCATCACGGACTCGCCGTGCTGATGATCTCCGACGACGTGCTGGAGCTGGTGCAGAACTGTAACCGCATCGTCGTGATGCACCGTGGCCGGTTCGTCGAGGAACTGGACAGCGCCGCGACCTCCGAGGAGCAGGTCAGCGAGCGTCTGAAGGCCCTGACGTGAGGAGGACATGATGGCCTGGCTCCGACGCTCGGAAACGGTCATCGCGGGCATCCTGCTGCTCGCCATGATCCTCATCGGCCTGGTCAACCCGGCCTTCTGGCAGCTCGACAACCTGTTCAGCCTGCTGCGCAGCAACGTGATCATCGGCATCATGGCGCTGGGCGTGCTGCTGGTCATGATCTCCGGCGGCATCGACGTCTCGTTCCCGGCCTTCGCCGTCGCCGCCATGTACCTGACGGTCAAGGGCATGCTGTACCTGGGCTACGACGGCGTGGCGCTGCCCTTCCTGACCGCCGCGGTGATCGGCCTGCTGTTGGGCTGCCTCAACGCCCTCTTCGTCTACAAATTCCGCATGATCCCGCTGATCGTGACGCTCGGCACCGGCGCCATGGTGCGCGGCTTCCTGCTCGGCGTCGTCGGCACCAGCATGATCAACATCAACCGGATGCCGGACGCGCTGATGGACTTCGCCAAGGTCGAGGTCGTCAGCCTGGTGAAGGACAACGGCACGACCTACGGGCTGACCGCCATGGTGCTGGTCTATTTCGGCCTGGCGGTGCTGATGCACCTGGTGCTGCGCCACACCATGATCGGGCGCAGCGCCTACGCGCTGGGCGGCGACGCCGAGGCGGCGCGGCGCGCCGGCTTCGACCTGCGCCGCACCATCTTCTTCATCTACTGCACCGCCGGCGCCCTCGCCGGCTTCGCCGGGCTGCTGCACAGCGGCATGATCTGGCTGGCCAATCCGCGCGACTTCGTCGGCCTGGAGCTCGACGTGATCGCCGCCGTGGTGCTGGGCGGCGCCTCCATCTTCGGCGGGCGCGGCACGGTGCTGGGGACGATGCTCGGCGTCTTCATGCTCGTGATGGTCAAGAACAGCCTCATCATCATGAAGGTCGACACCACCTGGCAGCGGGTGGTGGTGGGCGTCATCATCATCGTCGCCACCGCCGTGACGGCGTGGCGCGACCGCCGTCGCCAGGCGTGAGGGGGGTGGGATCATGAGGAACGCAGCCGCCATGAAGCACCCGCTCGATGTCCGCGCCCTCATCAACCGCGACAACAACATCGTCCAGCTCGTGGTGATGACGGTGCTGATCTTCGCCGTGATGACGGCGCTGAGCCCCGACAAGTTCCTGCGCTACTACAACTTCGAATCGATCACCTACATCTTCCCGGAGCTCGGGCTGCTGTCCATCGCCATGATGATCGCCATGCTGACCGGCGGCATCGACCTGTCGGTGGTCGGCGTGGCCAACCTCTCGGGCATCCTCGCCGGCGTGGTCTTCCACCGGCTGGCCGGTGCCGCGGGAATGGCCGACACCGGGGTCATGGTGGTGCTGCTGGGCGGCGTCGTGGCGCTCGGCACCGGGGTGGTCGCGGGGGCGATCAACGGCTTCCTCATCACCCGCCTGGGCATCACGCCGATCCTGGCGACGCTCGGCAGCGGCCAGGTCTTCACCGGGCTGGCCATCGTGCTGACCGGCGGCCCGGCCATCGTCGGCTTCCCCGCGGCCTGGACCTTCCTCGGCAACGGCAAGATCCTCGGGCTCGCCACCCCCTTCGTCCTGTTCGTGCTGCTGGCGGCGCTGATCGCCTTCGTGCTGTCGCGCACCACCTTCGGCGTCAACCTCATGCTGATCGGCACCAACCCGAAGGCGGCCCTGTTCGCCGGTCTGAAGCGCGAGCGCATGGTGTTCTGGAGCTACGTGCTGACCGGCGTCCTCGCCTCCGTGGCCGGAATCATCCTGTCGGGGCGGACCAACGCCGCCAAGTCGGACTACGGCACCTCGTACCTGCTGCAGGCGGTGCTGATCGCCGTGCTCGGCGGCACCAACCCGGCCGGCGGGCGGGGCACCGTGCTCGGCGTGTCGATCGCCGTGCTGGCCCTGATGCTGCTGTCCAGCGGCTTCCAGATCCTGCGCTTCTCCAACCATCTCATCGATTTCATCTGGGGCGGCTTCCTGCTGCTGGTGATCGCCATCAACGCCTTCAAGACGCGCACCCGCTGAGCGGGCGCCGGAGGGGGAAACCATGACCGTCCGATCCGCAGTCCATCTCCGCAGGACCTTCTTCGGCGAGGCCGAGCGGACCGTCGTCGAGGCGGCCGGCATGACCGCCGGCCTGTTCCGCTACGACAGCGGCATCGAGGCGGTCCGCCTCGCCAACCGCCGCGGCCACCTCGTGGTGCTGCCCTATTTCGGGCAGATGGTGTGGGACGCGGTGTTCGACGGCGTCGACCTGACCATGGCCAACATGTTCGCCATGCCGCGGCCGGCCGACGTGATCGTCGGCACCTACGGCTGCTTCGCCTTCCATTCCGGCCTGCTGCGCAACGGCTGCCCGGGCCCGCAGGACAGCCACCCCCTGCACGGCGAGATGCCGTGCGCGCCGATGGACGAGGCCGGCCTGGAGATCGGCGAGGACGGCGAGGGGCCCTACCTGGCGGTGACGGGGCTGCGCGAGTACGTGATGGGCTTCGGCGCCCACTACGCGGCGCGGCCGCGGGTCGTGCTGCGCCCCGACTCCACCCTGTTCGACATCGAGATGGCGGTGGAGAACCGCTCCGGCGCGGCCATGGACCTCATGTACATGTGCCACGTCAACTTCGCCTTCGCCGAGGGCGCGCGCATCGTCCAGCCCGCTCCCTTCACGCCGGAATGCACCGTGGTGCGCACCCAGGTGCCGGCCCACGTGCCGCGCAGCCCGGCCTACGACGCCCTGCTGGAGGAGCTGGCGCGCGATCCCTCGGTCATGGAGGTGCTCGACGAGCCCGCGCGCTACGATCCCGAGCAGGTGTTCTACGTCCGCGGCCTGCGCGCCGCGGCCGACGGGCGCACCGCGCTGATGCTGCGCCGGCGCGAGGGCGACGCCTTCCACATCGCCTACGACGTCGCCAGCTTCCCCAGGACGGTGCGCTGGGTGCTGGTCAACAGCGACCAGAAGGTCTGCGCCTTCGCGCTGCCCTCCACCTGCGAGCCGGAGGGCTACGCCGCCGAGCGCGCCAAGGGCAACGTGCAGACCCTGGAGGGCGGGGCGACGCGCCGCTTCTCGGTGCGGCTCGGCTATCTCGCGCCCGCCGAGGCCGAGGCCGCCGAACGCGCCATCCGCGCACTGTGACGAGGGAGGACACCGCCATGCCGGGCAGGATCGCCGTGGTCGGCAGCAACATGGTCGACCTGATCACCTACACCGACCGCATGCCGGCGCCGGGCGAGACGATCGAGGCGCCGCGCTTCGAGATGGGCTGCGGCGGCAAGGGCGCCAACCAGGCCGTCGCCGCGGCGCGCCTGGGGGCCGAGGTGCTGATGGTCACCAAGGTCGGCGACGACATCTTCGCCGACAACACGATCCGCAACTTCGGCGCCTGCGGGATCGACACCCGCTTCGTCGAGCGGGTGCCCGGCACGTCGAGCGGGGTGGCGCCGATCTTCGTCGAGCCGTCGGGCGAGAACAGCATCCTCATCGTCAAGGGCGCCAACGCCCTGCTGTCGCCGGCCGATGTCGACCGCGCCGCCGACGCGCTGCGGGCGTGCGACCTGATCGTCCTGCAGCTCGAGGTGCCGCTGGAAACGGTCTACCACACCATCGCCTTCGGCGCCCGCCACGGCATCGAGACCTTGCTCAACCCCGCCCCGGCGGCGGCCGACCTCGATCCCGCGCGGATCGAACGGGTGACCTTCCTGGTGCCCAACCAGACCGAGCTCGCCACCATCTCCGGCCTGCCGGTGACCACCGAGGCCGAAGCCGAGACGGCGGCGCGGCGCCTGATCGGGCGGGGCATCCGCACGGTGATCGTCACGCTGGGCGCGCGCGGCGCGCTGCTGGTGACGGCCGGCACGGCGGCGCGGCGGATCGACCCGGTGGCGGTCCGTCCGGTCGACACCACGGGGGCCGGCGACGCCTTCATCGGCAGCTTCGCGCGCTACTATGTGGAGGGCCGCGACCTCGACAAGGCTCTGCGCCTGGCGGTGCGCTATGCTGCCGACAGCATCACCCGGCCGGGCACCCAGAAGTCCTACGCCACGCGCGAGGCGTTCGAGGCCTTCTGCGCCGGCCTCGACGGAGCGGGGGCGGCCTGAGGCCGGGCCCCGGAGGGAAGGATCATGACACGGGCGGTCATCGGGGTGGACGTCGGCACGGGCAGCGCCCGCGCCGGGATCTTCGACCTGGAGGGGCGCCGGCTGGCGACGGCCACGCGGCCGATCCGGCTGTGGCGGCCGGCCCCGGAATGGGCGGAGCAGTCGTCGGACGACATCTGGTCCAGCGTGTGCGCCGCGGTGCGCGAGGCGTTGGAGGGCTGCGCCGCGGCGCCCGACGTGGTGGGGATCGGCTTCGACGCCACCTGCTCCCTGGTGGTGCTCGACCCGGCCGGGCGCCCGGTGACGGTGGACGTCGACGGCGGCGACACCCGCAACGTCATCGTCTGGATGGACCACCGCGCCGACGACCAGGCCGCGCGGATCAACGCCGGCGGCCACGACGTGCTGCGCTACGTCGGCGGCCGCGTGTCGCTCGAGATGCAGACGCCCAAGCTCCTGTGGCTGAAGGAGAACCTGCCGGAGAGCTGGCGCCGCGCCGGCCATTTCCTCGACCTGCCGGACTTCCTGACCTGGCGCGCCACCGGATCGCCGCGGCGCTCGCTGTGCTCGCTGGTGTGCAAGTGGACCTATCTCGGCCACGAGGGCCGCTGGGACGACGGGTTCCTGCGCGCCATCGGCCTCGGCGACCTCGTGGAGGAGGGGCATGCCCGCATCGGCACCGATGTCGGCGCGGTCGGCAGCGCCGTTCCCGGCGGGCTGTCGGCGCGGGCGGCCGGCGAACTCGGGCTGCGGCCCGGCACGCCGGTGGGCACCTCGCTGATCGACGCCCACGCCGGCGGCGTCGGCGTCCTCGGCGCCGCCATCCCCGGCGAGGGCGCCGTCGACTTCGACCGGCGCCTCGCCCTCGTCGGCGGCACGTCGAGCTGCCACATGGCGGTGAGCCGCGGCGCGCCCCGCTTCATCCCCGGCGTCTGGGGCCCCTACTTCTCCGCCATGGTCCCCGGCCTGTGGCTGAACGAGGGCGGCCAGTCGGCGACCGGCGCCCTGATCGACCACGTGGTGCACGGCCACCCGCGCCATGCCGACCTCGCCGCGCGGGCGCGGGCGGTCGACGAGTCGGTCTACCTCGTGCTGAACGAGCACCTCGCCGCCATGGCGGCGCGCGACGGCGTCGCCGTCGCCGAGCTGACCCGCGACCTGCACGTGCTGCCCGACTTCCACGGCAACCGCTCGCCGCGCGCCGACGCCAGCCTGCGCGGCATGATCAGCGGCCTGCGCCTGGCCGACAGCCTCGACGACTTGGCGCTGCTCTACCTGGCGACGGTGCAGGCCGTCGCCTACGGCACCCGCCACATCGTCGAGACGATGAACGGCTGCGGCTATGCCATCGACACGCTGCTCGCCTGCGGCGGCGGGACGAAGAATCCGGTGTTCGTGCAGGCGCACGCCGACGCGCTGGGGTGCGCCCTCGTCCTGCCGGAGGAGCCGGAGGCGGTGCTGCTCGGCGCCGCCGTCCTGGGGGCCGTGGCGGCCGGCGCCTACGCCGACGTGCCGGCCGGCATGTCCGGCATGAGCCGGGCGGGCCGGGTCGTGCCGCCGGCCGACGGCGCGTTGCGCGGCTATCACGACCGCAAGTACCGGGTGTTCCAGCGGCTCTACGACGACCAGATGGCGTACCGGGCGCTCATGGCGCCGTCGGCGACGGCCTGAGGGAGCGGCCGGCACTATCACCGTCGCGCCCTTGCGCTCGTGCGTGCGGCACGGCACTGTCACGGTCCGTGAGGCGGTCGCGGTCGGGAGGTCGGATGGCGGGTGGGGGGAGCACGCTGCCGCGGTGGGTCGACTGGGGGTTGATCCCGCTGGTCAACCTGGTCGCCGCCTTCGCGCTGTCGAGCCTGGTCATCCTGGCGATCGGCGAGAATCCGCTGGCCGTCCTGCGGCTGATGGTGGTGGAGGCGCTGGGCTATCCCGAGGCGATCGGCTACACGCTCTACTTCACCACCAACTACGTCTTCACCGGGCTGGCGGTGGCGGTCGCCTTCCATGCCGGCCTGTTCAACATCGGCGGCGAGGGGCAGGCCTACATCGGCGGGCTCGGCGCCGGGCTGGCGGGCCTGGCGCTGTCGGGCTGGCCGTGGCCGGCGGTGGCGCTGGCCGGCACCGTCACGGCGGCGCTGTTCGGCGCGGGCTGGGCGTTCGTGCCGGGCTGGCTGCAGGCGCGGCGCGGCAGCCACGTCGTCATCACCACCATCATGTTCAACTTCATCGCCGCCGCGGTGATGACCTGGCTGCTCGTCGACGTCCTGATCAAGCCGGGCCAGCAGTCGCCGGAGTCGCGTTCCTTCGCCCCGGAATCGTGGCTGCCCACCGTCGACCGGGTGTTCGCCTGGATGGGCGTCGAGGTCGCGCGCTCCCCCCTCAACCTCTCCTTCCTGCTGGCGCTGGCCGCCTGCGCGGCGGTGTGGGTGTTCGTCTGGCACACCCGCTGGGGCTACGAGTTGCGCACGGTGGGCCGCAACGAGCGCGCCGCCGTCTACGCCGGCATCCGGCCGGGGCGCGTCGTCATCCTCGCCATGGTGCTGTCGGGGGCGCTCGCCGGGCTGGCCGGCGTCAACGACATCCTCGGCGCCCAGCACCGGCTGATCCTCAACGTCGTCAACGGCGCCGGCTTCGTCGGCATCGCCGTGGCGCTGATGGGGCGCAGCCATCCCCTGGGGATCGTGCCGGCGGCGCTGCTGTTCGGCGTGCTGGCCCAGGGCGGCGCCAACATCTCCTTCGACTTTCCCGCCGTCAACCGCGACCTCGTGATGGTCATCCAGGGGCTCGTCATCCTCATGGCTGGGGCCATGGAGAACTTGTTCCGGCCGCGCATCGAGGCGGCGATGCGCGGGCGTCGTTTCGCCGCCGAGGCGGGGTAGGGCGATGGCCGACGCGCTGATGACGCTGCTGCTGATCGTCGACGCCACCGTCCGCGTGGCGACCCCGCTGGTGCTGGCGGCCTTCGCCGGCCTCTATTGCGAGCGTGCCGGCGTCGTCGACATCGGGCTGGAAGGCAAGATGCTGGCCGGTGCCTTCTTCGGCGCCGCCGTCGCCGCGCTCACCGGCAGCGCCTGGCTCGGCCTGCTCGCCGCCATGGCCGCCGGCGTGGCCCTGGCCCTGGTGCACGGCCTCGCCTGCGTCACCTACGGCGGCAACCAGGTGGTGTCGGGCATGGCGATCAACATCCTGGTCGCCGGGCTGGCGCCGACCCTGGCGCTCGCCTGGTTCCAGCAGGGCGGCCAGACGCCGCTGCTCAAGGCCGGCGAGCGGCTGCCCGACGTCGATCTGCCCGGCCCCCTGGCCGACACGGTGCCGGTGCTGGGCACGGTCTACGACGTGCTGATCGACGGCAACAACGTGCTGGTGTGGGTCGCGCTGGCGGTGGTGGTGGCGACCAGCGGCGTGCTCGCCCGCACCCGCTTCGGCCTGCGCCTGCGGGCGGTCGGCGAGAACCCGGCGGCGGTCGACACCGCCGGCATCTCGGTGGCGGGCCTGCGCTACCGGGCGCTGCTGCTGACCGGCGCCCTGACCGGCATGGCCGGGGCCTACCTGTCCATCGCCCACGGCGCCGGCTTCGTGCGCGACATGACCGCCGGCAAGGGCTATCTGGCGCTGGCCGCGCTGATCTTCGGCAAGTGGCGGCCGTGGCCGACCCTGGCCGCCTGCCTGCTGTTCGCCCTGGCCGACGCCGTTCAGGTGCGCCTGCAGGGGGTGGTGGTGCCGCTGGTCGGCACGATCCCCGTGCAGTTCATCCAGATGCTGCCCTATGTGCTGACGGTGCTGCTGCTGGCCGGCTTCGTCGGCCGCGCGGTGGCGCCCAAGGCGAGCGGCATCCCCTACGCGAAGGAGCGATGAGGCGGTGAGCGACGACGCCCTGGCCCCCCTGATCGCCGCGGCGCGCGCCGCCCGGGCCAACGCCCACGCCCCCTATTCCGGCTTCCCCGTGGGGGCGGCGCTGCGCACCGACTCGGGCGCCGTCTTCGCCGGGGCGAACGTGGAGAACGCCGCCTATCCCCAGGGTCAGTGCGCCGAGGCCTCGGCCATCGGCGCCATGGTGGCGGCCGGCGAACGGCGCATCGCCGCGGTGGTGGTGATGGGCGGCGAAGCGGCGGACGGCCTGCTGTGCACGCCGTGCGGCGGCTGCCGCCAGCGCCTCAGGGAATTCGCCGCGGACGACGCCCCGGTGCACGTCTGCGGACCGGAAGGCTTGCGCCGGACGTTCACCTTGGGCGAACTGCTGCCGCATTCGTTCGGGCCCGACATCCTGGGCCCGCGAGGCGAGGGAGAGGGACGGAGATGACCGCCGCACGCGCCGCCGCCGACATCCTGGTCCGCGCCCACGACCTGCACCCGCGGGTCGGGCTGGTGCTCGGTTCCGGGCTGGGCGCCATCGCCGACCGGATCGAGGGCGCCGTGGCGATCCCCTACGCCGAGCTGCCGGGGTTCCCGACGCCGCTGGTGGAGGGGCACGCCGGCCGCCTGGTGCTGGGCCGGCTCGGCGGCCAGGCGGTGGCCTGCATGCAGGGCCGCGTGCACGCCTACGAGGGGGGCGACTTCGCGCCGCTGCGCACCGCCATCCGCGCGCTCAAGCTGGTCGGCTGCGGCGTCCTCGTGCTGACCTGCGCCGCCGGCTCGCTGCGCCCCGAGGTCGGGCCGGGACGGCTGATGGCGATCGCCGACCATCTCAACCTCCTGGGGACCAACCCGCTGGTCGGCCCCAACGACGACGCGGTGGGCCCGCGCTTTCCCAGCCTGGTCGAGGCCTGGGACCCGGAGCTGCGCCGGCGGCTGCATGCCGCCGCGGCCGGCGCCGGCGTCGCCCTGGCGGAGGGGGTCTACGCCGCCTGGCTCGGCCCCAGTTTCGAGACGCCGGCCGAAGTGCGCATGTTGAGAGTTCTGGGCGCCGACGCGGTGGGCATGTCGACGGTGCCCGAATGCATCGTGGCGCGGCACTGCGGCTTGCGCGTCGTCGGCTGCGCGGTGATCACCAACCTCGGCGTCGGCATCGCCGACGGACCGGTCGACCACGGGCACACGCTTCGCACCGCCGCGGCCGCCGCCGGCGACCTGGAACGGCTGCTGGTCGGGTTTCTGGAAGGACTGACGGAAGAGGACGTGAACCAGCGATGAAACTCTCCGCCGACCTGCAGCTCGTCGTCGACGACGCTGCCACCGTCGCGGCGTCGCCCGAGGCGGCCCGTCGCGCCGTAGCGCTTCTCGACCTGACCAGTCTCAACGACGACGACACCGAGCCGCGCGTCGCCGCCCTGTGCCGGCGCGCCGTCACGCCGGTCGGGCCGGTGGCGGCGGTGTGCGTCTGGCCGCGCTTCGTCAAGCCGGCGCGCAAGGCGCTGAAGGGGACGCCGGTGCGGGTCGCCACCGTCGTCAACTTCCCCGGCGGCGACGGCGACAGCGCCGGCGTGGTGGCGGAGACCGCCGCCGCCATCGCCGACGGCGCCCAGGAGGTGGACGTCGTCCTGCCCTACCGCAGCTTCATCGAGGGCGCGCGCACCCAGCCGCTCAACCTGATCCGCGCCTGCCGCGAGGCGTGCGGCCCGGACGTGGTCATGAAAGTCATCCTGGAGGCCGGCGCCTTTCCCGACGCCGACCTCCTGGACTGGGCGGCGCGCGACGCCATCAACGCCGGCGCCGACTTCCTGAAGACCTCCACCGGCCGTCTTGAGCCGGCGGCCACCTTGGAGAACGCCGCCCTGATCCTGCACGCCATCGGCCAGTCCGGCCGCGCCGTCGGCTTCAAGGCGGCCGGCGGGATGCGCGACGCGGCGGCGGCGGCCGGCTTCCTGCACCTCGCCGACGCCGTGATGGGCAGGAGCTGGGTGACGCCGGAAACCTTCCGCTTCGGCGCCTCCGCCCTGCTCGACTCGCTGCTGGAGGTGCTGGGCGAGGGCGGGGCGGTCGGCAAGGACACGGCCGAAGCGTACTGAGGCCGTGTTGACCCGCCCGTCCGCCTTCCTGCCCCAGGAGTTCATCCGCCGCAAGCGCGACGGCCATCTCCTCGCGGCCGCCGAGATCGAGGCCTTCGTGCGCGGCATCGTCGACGGTACGGTCGGCGAGGGGCAGGCGGCCGCCTTCGCCATGGCCGTCTTCTTCCGCGGCCTGCGTCTCGACGAGCGGGTGGCGCTCACCCGCGCCATGGCCGGCTCCGGCACGGTGCTGGACTGGCGGCCGCTCGACCTGCCGGGCCCGGTGCTGGACAAGCACTCGACCGGCGGCGTCGGCGACAAGGTCAGCCTGATCCTCGCCCCGGCGGTCGCCGCCTGCGGCGGCTTCGTGCCGATGGTGTCGGGGCGCGGCCTCGGCCACACCGGCGGCACCCTGGACAAGTTCGACAGCATCCCCGGCTACCGGTCCCAGCCCGATCTGGCGACCGTGCAGCGGGTGGTCCGCGAGGTGGGGTGCGCGGTGATCGGCGCCACCACCGACATCGCCCCGGCCGACCGCCGCCTCTACGCCATCCGCGACGTCACCGCGACGGTGGAGTCCCTCGACCTCATCACCGCCTCGATCCTGGCCAAGAAGCTGGCGGCGGGGCTCGACGGGCTGGTGATGGACGTGAAGTTCGGCTCGGGCGCCTTCATGGTCTCGCTGGAGGACGCCGAGGCGCTCGCCGAGAGCATCGTCACCGTGGCGGCCGGCGCCGGCCTGCCGGCGGTGGCGCTGCTCACCGACATGAACCAGGTGCTCGGCCGGTCCGCCGGCAACGCCCTGGAGATGCGCGAGGCCGTCGCCATGCTGCGCGGCGAGCCGGCCGACCCGCGGCTGCGCGAGGTGACCGCCGCCCTCACCGCCGAACTGCTGGTGCTGGCGGAACTGGCGCCCGACGTCGCCACGGCGCGGCGGCGCTTCGACGACGCCCTGTCCAGCGGCGCCGCGGCCGAGCGGTTCGCCCGCATGGTGACGGCGCTGGGCGGCCCGGCCGACCTGCTGGAGCGCCCCGGCCGCCATCTCGCGGCCGCCCCGGTGTGCCGCCCCGTGCCGGCGGCGCACGAGGGCGTCGTCGCCGCGGTCGACACCCGGGCGCTCGGCGTCGCCGTCATCGGGCTGGGCGGCGGGCGCGTTCAGGCGAGCGACGCCGTCGACCATGCCGTCGGTCTGGACGCCGTCGCCGCGCCGGGCGAGAGGGTGGGGCCGCAGGGCCGGCCGCTGGCGGTGGTCCATGCCCGCAGCGAGGCCGAGGCCGACCGCGCCGCCGCCGCCGTGCGCGCCGCCTTCACCGTGGCCGAGACCGCCCCGCCGCCGCGGCCGACGGTCGCCAAGCGGGTGTGATCGCCAAGCGGGTGTGATGCCATCGGACGGAGGGGCGGCCGGACCGCGGTGAACTCGTCGACGGGCGGCACCCATGCGCACGCGCGGCCCGCGGCGAAGCTGGCCGCTGCGGCCCGGTGAGAACGGAACCGGCGGCACGAAGGACGCGCCGCCGGCCACCGCTGTCCCGAACCCTCCCCGAAGTCCCGCGGGATGCGGCCGCCGGGTTCCCGGTCTGGCACCGCCCCGCCCGTCATGGGGCTCCGAAGCTCGTCTTTGCACAAACGGTATCCGGTATGCGGACGGGCGTCAATCCGCTGCCGAAGCGCCGTCCGAGTGACGCGTCAGCCGTCCAGCAGCGACGCCAGCTTCATGGCGACCCCGGGGGAGCCTTCGACCTTCAGCTTGCCCATGCTGTAGGCCAGCATCGGGTTGAGGCGGCCGTCCATCAGCTTCGCCAGGTTCTCCGGCGACAGGCGCAGGGTGCAGTCGGCCTCGCCGTCGGCCCGCGTCACCGCCACCGGGGTGGAGCGCGCATCCACCAGGATGGTCTCGCCGGGACCGCCCAGCACGAAACGCACCCGAGCGTTCAGGCCGCGCAGCTCCGTCGAGCGCGCCTGCATGCCGCGAACCAGATCGTCGACCATGGGGAAGCTCCGAACACAGACCGTGGATGATCTTTGACAGTGGGAATGGGTTACGTTTACGTCAACGGAATAACGGGAGCATCGCCGTCAATAGGGTGGTGCCCCGCCGGCGCCGCGGAGGCGCTGCCGAGGGCTGCGATCGGTTTGCGACCGAAGAGTGCGCGTCTGGCGGACGTCCGCGGCGCCGGCGAAGACGGGGCGGCTGTGCCGGGGCGGACGGGGGAAACGGCTGCCTTGGTGGGCAGCGCGTCCGTGTGTTACCAACACAGGTGGACCCGGCGACAATCCGGTGACGTGCGCGTCAACGGGCGGCGCACCGGAACGCCGTACCGTCCGGAACGAACCGCGAAGGGCGCCCGATGGAAGATCTCTACACCGTCAACCAGCTCGCGGCGGATCTGGGGATCACGCCGCGGGCGCTGCGATTCTACGAGGTCAAGGGCCTGCTC
Source organism: Azospirillum sp. ST 5-10 (assembly GCF_051225715.1). Lineage (NCBI taxonomy): Bacteria > Pseudomonadati > Pseudomonadota > Alphaproteobacteria > Rhodospirillales > Azospirillaceae > Azospirillum > Azospirillum sp. ST 5-10. Next base: position 44,597 of record NZ_JBPJSP010000021.1, read on the forward strand.
TCGCCCGAACGGCTCGGCAACAACCGTGTCTACACCAAGCGCGACCGGGCCCGGCTGACGCTGATCCTGCGGGGCAAGCGGCTGGGCTTCTCGCTGGCCGAGATCAAGGAGTATCTCGACCTCTACAACCTGGAGCGCGGCAACGTCGGCCAGCTCACCCTTTTGCTCGGCCGCGTGCGCCACCGCCTCGCCGAGTTGGAGAAGCAGCGCCAGGACCTGGACGCCACCGTGGCGGAACTGGCCGAGATCGAATCCCAGGCCCTGGACGCCTTGAAGGACCGTGGGGCGGCGCCCGCCGACGCCTGACGGCGCCCGCCGACGTCTGATGGCGCCCGGGGCGCCCAGGGCGCGTGGTGCTGGCGGCCGTCGAACAGGCACGCAACCGCCGGAGATGCCCGGTCAGGTGGCCGTTCGGCGGAGCACCGTTCCGCTCGCCGGGCGCCCCGCCAGGGGGGTGGGTTGCCACCTGCACTTTCGGCTAGGTGCCGTGACGGTGAGGCCCTACCTTGGTCTGATGGTCACCCCGACGAAAGCGAGTCGGGATACGACCATTGTCCCCTTCCGCGAAAGGGACTCTTCTGGCATAAAACCGCCACGCGAAATCGAACGGCATAAGCTGGAACGATTTCCGGGAGGAAACGCCAAATACTTTAAAATATAATGCAGAACTGAACCCCGGAGGCAGTGCCCCTGGGGTTTCTCTGCTGGTGATCCGGAAGACCGATGGCCACCGGTTTTCTTTTTATTTTCCGGTGAGGACGCTTCAGTGCCGCGACGCGTCCGGACCGAGGGCGGCGCCGAGCGCGTAGCGGAGCTGTTCCGGCTCGATCGGCTTGTGCAGGATGGCGAACCCCTCGGTGCGGCCGTCGTGCAGGCAGTCCGGGCTGTTCTCACCGGTCAGCATCAGGCCGGGGATGGCGCTGCCATAGCGGGCGCGGATGGTGCGGATCGCTTCGGTGCCGGTGCGCTTGTGGCGGAGCCGGTAGTCGGCGACGATGGCGTCCGGCGCGGAGCCTGCCGCGTCGAGCGCCTGCAGCGCATCGTCGCAGGATTCCGCCGGCAGCACCCGGTATCCCCACTGCTCCAGGATGCCCTGCAGGCCCATCAGAACCACCGCGTTGTCCTCGATCACCACCACGGTGCGTCCGTTGGCGGCGACCGGGGCGGGGTCGGCGGCGACGGTGTCGCCCTCGCTGGGTTCGAGCGGCACGGTGATGGTGAAGGTGGAGCCTTGGCCGGGCGTCGAGCGGACCTCGACCGGATGGTCGAGAAGCTGCGACAGCCGCCGCACGATGGCGAGGCCGAGGCCGAGGCCCAACTTTTGGTCGCGCTCGGGATTGGCGAGCTGGTGGAACTCGGTGAAGATCTCGTCCAGGCTCTCCGGCGGGATGCCGATGCCGGTGTCGGTCACGGTGACGCGCAGATGGGCCTCCTCCGCCGTCGCCATCACCCGCACGGCGCCCCGGTCGGTGTAGCGGATGGCGTTCTCCACCAGATTGCGGATCATGCGGCCGAGCAGGGTGGCGTCGCTGCGCACGGTCATCTGCGCCGGCCCTTCCACCGACCACGCCAGCCCCTTGGCCTCGGCGATCGGGCGGAAGCCGTGGTCGATGGAGGCGAGGAGCGGCCCGAGGTCCGTCGCCTCGACCTTGGCCGTGACGATGCCGGCGTCCAGCTTGGAGATGTCGAGCAGGCTGTCCAGCAGCCCCTTGAGCGCGTTGAGCGCGTGGTCCATGTGGCCGACCAGCGTCTTCGACCGCTCGTCGACGGCGCGGGCGCCCAGCGCCGACGAGAACAGCATCAGGGACTGCACCGGCTGGCGCAGGTCGTGGGTGGCGGCGGCCAGGAACTTGGACTTGGCACGGTTGGCCTGCTCCGCGGCGATGCGGGCGGCCACCGCCTCCTCCTTGGCGGCGATGATGGTGCGCTCCATCTCGATGCGCGCGGAGACGTCGCGCATGATCGCCGTGTAGAAGTTGCGTCCCTCGGCGGTCCAGCGCGTGATGGAGATGTCGACGTGGACCTCGCCGCCGCCGGCGCGTTCGACGCGGGCGCGCCCCTCGATGAAGGGCGTGATGCGCCGGGCGATCGCGGTGCCGACCAGCTCGCTCTCGCTGCAGTCGAACAGCGACGCGGCGGCGCGGTTGGCGGTCTGCACGAGGCCGGCCTCGTCGACGGTGACGATGGCGTCGGTGGCGGTGTCGACGATGGCGCGGTAGCGCGCCGCCCGCCCCTGGCGCAACTGCTGCTCGCGCCGCACCGCGGCCGAGATGTCGTACACCTGCAGCAGGCAGGTGCCGCTGCCGAGCGGCCGCACGACGATGGACTGGTGCACGTCCTGGCGCCCGCCGGCCGCTTCGGTGTCCAGCGGCAGCAGCTCCGGGTTCAGATAGTGCGACACCACCGACGACATGCCGCTGTCGAGCGCATCGTCCACGGCGTGGCTGAGCCGGCTTTCGGCGATGCGCGGGAACAGGTCGAAGAAGCGCCGGCCCCGGGCGTCGGCATCGGCGATCCCGGAATGTTCGGCTATCCAGCGGTTCCAGCGCACGACGCGGCGGTCCCGGTCGAGCGTGACGATGCCGAGGTCGAGGTCGTCGAAGGACGTCGTGTCGCCGTGAGGCTCAACCATAGAAATCTGCCGTTCGAGGCCGTCGGGTGCCGCCGCGCGCCCGCTCGATGGAGGGGAGGAACGGGTCAATGGGGCGTCGGCCGCCCGGCCGCCTCGGCGGCGCAGGCGTCCATCAGGCGCTGCACGCTCGCCCGCAGCGCCATCATCGACGACACGCTCATGACGATGACGAAGAAGCCGCGGATGCCGCGTTCGCGCATCAGGAAATCCACGTGGAAGACCATGACGCGGTCGGCGTCGTCAGCGTCGGCATCGGGGCGCACCAGGATCTCTCCGGCGCCGCCGTAGATCACCCGTGGCAGCGAGGTGGTGATGCGCTCCTGCAGCATGTTGGCGAGGGTCGACAGGCAGCTGTTGATGATGATGTTGCCGATCTCGCTCAGCGCCTCCTGCTCCATCTCGATGATCTCGTCGAGATCGGAGAGGTGCGGCAGCACGGCACGCACCAGCTCCAGGCTGTTGGACACCGGGAACACCAGCACCGCCGAGCCGGCGAACGGGCCGTCGAAGGCCTCGCCGACGGCGACCAGCCGGTCGTCCGCCTCGTCGGTCCGCAGCGCCGCCGTCGCCTCCTCGCGGGGGACGATGCGGACGCGCGGCACCGTCAGCGACACGCCGCCGCGCATCATCCGGCTCAGGGTGACCGCTGCCTTGCTGACGGAGACGTTGACGAGTTCGGTCAGGGCATCGGCTTCGAGGTCGCTCAGCGACGTCCACATCGCGGCCACCGGTTCACGTGCCGCCACGGTCCGCCGCGGTTCGTCGCCCGTCCCGTTCCCGCCGCAGGGCCTGTGACATGCGCTCTTTCCCTTTCATCGTCCGCGGTGCTGGCCGGGAGCCGGCACACCTGGAATTCCCGGCCGTGGCCTCGACGTGGCGGGCGCCCGGCAATCGAGGCGCCGCCGTTCCGTCTCCGTCGCCGGCCAGAGGAACAAAGGCGTCGATCCGGCGGGTAGAGTGGAAACTCCTGATGTTGACATAAATTGCCGCGCCGCACGCGTCAATAAGGCGCTCCGGGGATCTCCGTTGCGCAGGGGCGTTCCAGCAGACGACATAGGCGTTTTGTCCGGAACGACTATCGGCCGCGGTCTCAGGACCGGTAGGTGCGGGCCAGCGTGCGGTCGAGTTCCGGAGCGTCGGCCAGCATGGCTTCGACGGCGCCGAGCAGCGCCGTCTCCTCGACCTGGAGGTGGCGCTCCAGGCGGCCGACCATGTCGGCGGCGAGGTGGACGAAGGCGCCGTAGCTGTCGGCGTCGAATCCCTCCGCCAGGGCCAAGGCGCAGTAGCGCTGCAGGCGGCGGCCGATCGGGCGCATCGCCGCGTGCTCGTCGCCGAGGTGCTGGACCAGGTCGTGGGCGCCGCGCTCGGCCAGCAGGGGGAAGACCGCCCGCTCCTCGAAGTCGAAGTGCGGGCCGAGCTCGCGGTCGAGCAGGGCGTCGAGGTCGGCGACGAGGGCGCGCACCTCCGGGTCGTCGAGGGACGGGATGCCGCGTTCCTCCGCCGCCTCGATGTGGGCGTCGAGGCGGTTGATCATGGCGATGGTGCGGTCGTGGTCGTCGTGGATGTGGCGGCCGGTTTCGGTGCTGGCGTGCATGAAACGCTCCGTCGGGTCAGCGGCGGGACAGAATCCGCCGCACCACGATCAGGATCAACAGGAGAGCGACGCTCCACGTCACCGCTCCCGCCGGCAGCAGCATCGGGTGCAGCGGCGCGGCGGCGCGGGCCAGGGTGGCGGCGGCGATCAACAGCACGGCCAGGGTGGCGGCGGGCGGAAAGGCGGTGTCCCGCCCGGCCCGCTGCAGGCTGGCGCGGACCATCATCGTCGCGGCCAGGGTGCCGAGGGCGCCGCTTCCCAGGACGTGCCAGCCGGCGCCCGACGCGCTCGGGGCCAGGTGCTCCACGGCTGCCGCCAGCCAGCCGAGCCCCGCCCAGCCGTAGCCGAGGTGCAGGCTCCACAGGTCGGCCCGGCCGCCCACGGCCGCGGTGCGCCAGCGCGCCAGGCGGGCGAGGGCGGCCACGCCCGCCGCCGCCGCCCCGGCCGCGCCGACGAGAGGCCAGCGGTCGGCCGCGGTGGCGACGAGGGCGACGGTGCCGCCCGCCAGTCCGGCCCATTCGAGTCGCGGCTGCACCCGTTCGACCAGCAGCCCGCCCTGACGGCGCAGCGCGCCGGCCGTCGCCGCCGGGATGATGCGCCCGCCCATGGCGAACAGCAGGAGGCCGACGAGATGGAGCGCCAGCAGCACGCCCGTCCGGCCGCCGTCGTCGGCCAGCCAGAACACCGCCTCGGAGACGACGAAGGCGCCGATCAGCGGTCCGAACACGGCGTTGTGCCCGCTCTTGGCGGAGCGCAGGAACGGCCAGCCGGCGAACGCGAACAGCACGGCGGGGTAGGCGAGGGCCAGCGGGGCGGCCAGCGCCGGCGGCAGGCCGACGACCATCGCCGCGCGGCCGAGCGTCCAGGCCGCCAGCGCCAGCGCCAGCACGGCCCGGCTCGGCCTGGTCAGCAGGAAGCCGCCGACGACGGCGAGGGCGAAGCCGAACAGCATCTCATGGGCGTGCACCGCCGGCGTCCACGGCGTCGGCACCAGCCCGAGATGGGCGGCGGTCCAGTACGGGACGGTCAGCGCGCCATGGGCGAGGGCGAGGGGGAAGAACAGGCGGTGGCCGCCGCTGCGCCGGGCGGCCGGAGGGTGGTCGGCTGTCATGGGGCGCCGTCTAGCACCGCGCCGCGGCCGCGCGCCTTGTCCGCGGTCAAGGGTGCGGCGGCAGGAGAACCATGGAATACCAGAATTCTTTCATATGAATGTGCATTAAATGTTCTTCTGGTCGAAGTCATCATGGCAACAGTGTGACGGAAAGATGGTCGCAGGGTGACCGAGTCGCTTGACTTTGTCGCCCGGCTTGCCGACAAAGCGGACTAATCCGATCGATTGTGCATGGCCAGTACGGACCTCGCGACGTGGAACTTCGGCAGATCCGGGCCGCCACGGCCCACGGACGGTTTCGGACGCGCACCGCGTTCGGGGCCCTGGCGATCCTGGGACTGACCCTTGCCGGCTGCGCCTCCGAGCCGCCGGCCCCTCCCGCCACCACGGCGGCCGCGCCCATCGACCCCAACGACCGGCTCGCTCCCTGGGTCCCGCACATCCGCGAGGCGTCGGCCCGCTTCGACGTGCCGGAGACGTGGATCCGCGCCGTGATGATCCGCGAGAGCGGCGGCCGCCACTGGGTGAACGGCCGGGTCATCACCAGCCGCGCCGGCGCCATCGGCCTGATGCAGGTGATGCCGGGCACCTACGACCTGATGCGCAAGGCCTACGATCTCGGCTCCGATCCGGCGGACCCGCGCGACAACGTGATGGCCGGCACCGCCTACATCCGCGAGATGTACGACCTGTTCGGCGCGCCGGGCTTCCTCGCCGCCTACAACTGCGGCCCGGGCTGCTACGCCAACCATCTCGCCGGCAAGCAGAGGTTGCCGCAGGAGACGCGCGCCTACCTCGCCGCGCTCTCCCCGGCGGTGCGCGGCGCCCAGCCCACCGGCGCGCCGATCGCCAACGCCATCGAGGTGGCCGCCGTTCCCGAGCCGGCACCGGCGCCCCGACCGGCGCCCCAACCGGCGCCCGAAGTCGCGGCGCCGGCGGCACCCGTGGCGCCGGTGGCCGCGCCGGAGGCGCCCGCTCCCGTGGTCGTCGCCGAAGCCGTTCCTGTGGCCCCGGCGCCGGTGCCGCAGGCCAGGTCCGCGCCGCGGGACGGCGCCTTCCAGGTAGCGATGGCCGGCAAGCCGGCGGCCGCGCCGGCGCCCGTGCGGCCGGCGCCGCAGCCCGCCCCGGCGGTGCAACTCGCCGCCGCCGTGGTCGACGCCCCGGCCGCTTCGCCGCCGCCGCAGCGCAAGCCGGGCACGCTGGTGGCCGCCGCGCCGAAGGGGCGGACGGTGTCGCCGGCGTTCCGCGCCGAGGTCGCCCAGGCCTTCCTTCCGGCCGGCGTCGATCCCGAGCGCGTCCAGTTCCGCTTCGTCAGCCAGCGCACCGACGGCTGCGGCAGCCTGAAGGGACGCGACAGCGTCTGCCTGACCCAGGTCGAGCTGAACTGACGGGCAGCGCCCGCGCCGCCGCGGACGCCGGCTTCCTCCCCCGAACGCGTCGCACGCCCGGGCTTGCCCGGGCGGTGGCGACGGCCCTACGATGGTTGGCACACCGAACAAGGCCGGACAGGGCCGGCGGTGACCGCAACCAGGGGGAGGGGCGTCTTGGAGCAATCCGATGCTTTGCGCGGTCTCGACAAGCGCGCGGCCAACCACGTGCCGCTCTCGCCGCTCGATTTCCTGAAACGCGCCGCGACGGTGCACTCCGGCAAGGTGGCCGTCGTCTACGGTGACCGCCGCCGCACCTACGCCGATCTCCACGCCCGCGCCGCGGCCCTGGCGTCGGCCCTGGAGCGGGCCGGGGTGGCGCCGGGCGACCGCGTGTCGGCGCTCATCCCCAACACCCCGGCCATGCTGGAGGCGCATTACGGCGTTCCCGGCGCCGGCGCGGTGCTCAACGCCGTCAACACCCGTCTCGACGCCGCCACCGTCGCCTTCATCCTGGAGCATGCCGAGAGCCGCGTGCTGCTCGTCGACCGCGGCCTGGCCGGGGTGGCGCGGGCGGCACTCGGGCGCACGAAGGCCCGGCCCCGGGTGGTGTGGATCGACGATCCGCACGCCGGCGAGGCCGAGCCGGTCGGCGACGTCGACTACGACGGCTTCCTCGCGGGCGGCGATCCGGAGCGGCCGCTGGCCGGGCCGCGGGACGAGTGGGACGCCATCGCGCTCAACTACACCTCGGGCACGACGGGCAACCCCAAGGGCGTCGTCTACCACCACCGCGGCGCCTACCTGAACGCGCTCGGCAACGCCCTGACCTTCGGGCTGAACCCGCGCAGCGTCTATCTCTGGACGCTGCCCATGTTCCACTGCAACGGCTGGTGCTATCCCTGGGCGGTCACCGCCGTGGGCGGGCGCCACGTCTGCCTGCGCCAGGTCGATCCGCCGCTGATCTTCCGCCTCGTCGAGGAGGAGCGGGTGACCCACCTCTGCGGCGCGCCGGTGGTGCTGACCATGCTCATCCACGCCCCCGAGGAGGCCAAGCGCCGCTTCGCGCACGGGCCGGTGCAGGTCGCCACCGGCGGCGCGGCGCCGCCCAGCGCGGTGATCGGCCGCATGGAGGAGATGGGCTTCGCCGTCACCCACCTCTACGGCATGACCGAGTGCTACGGCCCCTCCACCGTCTGCGTCTGGCAGGAGGGCTGGGACGGTCTCGACCTCCAGGAGCGCGCCGTCCTCATGGCGCGCCAGGGCGTCGCCATGGTGACCATGGCCGAGCAGACGGTGCTCGATCCCGACAGCGGCCAGCCGGTCCCGGCCGACGGCGCCACCTTGGGCGAGCTCGCCTTGCGCGGCAACACGGTGATGAAGGGCTATCTGAAGAACCCCGAAGCCACCGAGGCGACGCTGCGCGACGGCTGGCTGCACACCGGCGACCTCGCGGTGCTGCATCCCGACCGCTACGTCGAGATCAAGGACCGCGCCAAGGACATCATCATCTCCGGCGGCGAGAACATCTCCTCGCTGGAGGTCGAGGAGGTGCTCTACCGGCATCCCGCGGTGATGGAGGCCGCCGTGGTCGCCCGCCCCGACCCGCATTGGGGAGAGAGCGTCTGCGCCTTCGTCACCCTGAAGCCGGCGGCCGAAGGGGCGGTCGACGCCGAGGCCGTCGTCGCCTGGTGCCGCGAGCACCTCGCCCGCTTCAAGGTGCCGCGCACGGTGGTGTTCGGGCCGCTGCCCAAGACGGCCACCGGCAAGATCCAGAAGTTCGCTCTGCGCGACCAGGCACGGGACCTGTCATGAGCGGCTACCTCATCGACCTCACCGGCCGTACGGCCCTGGTCACCGGCGCCTCGTCGGGGCTGGGGCGGCACTTCGCCCTGGCGCTCGCGCTGGCCGGGGCGCGAGTCGCCGTGGCGGCACGGCGCGTCGACGCCTTGGAGGACGTCTGCGACGCGGTCGCCGGCGTCGGCGGCGAGGCGGTGGCGGTGCCGCTCGACGTCACCGACGCGGCTTCCGTGCGCGCCGCGGTCGCCGACGCCGGGGTCGGCCTCGGCGGCATCGACATCCTGGTCAACAACGCCGGGGTGACGGACACCCGGCCCTTCCTCGACCTCGACGAGGCGGCCTGGGACCGGGTGCTCGACACCAACCTCAAGGGCGCCTTCCTGGTGGCGCGCGAGGTGGCCGACGCCATGCGCGAGCGGGGGCAGGGCGGCGCCATCGTCAACATCGCCTCGATCCTCGCCGAGCGGGTCGCCGGACAGGTGGCCGCCTACGCCGCCTCCAAGGCGGCGCTGGTGCAGCTCACCCGGGCGATGGCCCTGGAGCTGGCGCGCCACGGCATCCGCGTCAACGCGCTCTGCCCCGGCTACGTCGAGACCGACCTCAACCGGGAATTCTTCGCCGGCGAGGCCGGGCAGGCGCTGATCCGCCGCGTCCCGCAACGCCGCCTCGGCCGGCCCGAGGACCTGGAGGGGCCGCTGCTGCTGCTGTGCTCCGACGCCGGCTCCTTCATCACCGGGGCGACGCTGGCGGTCGACGGCGGCCACCTCGTCGGCTCGCTGTAGACCCAGGCAAGGACGGGAGACCAAGCGGTCATGGAGTTTGCCCTTTCGCCGGAGATCGAGGAGACCCGGCGCCGCGTCCGCGCCTTCGTCGAGACGGAGATCCTTCCCGTCGAGGCGGACCGCGCCCATTGGGACGAGCACGAGAACATCGCCGAGCCTGCGCTGCGGGACCTGCGGGCGAAGGCCAGGGCGGCCGGCCTGTGGGCGCTGCGGATGCCGAAGGAGCGCGGCGGCGGCGGTCTGTCGATGGTCGGCATGGCCGCCTGCTACGAGGAGATGAACCGCTCCATCTTCGGCCCGGTGTGCTTCAACGCCGCGGCGCCCGACGACGGCAACATGATGGTGTTGAACCGGGTCGGCACCGACGCGCAGAAGGAACGTTGGCTGCAGCCCATCGTCGACGGCCGCGTGCGCTCCGCCTTCGCCATGACCGAGCCCCATCCCGGCGGTGGCTCGGACCCGTCGATGATGCGCACCACCGCCGAGCGGCGGGGCGACCGCTGGGTGGTGCGCGGGCGGAAGTGGTTCATCACCGGGGCCGGGGTGGCGCAGCATTTCATCCTGATCGCCCGCACCTCCGACGACCCGCGCAAGGGGCTCACCGCCTTCCTGTTCGACCGCGACCAGCCGGGCTGGGAGATCGTCCGGCGCGTGCCGATCATGGGGCCGGAGGAGCATGGCGGCCATTGCGAGCTGGCGTTCGACGGGCTGGAGATTCCCGAGGAGAACGTGCTGATGGGGGTCGGCGACGGGCTGAAGGTGACGCAGATCCGTCTCGGCCCGGCCCGGCTGACCCACTGCATGCGCTGGACCGGGCTGGCGAAGCGCTGCCTGGAGATCGCCGGCGCCTACGTGAAGGAGCGCGAGAGCTTCGGCATGCCGCTGGCCGGCCACGAGGGGGTGCAGTGGATGCTGGGCGAGGCGGCCATGCGGATCGAGCTGGGCCGGCTGATGGTGATGAAGGCGGCGTGGACCCTGGACCAGGGCGGCCGCGCCAAGAAGGAGCTGTCGATGGCCAAGGTGCTGGTCGCCGACACCCTCTTCACGGCGGCGGACACCGCCATCCAGCTCTGCGGCGCCCGCGGCTACTCCAAGGACACGGTGCTGGAGTGGATCTACCGCTACGCCCGCCAAGCCAAGCTCGTCGACGGTGCGTCGGAGGTGCACAAGATGGTGCTGAGCGGCTTCTACCTGAAGGAAGGCGATTCCTTCTGGAGCTGGGGGTGAGATGGCCGGTCCGATCGCGGAAGAGGCCAGGCCCGGCCTGGAGCGCTGGCTGGCCGCGGCGGCCGGGGCCGAGCGGGTGGCGGTGGGGGACGCCGAGCGGCTGGGCGGCGGCGCCATCTCGCTGAACGTGGCCGCCACCCTGGCGGTGACCGGCGGCCCGCTCGACGGCCGCCACGCCGTGGTGGTGCGGGTCGGCCCCACCGCCGGCATGGCGGCGAGCCTCGACAAGATGCAGGAGTTCCGGGTGCTGTGCGCCGCCCGCGACGCCGGCGTGGCGGTTCCCGAGCCGCTGTTCGCCTGCGACGACGGAACGGTCCTGGGCAGCCCCTTCTACGTCATGCGCCGCGCCGCCGGGACGGCGGCCGGACGCCTGGTGGTCAACGCCGAGGCGCCGCAGCGCGACCTCGCCCGCGAGCTGGGCCGCCAGCTCGGCCGGCTGCACGGCGTGCGCCCGGACGATGACGGTCTCGACCTGCCGGTGCCGCACGGGCCGCCGGCGCTGGAGGCGGTGCGCGCCTTCCGCGCCTGGATCGGCGTCGAGGCCGACCGCGACCCCGTGCTGGCCTGGGGCCTGCGCTGGCTGCAGCTGCACGCCCCGGCGGCGGGCGAGGTGGTGCTGTGCCACCGCGACTACCGCACCGGCAACTATCTGGTGGAGGACGGCCGGCTGATCGCCATCCTCGACTGGGAGTTCGCCGGCTGGAGCGACCCGATGGAGGATCTCGGCTGGTTCTGCGCCCGGTCCTGGCGCTTCGGACGCCTGGAGCGCGAGGCCGGCGGCCTGGCCGACCGCGCCGACTTCTACGCCGGCTACGAGGAGACGGCCGGGCGCTCCGTCGATCCGGCGCGCGTCGCCTACTGGGAGGCGGCGGCCTACCTGCGCTGGGCCGCCATCGCCATCCTGCAGGGGCGCCGCCACACCTCCGGCGTCGAGCCGTCGTTGGAGCTGGCGCTGACCGGCCGCATGGTGCCGGAGATCGAGCGCGACCTGCTGATCCACCTGCGGGCCATCGAGGAGGGGATGTCCGGATGAAGAACTCGCCCGACGCCGGCGAACTGCTCGCCGCCGCGCTCGACGCCTTCCGGACGGAGGTGCTGCCGACGGTGCCGGCCGAGCGGCGCTACGCCGCCCTGATGATCGCCAACGCGCTCGCCATCGCGCGGCGCGAGCTGGACGGCCTCGACTCCGCCGGGCACGCCATGCTGGCGGCGATGGCGTCGCTGGTCGGCGACGACGCCGACCAGACGCTGTCGGGCAGCGCGCTGCAGGAGCGGGTGGACGCGCTGCAGCGCCGCCTGTGCGCGGACATCGCCGCCGGCGTCTACGACACGGACGTCGCCAACCTGATGGACTGCCTGGAGGCGACGCTCCGGGCACGGCTGGCGATCACCAATCCAAAGCTGCTGGACGCGTGACCGGCCGGAAAAACAAAACCGATTGCCAGATATCCGTAAAGATAATCGGCAATCGGCTGAAGTGGTGTGCAGAGCGATGCCTTGGAACGCAAGCTGCAAGGCTTCGTCGACGAATGTACAGTCTGCGGTTCCTTTGGGCAAACCCGCAATTGTCGCAAATTTCGACAAAATCGCATCGGAGCGGCCCTACCCCAGGTGCCAGGGACCGCCTGGCCGGGCGAAGCCCTCGACGCGGTCGCGCAGATTCTGCACCTGCGACGGCGTCAGCGACACGCCGAACATGGCGCGGAACGCGGCGGCGATGGCGCCGCGGGACGGCCGGACGCCGGCGGCGGCGAGATGGCGGTAGACGGTGAAACCGTCGACGCAGCGCTGCACCCGCTCCGGCCGGCCGCGCAGCTGGGCGGTCCGGGCGTCGCGCACGGCGTCGAGGTGGCGTTCCAGACGGCGCGCCGCCTCCAGCGGCGTGAAGGCGGGCAGGGGAACCGCCGGCTCCGGTGCCGCCGCCGGCCGGCCGGCCCGGTCGGCGGCGCGCTTGCGCCGCTGGCGGGTCCGCTCGGCGGTGCGCAACGCTTCGGCGTAGGCCGGGTCGCTGCGACGCCGCTCGGTGCGGCGGGCGTTGGCGCGGGCGTTGCGCCGGCGCAGCGATTCCAGCGCCCGCTCCGACAGGCGGCGACCGCCGCCCAGCAGGAAGGCGAGTTCTTCCGGAGTGAGGCGGACCGCGTCGTCGGGTTCGGGCGGCTCGGCCACGCCGGTCCTACAGCGGGAAGCGCACCGCCGCGGTGGTTCCGGCGGCGTCGGTGTCGGTGGACAGCGTGTCGCCGAGCTGGGCGGCCAACGCTTCGGCCAGCATCAGCCCGTCGTCGGCGGTGGTGTCGAAGCCGGCCGGCATCGGGCGGCCGTTGTCCTCGATCTCGAGCCGGCCCCGCCCCGCGTCGGCGTGGCTCAGGCGCACCTCGATCCAACCCTGGTCGGGAAAGGCGTGGTGCAGGCTGTTGGACACCAGTTCGGCGATGATCAGGCCCAGCGGCATCGCCTCGTAGAGGCCGATCTGCATGGGCTCGGCGTTGACGGTGATCGGCACGTTGGCGAGGCCGCCGGGGGTGCCGGCCTTCACCGTCTCGCACAGGGCCTGGACGTAGCGGCCGAGGTCGACGTGGGTGCCGCTGCCGGACTCGTGGAGCTGGCGGTAGAGGATCGCCAGCGCCTCGATGCGGACCAGCGTCTGCTCGTAGGCGATGCGGGCGTCGGGGTCGCGGATGCGGCCGGCCTGGAGCTTGAGCAGGCTGATGACGAGCTGGAGGCTGTTCTTGGCGCGGTGCTGCAGCTCCCGCATCTCCGCTTCCAGGGCTTTGACGCGCGCCTCCAGCGGGTTCTCCGGAGCGTCGGGCGCACCGGGGCTGCCGGCGGACTTGTCCGGAGGGGAGGCGACCGGGAGAGACCTCAAAGGCATCGACGTCAACCTGTACTCGCTGGATCCAGTGCAGCCGCACGCACGGCGACCGCCGGGCAACATCCGCTAATCTATGCACTCGCGGCCGGACCCGCGGCGGCTCAAAGGGGGTAGCGCCCAGGCCATAACCCTACCGAACGGACAGAAAATCCAGAAGTTCCGGACCGATCGGGTGTGTCCGTCGGTGGGCCGTCCGATCCGTGGAAATCCGCAGCGGTGGTGCGCTTGGGCAACGGCCGGCCGTTCGCCGGCCCTCCAAAGATCCGGTTCCGCGGGTGGGTTCGGCGTGCTTCATTGGCCGCATGCGACACCACCACCGATTTCGCCTCCCCCGAATGCGCAGGCTCGTGCTGGCGCTCTTCCTGGTCGCCGGATGCTCGGCCGTCGCCGGTGGTGCGGCCGACGGCACCGCCGCCGGAAACAGCCGGGCGATGCCGCTGGACCCCGGGGACCCGCAGCGGGCCGCCGTCGGCCGCCTGCTCTTTCGCGGCGCCGTCGAGGTGAACGCGGCCGGCGTGGGCGGCCTGTCCGGCCTCGCCCTGCTCGGCGGCGACCGCTTCGCCGCGGTCAGCGACCGCGGCAAGGTCGTCTTCGGCCGGCTCCGGCACGATGCCGCCGGCCGGCTGACCGGGGTGGCCGGGCTGGAGGTCCGCCGGCTTCCCCGTCCCGGCGGACCGGCCGATGCCGAGGACATCCAGCATCTGGACGATGGCGGCTGGCTGGTGTCGTTCGAGCGCGCCCACCGCATCCTGCGCTATCCCCCCGGCATCGACCGCGCCGGGGCGAAGCCGGTGCGCCTGCCGGCACCGCCGGGGCTCGAGGAGGCGCCGCGCAACGGCGGCATCGAGGCGATGGCGCGCCTGCCCGACGGCCGGCTCCTGGTGCTGGAGGAGGGGGCCGACGACGGAACGACCGCGCGGCGCGCCTGGATCGCCGCGCCGCCGATCCGCGCCCGCACCGACTGGACGGCGCTGACCTACCGTGCCGCCCCCGGCTTCCGGACGACCGGGGCGGCGGTGACGCCGGCCGGCGACCTGCTGGTGCTGGAGCGCTCCGTCTCGTGGCTCGGCGGCTGGCAGTCCAGGGTGGTGCGGGTGCCGGCCGGCGCCTGGGACCGCGGCCGCGTCCTGGACGGCGAGGAGCTGGCGCACCTGTCCCTGCCGCTGCTGGTCGACAACTTCGAGGGCATCGCCGCCGCCCCCGGCGCGGCCGGGGAGACCGAGGTGTATCTCGTCTCCGACGACAATTTCAGCCCGCTCCAGCGCACCCTGATCGTCCAGTTCGCGCTGCCCGCCGAGGCCATGTGACCCCGGCGCCCGGCGCGGGCGCTTGCGGCCCGGCGGCAAAGCACGGGACGGGGTGCGCTGATCGCTTCCGCCCGGCGGAAAACCTGCTACAGTCCGCGCCATGTTTACCGGAATCGTCACCGACGTCGGCCGCGTGCGCGCTGTGGAGAGGCAGGGCGACACGCGCTTCACCATCGAGACCGCCTTCGCCATGGACACGGTCCCCATCGGCGCGTCCATCGCCAACAGCGGCGTCTGTCTCACCGTCGTCGACAAGGGGCCCGGCTGGTTCGCCGTCCAGGCCTCGGCCGAGACGCTGTCCAGGACGACCCTGGGGGGCTGGGAGCCGGACACGCCGGTCAATCTCGAACGCGCCCTGAAGGTCGGCGACGAGCTGGGCGGCCACATCGTGTCGGGGCACGTCGACGGCGTCGCCACCGTGGTCGCGGTGCGGCCCGACGGCGAGTCGCTGCGCTACACCTTCGAGGCGCCGGCCGATCTCGCGCGGTACGTCGCGCCCAAGGGCTCGGTGGCGCTGGACGGCGTGTCGCTCACCGTCAACGAGGTGGAGGGGGCCCGCTTCGGGGTCAACATCATCCCCCACACCCAGAGCGCCACGACCTTCGGCCGCCTGAAGCCGGGCGACCGGGTCAACATGGAAATCGACATGCTGGCGCGCTACGTCGCCCGGCTGGTGGGCCAAGAATGACGTCCGAATACCATTCCTATCTCTCCTCGGCCGAAGAGATTCTCGACGAGGCGCGCCACGGCCGGATGTTCATCCTCGTCGACGACGAGGACCGCGAGAACGAAGGCGACCTCGTCATCCCGGCGCAGATGGCGACGCCGGAGGTGATCAACTTCATGGCCAAGCACGGGCGCGGGCTGATCTGCCTGGCGCTCGACCGCCAGCGCATCGAGAAGCTGCGGCTGCCGCTGATGGCGCAGCAGAACGCCTCGCGCCACCACACCGCCTTCACCGTCTCCATCGAGGCGCGCGAGGGGGTGACCACCGGCATCTCCGCCGCCGACCGCGCCCGCACGGTGCAGGTCGCCATCGACGAGTCGAGCGGCCCGGAGGACCTGGTGACGCCGGGCCACGTCTTCCCCCTGCTGGCCCGGGACGGCGGCGTGCTGGTGCGCGCCGGCCACACCGAGGCGGCGGTCGACATCGCCCGCATGGTCGGGCTGCCGCCGGCCGGCGTGATCTGCGAGATCATGAACGACGACGGCAGCATGGCCCGCCTGCCCGACCTGGTGAAGTTCGCCCAGTTCCACGGCCTCAAGGTCGGCACCATCGCCGACCTCATCGCCCACCGCCGGCGCACCGAGACGATCGTCGAGCAGCGCCTCGCCGGCACCCTCGACAGCCGGTTCGGCGGCTGCTTCCAGATGTACGTCTACGTCAACAAGGTGGCGTACGCCGAGCACATCGCGCTGGTCCGCGGCGACATCTCCGGCGACGAGCCGGTGCTGGTGCGCATGCACGCGCTGTCGGTCCTCGACGACGTGCTGGGCGACCGTTCGGCCGGGCGCGACGGCGAGCTGCAGGCCTGCATGGAGCTGATCGCCCGCGAGGGCCGCGGCGTCGTCGTGCTGCTGCGCGAGCCGCAGCCGAACGGCCTCTCGGTGCTGGCGCGGGCGCGGCTGGAGGGGCAGAGCAGCGGCGGCGGCGAGCTGCGCGACTACGGTGTCGGCGCGCAGATCCTGCTCGACCTTGGGGTGCGCTCGATGACCCTGCTGAGCAACCGGCCCAAGGCGATCATCGGCCTGGAGGGCTACGGCCTCACCGTGGTCGGTCACCGCCCGGTGCCGACCGGCGGCGGCGCGGAGTCCGAGTGAGCGCCCATGAGCGACGGGCCGCACATCATGGTGGTCGAGTCCCGCTTCCACGAGGACATCGCCGACGAGTTGGTGCGCGGCGCCGTCGCCGAGTTGAACAAGAGCGGGGCGACCTACCAGCGCGTGCCGGTGCCCGGCGCCCTGGAGATCCCGGCGGCGGTGCAGATCGCGGTGCGGTCCATGGACGTCTACACCGCGCGCCGGCGCTACGACGGCTATGTCGCGCTGGGCTGCGTCATCCGCGGCGAGACGACCCAGTACGACCTGATCTGTGCCGAGGCCATGCGCGGCCTGCACGACGTCGCCCTGCGGCACACCCTGGCGGTGGGCAACGGCATCCTGACCGTGGAGAACCGCGAGCAGGCGTGGCTGCGCGCCGCCACCGGCGGGCGCAACCGCGGAGCCTTGGCGGCCCGCGCCTGCCTTGACATGATCGAGCTGAAGCGCCAATTCCGCCTCTATCCGCGGTGAGGCGCCGACCCCGCAATCCACACGTTTTTTTTCAGGCAGTTCCAAGACATCATGAGCAACGAAGACGCGGCCGACCGCGCCAAGGAGCGGCGTGGCAACAGGAAGTCCGGGGCGAGGAAGACCGGGGGCGGCTCGGCCAAGGCACGGCGCAAGGCGGCGCGGCTGTCGGCGGTGCAGGCGCTCTACCAGGTCGACCTGACCGGCGCCGAGGTGGAGCCGGTGATCGGCGAGTTCGTCAAGCACCGGCTGGGCCAGGAGATCGACGGTGACCGCTTCGTCGCCGCCGACCCCCAGCTGTTCGCCGACATCGTCCGCGGCGCCGCCTACCGCCGCGAGGAGGTCGACGGCATGGTGAGCGCGGCCCTGTCGCCGAAGTTCCCGCTGGAACGCGTCGAGCTGCTGCTGCGCGCCATCTTCCGCGCCGGCGCTTACGAACTGTTCGCCCACCGCGACGTCCACCCGCGCATCCTCATCAGCGAGTACGTCGACGTGGCGCATGCCTTCTTCGCCGGCCGCGAGCCCGGCATGGTCAACGGCGTGCTCGACCACGTCGCCCGCGTCGTGCGGCCCGACGAGCTGCAGCAGCCGGACCCGGCCCGTGACGCCGCCGGCGAGCGCTGAGGGGCGACCCGCCGGGAGCGGCGAGTTCGGCCGGATCGCCCGCTACTTCAAGCCGCTGGCGGCGGGCTTCCCGGGGGCCCGCGGGCTGGCCGACGACGCCGCCGTGTTCGCCGTGCCCGAGGGGCAGGAGCTGGTGGTCACCATGGACGCCATGGTGGCCGGGGTGCATTTCCTGCCCGACGATCCGCCGGCCGACGTCGCCGCCAAGCTGATGCGGGTCAACCTGTCGGACCTCGCCGCCATGGCCGCCGAGCCGCTGGCCTACACCCTGGCGGTGGCGCTGCCGCGCGACCTGCCGGAGGCGTGGCTGGCCGCCTTCGCGGCGGCGCTCGGGGAGGACCAGCGGCGCTACGGCATCGCCCTGGCCGGCGGCGACTCGGTGTCGACGCACGGGCCGATCACCCTGGCGCTGACCGCCTTCGGGCTGGTGCCGGCGGGGCAGGCGCTTCCCCGCGCCACGCGACGGCGCGGCGACCCCGTCTTCGTCACCGGCACCATCGGCGACGCCGCGCTCGGCCTGGCCGTCGCCCTGGGCGAGCTGGCGGTGGAGGACGCCGGCGCGCGCGCCCACCTGCTGGGGCGCCTGCGCCGGCCGGAGCCGCGCCTGTCCGTCGGCACGGGACTGCGCGGGGTCGCGGACACCGCCATCGACGTGTCGGACGGGCTGGTCGCCGACCTCGGGCACCTCGCCGAGGAGTCGGGCTGCGCCGCGGTCCTGGAGGCGGCGCGCGTGCCGCTGTCGCCGGCGGCGCGCGCCGTCGTCGGGAGCGACCGCGACCGCCTGGCCCGGGTGCTGACCGGCGGCGACGACTACGAGGTTCTGTTCACCGCGCCGGCGGAGCGCCGCGCCGCGCTGGCCGACCTCGCCGCCGCCTCCGGCGTCGCCATCACCGAGATCGGCCGCCTGTGCGAGGGGCCGGCCGGCACGGTGACGGTGCTGGACGCCGCCGGAGCGCCGTTCGACCTTGCCCGGCGCGGCTGGGTCCATTTCTGATCGCAGGGGCACCGCCCTCCCGGCGCCGGCCGCTTAACCCGATCGTAGGCAACGCCCGTCATGGTGGGCGGCGACGGTGACGCGACTCGGGGCGGGGCGATGAAGGCCATCCTGGTTCTGGTGTTTGGCCTGGCGCTGCTGGGCGGGGCCGCCTACGGCGGCTGGACGCTCTATCAGATGTACGTCGTCGGCCGGCAGGCCGAGGCGGAGGCCCCGCCCCCGCCCCCGCCGCCGCCGGCCACCGCCTACGTGCGCATGAAGCCGGTGGTGGTGCCGGTGATCGGCGAGAACCGCGTGCGCCAGTTCATCACCGTCGCCGTCACGGTCGAGGTGTTCGCCGAGAAGCAGCCGGTCGCCCAGGCCAACGTGCCGCGCCTGGAGGACGCCTTCATCACCATCCTCTACGAGGCGATCGACGACGGTTCGGTCCTGAAGGGCGAGATCGTCCAGATCGGCGCCCTGAAGGCCAAGCTGATGGAAGCGGCGACCAAGGCGCTCGGCGCCGAGGTCGCGCACGATGTGCTGATCCAGGTCGTGACTCAACGCAATCTGTAGTATCCGCCCCGCCAGGGCTCTCCTTCTGCTGCGGCGCAACGTCGCGACTCGCGACCACGGCGGCGATCGGCAAAAACGCCGCAATGGTGGCGGTGCGCCGTCTCGGGTCTATGTCGAACGGGCTATTTTAGAATGCTTTCAGCATTCGCTCTGAGGCCTTGTGCGACCATTTCGCCGTGCGCCGGCCGACGTTCCCGCTGTTGCAAAGCCATCGGCGGCGTAGCATGCTCTTTGGCGAAAAAATCGGCCTGATCACCGCCTCGTCTTACGCGGCGGACGTGGACACTGTGGCCGATACAATATTTCTTGGGGGAACGGATGACAGTAGCGTTCATATTTGTCATCGCCTGCGGCATTCTGGCGCTGGCTTACGGCGCGTACGCCGGCAAGCAGGTCATGGCCGCTCCCGCCGGTTCGGAGCGCATGCAGGCGATCGCCGGGGCGGTGCAGGAAGGGGCCCGCGCCTATCTGAACCGCCAATACACCACCATCGCCATCGCCGGGGTGGTCATCCTCATCATTCTCGGCGCCATTCTCGGGCTGGCCGTCGCCGTCGGCTTCCTGATCGGCTCCGTGCTGTCCGGCGTGGCCGGCTACATCGGCATGAACGTGTCGGTGCGCGCCAACGTCCGCACCGCCCAGGCGGCGACCGAGGGCCTCGCCAAGGCGCTCGACATCGCCTTCAAGTCCGGCGCCATCACCGGCATGCTGGTGGTCGGCCTCGGCCTGCTCGGCGTCGGCGGCTATTTCGCCGTCCTCTCCATCGTCTTCAACCTCGGCGACCCGGCCGAGCTGCGTCACGTGCTGGAAGCGCTGGTGGCGCTCAGCTTCGGCGCCTCGCTGATCTCCATCTTCGCCCGCCTGGGCGGCGGCATCTTCACCAAGGGCGCCGACGTCGGCGCCGACCTCGTCGGCAAGGTCGAGGCGGGCATCCCCGAGGACGACCCACGCAACCCGGCGGTGATCGCCGACAATGTCGGCGACAACGTCGGCGACTGTGCCGGAATGGCCGCCGACCTCTTCGAGACCTACGCCGTCACGATCGTCGCCACCATGCTGCTGGCGGCGATTTTTTTTGCCGGTGACGTCGTCCGCACGCTGCTGCTCTATCCGCTGGTGATCGGCGCGGCCTGCATCATCGCCTCGGTGGCCGGCACCTTCTTCGTCAAGCTGGGCAGCAACAACAACATCATGGCGGCGCTCTACAAGGGGTTCATCGGCTCGGCGGTGATCTCCTGCGCGCTGATCTTCCTGGTCACCCTGGTGATGTTCGGCTTCGGCTCGCCGATCCCGATGATGAGCGGCACGACGACGGTGAGCATCACCGGCGCCAACCTGTTCATCTGCTCGCTGGTGGGGCTGGCGGTGACCGGCCTGCTGGTGTGGATCACCGAGTACTACACCTCGACCGCCTACCGCCCGGTGCGCAGCGTCGCCCGCGCCTCGGAGACCGGCCACGGCACCAACGTGATCCAGGGCCTCGCGGTGTCCATGGAGGCGACGGCCCTGCCGGTGGTGGTGATCTGCGCCGGCATCATCATCGCCTACAGCCAGGCCCACGTCTTCGGCATCGGCATCGCCGCGACGACCATGCTGGCGCTGGCCGGCATGGTGGTGGCGCTCGACGCCTACGGACCGGTCACCGACAACGCCGGCGGCATCGCCGAAATGGCGGACATGCCCAAGGACATCCGCGTCACCACCGACGCCCTCGACGCGGTCGGCAACACCACCAAGGCGGTGACCAAGGGCTACGCCATCGGCTCGGCCGGCCTCGCCGCCCTGGTGCTGTTCGCCGCCTACGTCCAGGACCTCAAGCACTACTTCCCCGACGTCACCGTCGCCTTCCAGCTCGACAGCCCCTATGTGGTGATCGGCCTGCTGTTCGGCGGTCTTCTGCCCTACCTGTTCGGGGCGCTCGGCATGACCGCGGTCGGCCGCGCCGCCGGCTCGGTGGTGGTCGAGGTGCGCCGGCAGTTCCGCGAGATCCCCGGCATCATGGAAGGCACCGCCAAGCCCGACTACGGCCGCGCCGTCGACATGCTGACCAAGGCGGCGATCAAGGAGATGATCGTCCCGTCGCTGCTGCCGGTGCTGGCCCCGGTGGCGCTCTACCTCGTCATCACCGCGGTGGCCAGCCAGGCCGATGCCTTCTCGGCGCTGGGGGCCATGCTGCTCGGCACCATCGTCACCGGCGTCTTCGTCGCCATTTCCATGACCTCGGGCGGCGGCGCCTGGGACAACGCCAAGAAGTTCATCGAGGAGGGCAACCACGGCGGCAAGGGGTCCGACGCCCACAAGGCGGCGGTCACCGGCGACACCGTCGGCGACCCCTACAAGGACACCGCCGGCCCGGCGGTCAACCCGATGATCAAGATCACCAACATCGTGGCGCTGCTGCTGCTGGCGATCATCGCCCAGCTCAGCTAGCGGGAGTGCTCCCCGTGGCCGCCGGGCCGTGGGGATGCCGAGGCGAAGGCCGGGCGGGAGCCCGGCCTTCGTCGTTCCGGCGGGTGCGGAGCCGTCACGCCGGTCCGCCGGCCAGCGGCAGCGGCGTCTGCGGAAAGCCGCCGTAATGGCCGCAGGTGCCGGCCGCGGCGTCGCGGGCCGCCGTCAGGCAGTCCTCCAGACGGCACCCCCGCAGGAGCGCATCCAGGAAGGCGGCGATGAAGGTGTCGCCGGCCCCCAGCGTGTCGGTCACGGCGGCCGGCGCGATGCCGGCGCGGGCGATGCCGTGGCCGCGCGACGCCATGCTGCCGAGGCCGCCCATGGTCACCACCGCCAGCCCGGCGCCGCCGGCCAGCAGGTCGGCGAGGCGGGCCTCGGCGGCCCCGGGGTCGGCCGCGGTCGACGCGAAGGCGACCGCCAGGCCCCGGGGATCGAGCGTCTCGGCGCGGGCGTGGACGCCGAGATCCTGGGACAGCGACAGGCCGGTGCCGAGCAGGGCGCGCTTGGCGGCGCCGCCGTCGTCGAGCCAGCCGAGATGGACGTGCCGCAGCGTGCGCAGCACCGCGAGGTCGGCGGGCGGGACGCGGTAGCCGGCGCAGACCCCGAACTCCTCGAAGGAGATGACGCGGTCGCCGCCGGGCCGGACGGTGATCTCGGAATAGGCCGTCCGGCCCCCCGCCACCACCTGGACGTGGCCGACGTCGACGCCGTTGGCCCGCAGCGCGTCGAGCGTGCGGCGGCCGTCGCCGTCGTCGCCGACGGCGCCGAAATAGGCCACGCGGCGGCCCAGCCGGCTCAGGTGGACGGCCACGTTGACCGCGTTGCCGCCGACCGTCGACAGGCCGACCGGCGGCAGGTAGCGGTCGATGCAGTTGTCGCCGACGGTGGCGACGTCGAAGGCGGCCATGGCGCCCTCCCTCCGTTTCCCCGGCCGCCGGCCCGCCGCGGCTCAGTAGGCGACCCGCTTGTAGTAGCGGCGGGTGGTCAGGGGATGGTTCCGCTTCACCTCGAGATGGGCGCTGACCCGTTCGAACGCCGCGGCCAGCAGGACCGGGGAGAGCAGCGCCCGCACGTCCGCCGAGACGCCGGGCAGGGCGAAGGCCGCGGTGTCGAAGACCGCCAGCTTGTCGGTGTAGGACGCGGCGAAGCGCTCGACCCGCTCGACCAGCGGCCGCGACGCGTCCTCGCCCTTGAACAGGATGACGCTGACGCCCGTCTCCACCAGCTCCAGGGTGCCGTGGAAGAAGTCCGCGGCGTGCACCGGGCGGGTGCGGATCCACTGCATCTCCTCGAGGATGCACATGCCGTAGTACCAGGCCTGCGGCCAGGTCCCGCCGGCGCCGACGATGATGTGGTAGGGCTCGTCGCGGATCGCCTCGGCGAAGGACTCCGCCCGCGCCTCGAAGGCCCGCTTCAGCTCGACCAGCTTGGCCGGCAGGGTGGCGAACTCGCCGACGATGCGGTCGCGGTCCGGGCATTCCCCGCGGTGGGCCATCGCCGACAGGGCGAGCAGCAGGGACTGCAGGTAGAAGGATTCGCACGAGGTGTCGTCCTCGGCGAAGTTGACGAAGGCGTGGTCGGCGTCCCGGCCCAGCGGCGTGTCGGCGTGGCCGACCAGGGTGATCACCGTCGCCCCGCGGTCCCGGCAGAAGCCGAGCGCGTCGACCGACTCCGTCGTCGTGCCGGACAGCGAGGGCATGACCACCAGCGAGCCGGCCCCGAGGTGGGGCGAGCCGTTGGCCCGCAGCTCGGCCGGCATCTCGGTGAACACCGGCAGGCGCGAGGCGTGCTGCAGCAGGAAGGCGGCGGGGTGCATCAGGATGCCGGCGCCGCCCGAGCCGACGAAGAACAGGTTCTCCATCCCCTTGGCCACGCAGGCGCCGAGGGTCCGGTGCAGACCGTCGGCCAGGGACAGGGCGCCGCCCTGGATCTCCAGGTAGCGCCGGACGTCGAAATTCAACATGGTCGGAACTCTTGGTCGGGGGAACGTCCGGGGCAGGGCGCGTCGGCACCGCCGCCCCGGACCGGGAAGGTCACATGCAGTTGCCGACGTAGAGGTACTTGGCGACCTCCGGCCGATCGATGGTGTCCTTGGTCGCCGTCACCGTGCCGGTGCCGATCGGCGTGGTGACCGGCCGGCCGGCGACGGCGTTGAGGGCCTCGCGCACGCCGAGATAGCCCATCTCGTAGGGCTGCTGGATCACCAGCGCGTCGATCAGCCCCTCGCGCAGCGCCTCGATCTCCGGGTCGTCGGCGTCGACGCCGACCGCCACCACCT
Organism: Azospirillum sp. ST 5-10; assembly: GCF_051225715.1. Taxonomy (NCBI): domain Bacteria; kingdom Pseudomonadati; phylum Pseudomonadota; class Alphaproteobacteria; order Rhodospirillales; family Azospirillaceae; genus Azospirillum; species Azospirillum sp. ST 5-10. Next base: position 68,474 of record NZ_JBPJSP010000021.1, read on the forward strand.
GGTCGGCGACGCCGGTGACGCGGATGCCGCCGGCCATGCCGATGGCCGGGTTGTTGGACTGGGCGGCGACGCCGACGAGGTCGGGGTTGGCGCTCATCAGCGAGACGAAGGCCGACTGCGCCTTGGGCACGTCCTCGTCGCCGACGAACTGGTTGCCGATGTAGGTCAGGTTCGGATGCTTGCGGATCTCCTCCTCGAAGCCGCGGATGCGGTCGTCGACCGTGGAGATGCCGGGGATGCTGTTGATCTGCGCCACCTTGCCCGTGCGGTCGCCGAGCATCCGGACGAGCGCCTTGGCGGCCTCGCGCCCCACCGCGAGGTTGTCGGTGCCGATGACGGCCGACAGCAGGCCGGGCTCGTCGATGGTGGTGTCGACGGCGATCACCTTCACGCCCTCCCTCACCACCTCGCGGATCGGCGCCACCAGCGCCGTGGTGTTGGTCGGGTCGAGGACGATGGCGTCGGGCTTGGTGGCCAGCACGGCGTACAGCAGCGGGATCTGGTCGGCGGCGCTGTAGTGGGGGGCCGCCTGGACGTTGATCCTGGCCTTGAAGTCCACGGCGGCGGCGCGGGCGCCGCAGGCGATGGCCTGATGGAAGCCGCTGTTGCGCTGGCCCAGCGCCAGGGCGATGGTCGGCTCCTCCGCCAGGGCGGCGGACAGGGTGGCCGCGGCGCCCAGGGTCAGGGCGGCCAGGGCGGCGGAAACGTGGCGACGAACGTGACTCATGACACACCCCCTCTTCCGGGTGAACCGCGTGGACGTCAACGGGGGCCGGAGCGCCGTCGCAACTGATCGGACAGCACGGCCAGCAGCAGCACGATGCCGACCGCCACCTCCTGCCAGAAGCTGGGCAGGCCGACGATCACCAGGCCGGCGGTCAGGACGACGGGGATGAACACGCCGATGATCGTGCCGTAGATGCTTCCGGAGCCGCCGAACAGGCTGGCGCCGCCGAGCACGACGGCGGTGATGGCCTTCAGGTTGTCGGTGGTGTGTCCGGAGATGGTGGTCGAGGCGAAGCGGGCCAGCGACAGGTAGCCGGCCAGGCCGGCGCAGACGCCGGAGATCACGTAGACCAGGATCAGGTGGCGGTCGACCTTCAGGCCGGCGCGGCGGGCCCCCTGCTGGTTCGAGCCGACGGCGTAGGTGTAGAGGCCGAAACGGGTGAAGTGCAGCACGATGCCGCCGACCGTCACCACCACGAGAGCGATCAGCACGATGGTCGGCACGCCGTGGATGCGGCCGATCCCGATGGTCTCGACGATGCTGAAGGGGACGCCGGTCATGTCCATGCCGCCGACCAGCAGGCGCGCGGCGCCCATCGCGATGCCCATGGTCGCCAGCGTCACGATCAGCGGGTTGAGCTTGGTCCAGGCGACCAGAACGCCGTTCAGCCAGCCCCACAGGCCGCCGAAGGCGAGGGCGACCAGCAGGCCGGCGAGCGGGCTCCAGATGCCGTCCGGCCCGAGCTGGCGCATCGTCAGCAGGGCCATGACGCTGGAGAACACCAGGACGGCACCGACCGACAGGTCGATGCCGGCGGTGATGATGACGTAGGTCATGCCGAGCGCCAGGATCAGGGTGACCGAGGCTTCGACCGCCATGTTGCGCAGGTTGATGGCGCTGAGGAAGGCGTCCGGGCGCAGGGCGACGAACACCGCCACGGTGGCCAGCAGGGCGGCGAGGATCATGATCTCCGGCCGGGCCTGGAGCCGGCGGGCCAGACCGGGCCGCCGGCCGGTCCCGCCGTCCCCGGTCCCGCCGTCCCCGGTCCCGCCATTCCCGGTTCCGCCGTCCGCCGGCCGGCCGGTCGCCGGTCCGGGGGCGCGGTCCGTCGCCGGCCGCCGCGTGATCGAGAGGTCTTCGCTCATCGCGCGCCCTCCAGTTCCAGGGAGCCGGTCATGGCGCCCACCAGCTCGTCGATGGTCACGGTCCTGGCGTCGTAGGTGACGACGCAGCGGCCGCGCCGCAGCACGACGATGCGGTCGGAGACGGCCAGGACGTCCGGCATGCTGTGGCTGATGAGGCAGACGGAGATGCCCTGGTCGCGGACGCGGCGGATCAGGTTGAGCACGTTGCGGGTCTGCTTGACGCCCAGGGCGGCCGTCGGCTCGTCCATGAAGATCAGGCGCTTGGCCCACATCACCGCGCGCGCCACGGCGACGCCCTGGCGCTCGCCGCCGGAGAAGTTGGCCACCGGCGCGGTGAATTCGGGCACGCGCACGCCCAGGCTGGCGAAGGCCTCGGCGCCGGCCTTCAGCATCGCCGCCCGGTTCATGAAGCCGAGGCGGCCGAACAGGCCGGGTGCCGGAATCTCCCGCCCCAGGAAGACGTTCTGGATGGCGGTGAGGTCGAGGGCCAGCGACAGGTCCTGGTAGACGGTCTCGATGCCGTGCCGGCGGGCGTCGAGGGGCGAGCGGATCTGGGTCGGCGTGCCGTCGACCAGGATCGTGCCGCTGTCCGCGGTCAGCACCCCCGACAGGATCTTCGCCAGGGTCGACTTGCCGGCCCCGTTGTCGCCGATCAGCGCGACCACCTCTCCGGCATGGATGCTGATGTCGGCCCCCTGCAGGGCGCGCACCTGGCCGAAGCTCTTGTGGATCTGCCGTGCTTCGAGGATCGGCGTGGTCATGGCCCGGGACTCCCGACCGATGCGTCCAGCGACACCCGCTTCGGACCGTGCCGACGGCGTCGGCCGGTCCTCCGACCGTGCAGAGATCTGACAACGTATCCGAACGGCCGTCAAGGTGAATTGTCAATGTGGCTATGCCGTCTCGCCGAGGCCGGCGCGACGAGGATGACCGCTCGTTCCCGGTATCATCAAGGCATCTTGCTGGTATAAAACGGTAAATTGTTCCTGAAACGGATGCCGGGCCGGGCGTGCACGCGTGACCGGCGGCGGTCGGACGTTCCGGCGCGGGCGACCCTGCGTCGTCGGAAACACAGGGCGGACTCCGGTGGGGAGGGTGTATCGTCGGGATGTTGTCTGACAACGTGCGCGCGGCCGGGCGACGGCGAACGCCCGGTCCGTGCGGCGGCGGGCCGGGCCATGGACCGTTCCGCCGCCGGTATGCTAGGTCTGGTCGCCGACCGGGGGTTCGGGTCGCATCGGCCGGCGAGGAACGAGGGGAAGGGATGATGCCGCGCGCCCGGAACACCGAACCGTCCGTCGTCGCCCAGCTGCACGAACGGATCGGCGAGCAGATCAGGCATCAGGGCCTCAGGCCCGGCGACCGCCTGCCGACGGAGGGCCAGTTCGCGGCGTCCTTCGGGGTCTCGCGCCCGGCGCTGCGGGAGGCGCTGAAGCTGCTGGAACAGGAGGGCATCATCTACGCCGTCCACGGCAAGGGGCGCTTCGTCTCGGCCATGGCGGCGGTGCGGGTGGAGCGCCCCATCACCTGCTTCGAGAGCATCACCCGGATGGTCGAGCGCTACGGCTACCAGCCGGCCAACAAGGTGCTGTCGATCGCCGAGGAGGCGCCGCCGGCCGCGGTCGCCAAGGCCCTGCAGCTCGCTCCGCAGGACCGGGTGATCCGCCTGGAGCGGTTGCGCATGCACCGCAACGACGTCATCCTGTACTGCGTCGACTTCGTTCCCCGGGGGCTCGTCCCCGATCGCCTGTACGACGTCGACTGGGGGGGATCGCTGGTGGCCCTGCTCGAGGGGTACGGCCACGGGCCGTGCATGTCGCGGGCCACCGTGTCGTCGGTCATGCTCCCCGCCGAGGTGGCGGAGCGCAACGATCTGCACGATTTCGGGCCGGCCCTGCTGATCACCGAAGTGGCCTTCTCCGCCCTGGGACGGCCGGTGATCTACGCGCTGGACTATCACCGCGGCAGCGCGTTCAGCTTCAACTTCGTGCGCCGCTGATCCGTGCGCTGCCGGCGCGGGGCTGACGCGGGCGGGCCGGCCCCGCCGGCGCCGGTGCGCCGGCGGGGCGGCGGCGGCTCAGAGGCCGCCCGGGCCCTTCTGCTGTTCCTTGGCGCCGAAGCGGCCGAAGTTGCCGAGCATCTGCTCCAGGAAGCCCAGCTCGCGGCCGTGGGTCGGCGTCGTGCGCGAGACGACCTCGATGTCCTGGCCGGCGCTGGCGTCGAGCTGCTTCACCTCGCTGACGACGCCGCCCGGATCGAAGGCGACGATGAGCACCTTGCGCTCCACCACCTCGGGCTGGAAGAACGCCGTCTTCTCCGTGCGCTGGCCGATGTAGTACCAGACGTTCGGGTCGAAGGTGCCGATCTGGGTCGGGGTGCCCAGCAACGCCGCCACGTCCTCCCGGCGGCTTTGCCCTTCCTTGATGGCGGCGACCTGCTCGGTGTCGGTCAGGTTGCCGCGGGTGGCCACGGTCGGCGCACAGGCGGTCGCGGCGAGGCCGGCAAGCGCGACCGCAAACAGCGTGTGGATCGGTTTCGTCATGGCGCTCAGCTCGTTTTCCAGGCACGGGCGCAGGCGACGCTTGACGGCGTACCCCCTTCGTCCCAAATGGGAGGGACAATCGCACTGGGCGCTTGCGACTGTCAACGTCGGCGCGGCGCCGATTCGTTTTGCCACAGCCCGGCGCCACCGTGCCGCCGCAGCCGAGGGTTCCCGAGCCGTGTTCGACCGCCTGTTCCGCCGCCGTCGCGACCTGGATGCCGGCAGCGACTTCTACGCCGCCATCGTCGCCCAGGCGCGGTGCGAGACCTTCTACCGCGACCTCGGCGTGCCCGACACCATCGACGGGCGCTTCGACCTGGTGGCGCTGCACGTGTTCCTCGCCATGCACCGGCTGAAGGGGCAGGGGGCGGCGGCCGACGCCCGCGCCCGCCAGCTCTACGACATCATGGTGGTCGATTTCGACCGCACCTTGCGCGAGCTGGGGGTCGGCGACAGCGGCATCGGCCGCCGGGTCACCGCCATGATCCGCGCCATCACCGGCCGCATCGCCGCCTACGACCGGGCGCTCGCGGCGGCCGACGCGAGGGCGCTGGAGGTGGCGCTGGACAACAATCTCTACGGCACCGTGCACGACGTCGATCCCGCCGCGCTCGCGGCGCTCGCCGCCTACATCCGGATGCAGGTCGGGGTGCTGGCGGGGCAGCCGGTCGAGGCGCTGCTGGACGGCGCCATCCGCTTCGCGCCTCCGGCCGCGCCGGCGCATTCGGGGTAGCCGGCGAACCGCCGGGCGACGCGCCTGTTGGCAAGCGTGGCGGGCGATGTGGTTTAGTGGGGCGCGGTGGAGAAACGGACCGAGATGGGACCGGACATGGAGCAAGGTACGACGCACGGCACTTCCCACGGCGCTCCGGCGCCGGAGTTCTCGCGGCTTGTCGTCGCCGACCGCATGCCGCGCGACGAGGTCGTCGAGGAGATCGCCGCCACCGAGGCGGAGCGGCGGGCGTTGGCGGCGCGCTTCGAGCTGGAGGCGATCGACCGCCTCGAGGCCACCGTCCGGCTGCGCCGGACCGGCGGCGACATGGTCCGCGTGACCGGCGAGCTGCGGGCCGACGTGGTGCAGACCTGCGTCGTCACCCTGGAGCCGGTGCGCAACGCGGTGGCCGAGCGCTTCGAGGCGCTGTTCGCTCCGGAGTCGCTGGTGCCCGAGGACGGCGACGAGGTGGAGATCGACTTCGACGCCGCCGCCCTCGACGAGGACGTGCCGGAGGCGATGGACCGCGGGCGCATCGACATCGGCGAGCTGGTCGCGCAGCACCTGTCGCTGGCGCTCGATCCCTATCCGCGCGCGCCCGGCGTGGCGCTGCCCGACGCCGGGGAGGAGGAGGCTCCGGCGGACGCCAAACCCAACCCGTTCGCGGTGCTGGAGCGCCTGAAACGCCCCCATTGAGCGGGTCGGAACATGCTTGCCCTTGGCGCGGGTTTGCCGTATTGAATGCGGCTCGCGTCAGGCGGCCCCTTTTCGGGCCGCCTTTTCCAATGATATGAGAGTATACCGTCATGGCCGTTCCCAAGAAGAAGACCTCCAAGTCCCGGCGCAACATGCGGCGCTCGCACCACGCCCTGTCGACCAACAGCTACGCCGAGTGCCAGAACTGCGGCGAGCTGAAGCGCCCCCATCACGTCTGCGGCTCGTGCGGTCACTACGACCAGCGTGAAGTGGTGAAGACCACGGCGGCTTGATGCCGCCGGCCGGTCACCACGGCGGCCCGACGCCGCCGGTCCGCCGGTGCGCCCTTCGTTCGCAGCAGGGAGTCCGTCCGAGGTGAGCCAGCGCCTGACCATCGCCCTTGACGCCATGGGTGGCGATCACGCGCCCGACATGGTGGTCGCCGGAGCGGAGATCGCCCGCGAGCGTCACCCCGACGTGCACTACCTGCTGGTCGGCGACGCCGCGCGGATCGAGCCGCTGCTGGCCAAGCGCCCGGCCCTCAAGGCGGTCAGCGAGGTGGTGCACACCACCGAGGCGGTGGCCGGCGACGCCAAGCCGTCGACGGCGTTGCGCGCCGGACGCCAGTCCAGCATGCGCCTCGCCATCGATGCGGTGGCGCAGGGGCGGGCGGCCTGCGTCGTCTCGGCCGGCAACACCGGCGCGCTGATGGCGATGGCGAAGTTCGTGCTGAAGACGCTGCCCGGCATCGACCGGCCGGCGATCGCCTCGTTCTTCCCGACCCAGCGCGGCGAGAGCGTGATGCTCGACCTCGGCGCCAACACCGAGTGCTCGGCCGACAATCTGGTGCAGTTCGCCCTGATGGGATCGGTCTTCGCCCGCACCGTGCTCGGGCTGGCGGAGCCGAGCGTCGGCGTGCTGAACATCGGCTCAGAGGACGTCAAGGGCAACGACACGGTGCGCGGCGCCGCCTTGCGGCTGCGGGCGATGCCGTTGCCCGGCCGCTTCCACGGCTTCGTCGAGGGCACCGACATCGCGGCCGGAACGACCGACGTGATCGTCACCGACGGCTTCACCGGCAACGTGGCGCTGAAGACGGCGGAAGGGACGGCGAAGCTCTACACCGAGTTCCTGCGGCGCACCTTCCAGGCCTCCCTCACCGCCCGGCTCGGCTATCTGCTGGCGCGCTCGGCCTTCAGGAAGCTGAAGCACCGCACCGATCCGCGCCGCTACAACGGGGCGATGTTCCTCGGCCTGCGCGGCGTCTGCGTGAAGAGTCACGGCGGCACCGACGCCGTGGGCTTCGCCAATGCGGTCGGCGTGGCCCTGAACCTGGCGGCGAACCGGTTCAACGACAAGATCATGGAAGAGATGCAGCGTCTCGCCAACGCCCCGTCGCTTCCCGGCACCAAGGCGGCGGCGGTCTGAAATCCATGGTCAAACGTTCGCGGATCGTTGGTTGCGGCTCCTACCTGCCGGCCAACGTCGTCACCAACGAGGAACTCACCCGGCGGGTCGACACCTCGGACGAGTGGATCGTCCAGCGCACCGGCATCCGCTCCCGTCACATCGCCGCCGACGGCGAGCTGACGTCGGATCTGGCGATCGCCGCGGCGCGCGCGGCGCTCGACCGCGCCGGCCTGAGCGGCGGCGACATCGATTGCGTGGTGCTCGCCACCACGACCCCCGACAACACCTTCCCCTCCACCGCCACCAAGGTGCAGGCCGGGCTCGGCATGACCCGCGGCTTCGCGCTGGACGTGCAGGCGGTGTGCGCCGGCTTCATCTACGCCCTGTCGGTGGCCGACACGTTCCTGCGCACCGGCCAGGCGAACCGCGCGCTGGTGATCGGCGCCGAGACCTTCTCGCGCATCCTCGACTGGAACGACCGCACCACCTGCGTGCTGTTCGGCGACGGTGCCGGCGCGGTGGTGCTGGAGGTGGGGGAGGGCACCGGAACCGCGGCGGACCGCGGCATCCTGTCGACCCACCTGCATTCCGACGGGCGCTACTACGACCTGCTCTACGTCGACGGCGGCCCGTCGACCACCGGCACCGCCGGCTGCGTGCGCATGCACGGGCAGGAGGTGTTCCGCCACGCCGTCACCAAGCTGTCGGAGGTGGTGGAGGAGGCGCTGGTCGCCAACGGGCTGGAGCCCTCGGCGGTCGACTGGCTGGTGCCCCATCAGGCCAACCGCCGCATCATCGACGGCATCGCCCGCAAGCTGAAGCTGCCGCCGGAGAAGGTCGTCCTGACCGTCGACCGCCACGGCAACACCTCGGCGGCGTCGATCCCGCTGGCCCTGGCCGAGGCGGTGGACGACGGCCGGATCAAGCGCGGCGACCTCATCCTCATGGAGGCGATCGGCGGCGGCCTCACCTGGGGAGCGGCCCTGGCGCGCTGGTAGAATCCGCGCGGCCATCCTCGCGACTTGAGCCAAGCTTTTGAATTGACGGGGTTCCCGCGTCGCTCTACCGTTTCCTCGAACGTCCGGGGAGGGGCAGAGCGATGTCCGAGCACACCGTCACGCGCGCCCAGTTGAGCGAGGCCGTGTACCACGAGGTCGGCCTGTCGCGCAACGAATCGGCCGACCTGGTGGAGCATGTGCTGAACGAGGTGGCCGACGCGCTCGCCCGCGGCGAGATGGTCAAGATCTCGTCGTTCGGCAGCTTCCAGGTCCGCCAGAAGGGCCAGCGGGTGGGCCGCAATCCGAAGACGGGGGAGGAGGTGCCGATCCTGCCGCGGCGTGTCCTGGTGTTCCGCGCCAGCCACGTGCTGAAGGACCGCATCAACCAGGGCCTCGCCGAGCACGAGGCCGGTGCCGTCAAGGCGGCGTCCTGAACCGGCGAGGAGCCGCGCGCCGGATGAGACCCCACGCACCCGCGAAATCGGCGACCGCGTTCCGCACCATCAGCGAAGTGTCGGAGGAGCTCGACGTGCCGCAGCACGTCCTGCGCTTCTGGGAGACCCGATTCCCGCAGATCCGGCCGCTGAAACGGGGCGGCGGCCGTCGCTACTACCGCCCCGAGGACGTCGAGCTGCTGCGGCGCATCCAGAGCCTGCTGTACCAGGAAGGCTACACCATCAAGGGGGTGCAGCGCCTGCTGCGCGAGCACCGCGGCACCCTGCCGGCCGTCGGGCTCGTTCCCGCCCCGCCGCCGGACGAGGTCGACGACGCGGCCGATGCGGCGATTCCCGGCGAGGCGGAGCACGAGGCCGCCGACGCGCCCGGCCTGTCCGACGAGGTGCGCCAGACCATCGAGGACGTGGTGGCCGAATTGAAGGCCCTGCGTGCCCTGCTGGGACCGGCGACGGAAACGTGAGCGGAGCGAAACGGAAGGGTTGCGTCGTGCCCGTCCGGTGGCTATATATGCCGCCCACACCGGTTCCGGGCTGACGGAGCGTAGCGCAGCCTGGTAGCGCATCAGACTGGGGGTCTGGGGGTCGCAGGTTCAAATCCTGTCGCTCCGACCATATCCCGGACCGGTGGAAAGGCCCCGAAGTCTTTGGACTTCGGGGCCTTTTGCATGACGGGAGTGGCGCTTCCTTCCGCGATCCAGGTGGCTTTGCGGGCGTGGCTTTCGGTTCCAGCAATCATCCAGCAATCATGGTGCGGCTCGTGACGGCGCGTTGCCAGCGGCTCCGGCGCATAGCGCCGGACCGAGCGCTACGGGCCAAGGCCCGCCGAGCCGTGCCACTGCGCATCTCGTCGTTCCGGTGACGATCTCCGCCGCAGTCCGACGGGGCAGGCCTGTGGCCTCGGCCCATCGAATCGACGCGGGACTCGGTCGAACTCTACCCCGGGCCCGGCGGCGCCCGGCGCTACAGCGTCGAGGTGCAGTTCACCGCCAGCGAGGTGCACATCCTGGAGGATGGCCGCCTCGTTATCTTCCACGCCGTTCAGGAAAGCCGGAGCAAGTGCCGCATCCCACATCCTGCTGCTGTCCGGCGGTGTCCCAGAGCGTGGTGTAGGAGCGCGGCTATTCGGACGCCACCATTGCCGGCCTTCTGGGGCACAATCGGCGGGGCGTTGCCTCACGGTATGTTCATCGGCCGGATTCCGCCTTGTAATCGGCGGCAGAAGACGTCTGCACGACGACGCCTGAAGCCATTGCAGCGCCAAGTCTTTGACAGTGACAGCGGCGTCAATGATGGAACGGCCCCCCCGGCTGTATGGCGGGACCGAACGCATCGTCTCCTGTCTGACCGTGGCTCTGACGGCGCACTTTCCTGCCATCACCTCGGATCGCACGCCCATGGACGCGACGTCCGGCACGATGCGGGTCGCCTTCGGGAAGAGCCGGGTGCGGGAAAGCCGTAAGCCCGGATCCGTGAGGGCGAAAGCCGAATGGCTGAGCTGCTCGACCACGACCGGCATTCATCCAACAATCCGCCGCTCAACGAGTAAAATAAACATCGGAATGATGCGGTTGAAGTTGCATCTTTCGTCCTAAATTAATGGTTCTGAGTTGAAGCGTCTGTTTGATGGCTTCGCCGACGCGCGCAGTCACCTAAATAATCCCGATAATAAACGCTAATTCGGCGGGCCGATTGGGGAGGCCGCCGGCAACGCCACCGGGTTGCCGGCGAACGACGATCGTTCGCAAAGACATCACCCATTTGAATTCCGGCTGGCCGATCGGGGCGGCAGCCACCACCAGGAGGCCGACCGTGAGAATTGCCCAGATCGCACCCTTGATGGAACGGGTTCCCCCGCGGCTGTACGGCGGGACCGAACGCATCGTCTCCTATCTGACCGAGGCGCTGGTCGGAGAAGGCCACGCCGTCACCCTGTTCGCGAGCGGAGATTCCGTCACCGCCGCAAGCCTCGTCGCCTGTTCCGGCGAGGCCCTGCGCCTCGACCCGGCGATCCTGGACATCGTCCCCCACATGTCCCTGATGCTCGAGAAGGTCCGGCAGCGGGCCGACGAGTTCGACGTTCTCCACTTCCACATCGACTGCGTGCAGATGCCGCTTCTTCGCGAACTCGGGTCGCGAGCCGTGACGACCCTGCACGGGCGGCTCGACCTGCCCGATCTGCAGCCCTTCTACCGCGAGTTCTCGGACGTCCCCCTGGTGTCCATCTCGATGGCGCAACGCGCCCCGATGCCGCCGGTGAACTGGGTCGGGACCGTGTATCACGGCCTGCCGGCGGCCGGCTATCCGACGCCGGGAGGCGCGGGAGAAGGGTATCTCGCCTTTCTCGGCCGGATCTCGCCGGAAAAGCGCCCGGACCGCGCCATCGAGATCGCCCGTCGTGCCGGCATGCCCCTGCGCATCGCCGCGAAAGTGGACAAGGTGGACCAAGCCTATTTCGCCGGGAAGATCGAACCCCTGATCGACGGGCGTCAGGTCCAGTTCATCGGTGAAGTCGACGAGGCCCAAAGGCTCGATTTCCTCGGCAAGGCGGATGCGCTTCTGTTTCCGATCGATTGGCCGGAACCCTTCGGTCTCGTCATGATCGAGGCGATGGCCTGCGGAACGCCCACCATCGCCTTCCGTTGCGGCTCGGTCCCCGAGGTCATCGACCACGGAATCAGCGGCTTCATCGTCGACAACGTCGACCAAGCCGTCGAAGCCGTCCGCCGCTTGCCGGAACTCGACCGGTCCGACGTGCGACGCCGGTTCGACGCGCGCTTCACCGCTGCGCGCATGGCGTCCGACTATCTCGCCATTTATGAGCGACTGACGCTCGGCCGTGCCGCGCCGCGCCGCGCCGCCTGATTCCGGAATTCCAGACAAGGACACAGGCCCATGCTCAACGCCGTCGAACGGCCGACTCAGCCGGGTGCCACGGGGGTGCCGCAGTTCTATATCGCGGCGACCTCTTCGCTTCAGGAGCGCCGGCCGCGCATGCTGAAGCACGGCGACACCTTTGCCGTCTTCGACCACAACGGCGACGTGCTCGCCGGCCCCTCGACCCCGGAAGGGCTCTTCCATCGCGACACCCGCTATCTGTCGCACCTCGACCTGTCCATCAACGGACAGCGGCCGATGCTCCTGAGTTCGACCGTCCGTTCGGACAACGCGCTGCTGACGTGCGATCTGACCAATCCGGATCTCTTCGACAGCGACCAACTCCTGATGGAAAAGGATACGATCCACATCCGCCGGGCCACGTTCCTGTGGCGGCAGACCTGCCGTGAGCGGATCTCCGTCCGCAACCATGGCCTTGCCGAGCAGCGTGTTCGCATCGGGATACGCTTCGCCTGCGACTTCGCCGACCTGTTCGAGGTCCGCGGATCAAGCCGGCCAAGGCGTGGGGAGATGGGCGTCCCGGACGTCGGCCCGGATCGGGTCACGCTCCGCTACGCCGGTCTCGACCAGGTCGTGCGCACGACACGCCTCGGCTTCGAACCGACGCCATCGGCGCTGACGGCGGATTCAGCCGCCTGGGAGGTGCTGCTGAAGCCCCACGAGCAGGTGTCCTTCTTCGTCGACATCGCCCTGGACGATCGCGTCACCGACCTCTCGCCCGCGCTGGGCTTCATGCGGGGGCTGCGACAGGCCCGGCGGGCCCTGGGCGCCTCCAGGTCGCGTGCGGCCGGGGTTTCAACCTCCAATTCGGTCTTCGACGAGACCCTGGAGCGGTCGTCCGCGGATCTCTACATGCTGATGACCGACAAGCCCGGCGGCCCCTATCCTTACGCCGGCATTCCCTGGTTCAACGCCCCCTTCGGGCGCGACGGCCTGCTCACCGCGCTTCAGATGCTCTGGTCCGATCCGGAAGTGGCGAAGGGGGTCCTGCATTTCCTCGCCGCCACCCAGGCGACGGAGGAGATACCGGAAGCCGACGCCGAGCCCGGCAAGATTCTCCACGAGGCTCGGGGCGGCGAGATGGCCGCGCTGGGTGAAGTGCCCTTCCGGCGCTATTACGGCAGCGCCGATTCGACGCCGCTCTTCGTGATGCTGGCGGGTGCCTATCTGGAACGGACCGGCGACTTCGAGGCGATCCGGTCGATCTGGCCGAACGTCAAGGCGGCGCTCGCCTGGATCGACCGCTACGGCGACCGCGACGGGGACGGGTTCGTCGAATATGGCCGCCGGACCGACGAAGGGCTCGCCAACCAGGGTTGGAAGGACAGCCACGATTCCGTCTCCCATGCCAACGGCAGCATGGCCCAGGGCCCGATAGCGCTCTGCGAAGTCCAGGCCTACGTGTATGCGGCCAAGCGTGCGGGGGCGGCCCTGGCCCGCCGCGCCGGCGAAGACGCGTTGGGCGACCGGTTCGAACGGTCCGCCGAAGAGCTTCGCGTTCGCTTCGAGGCGGCGTTCTGGTGCGAAGACCTGGGAACCTATGCGATCGCGCTCGACGGCGAGAAGCGGCCCTGCCGGATCCGCAGCTCGAACGCCGGGCATGCCCTGTTCGCCGGCATCGCCTCGCCCGAACGCGCGGCGCGTGTCGCCGACAGCCTGATGAGCCCGCAGTCCTTCTCCGGCTGGGGCATCCGCACCCTTGCGTCGAACGAAGCGCGCTACAATCCCATGAGCTATCACAACGGCTCGATCTGGCCACACGACAATGCCCTGATCGCGATGGGGTTCGAGCGCTACGGCTTTTTCGATCGGACGATGCGGATCTTCGAGGGGCTGTTCGCCGCCGCGGCCTTCATCGATCTCCGCCGTCTTCCGGAGCTGTTCTGCGGCTTTCCCCGCCGTCCGGGCCGTGGGCCCACCTTCTATCCCGTCGCCTGCGCCCCGCAGGCCTGGGCGGCGGCCACGCCGCTGGGGCTCCTGGGGGCGAGCCTGGGCCTGCGGTTCGATCCGGAGAACAGGGCAATCCGCTTTTGGCGGCCATCCCTGCCCGCCTTCCTCGACCGGGTCGATCTCAGGGGATTGGCGTTGTGCGGCTCCCGGGTCGATCTCAGGCTCACCCGCTACCGTGACAGCGTTGCCGTAACGGTGATCGGCCGCGAAGGGGATCTCGGCGTCGAAACCGTGCTCTGAAGACGTTCGCCAAGCGGCGGCGGCCGCGGCGGTGCTGCCGTGTTGGCCGGTCACGGAATCCGGGGTTCCCGGAAGGGCGCGCGGAATCCGACATGAAGGGAAGTGGCGCCATGGATGCGATCATCATCATGGCAAGCTTTGCCGCGGTCGTTCCCGCGTCCGTTTCGCCGGGAGGTAACCCAGGGTGGATCTACGGGACCGTGGCCGTCGTCGTCGCCTCGTGGTACGGGGCCGCCTATCTCGCCCGGCGGCATCACTGACCGCCGGCGGCCGACGGGACGCCTCTGCCGGGATGCCGTTCCGGTGGAACCGCTCCGGCGGTCCGCGTGTTCAGACCAGGGCCTGAAGCAGCGGAAGCGGCCCATGCCTGCCTCCAAACCCGAGGACGCCGCCTCCACGCTCCGGGCGCGGCCGATCCCCGTCTCCCCCGCGGCTCCGCCTGCCGCGCCGCAGACGACGCTCCTCACCGTGGCGGCGGTCGTCGCCATCCTCTATCTCGGGCGTGACCTGCTGGTGCCATTCGCTCTGGCGGTCCTGCTCAGCTTCGTGCTCAGCCCCATCGTCTCCCGTCTGGAACGCTGGCGCATTCCGCGCATCCCCGCCGTCGTCATGGTCGTGGTGCTGGTCTTCGCCCTGGTGACGGCGTTCGGCAGCGTGGTCGGCAGCCAGATCGCCGACCTGGCCGAGAACCTGCCGACATACGAGCGCAACATCCGCGCCAAGATCCAGGCTCTGGGCGATCAGGCGGGGGCCGGCGGCGGGATGCTGGGACAGGCGTCGGAGATGGTGCGCGGCCTCAGGGAGGAACTCGACCGCGTGGCCGATCAGGCGGAGGCGCCGGCCCCCGGCCCGGACGGCCGGGCGTCACCCGAACCGGTCCCGGTCCGGGTGGCGCCGCCGGACGCCGAGCCCCTGGAGGTGCTGCAGCGCGTCCTGGGTCCGGTGCTGGCGCCGCTGGCGATGGTGGGCATGGTCCTGGTCTTCACCATCTTCATGCTGCTGCAGCGCGAAGACCTGCGCGACCGCCTGATCCGCCTCGTCGGGTCCGGCGATCTGTCGCGCACGACCGCGGCGATGAGCGATGCGGGCAAGCGGGTCAGCCGCTACCTGCTGATGCAGGTGGCGGTGAACGTGACCTACGGCATTCCCATCGGGGCCGGTCTGGCCCTTCTCGGCGTGCCGAATCCGATCCTGTGGGGCGTGCTGGCGACCGTGCTGCGCTTCATCCCGTTCGTCGGCCCGGTGATCGCGGCCAGCTTTCCCATCTTGCTGTCCTTCGCCGTCGATCCCGGATGGACGCTGCCGCTGCTGACGGTCGCGCTGTTCCTCGCGGTCGAGCTGTTCAGCAACAACGTGGTCGAGCCGTGGCTCTATGGCACGGCCACGGGCCTGTCGTCGGTCGCCATCATCGTGGTGGCGCTGTTCTGGACCATGCTCTGGGGTCCGGTGGGCCTTCTGCTCGCCACGCCGCTCACCGTCTGCCTCGTCGTCATCGGCCGCTACGTCCCGCACCTCCGGTTCCTGGAGGTGATGTTCGGCGACCACCCCGTGCTCCCCGACGAGGCGAAGATCTATCAGCGCCTGTTGGCCCGCGACCCCGAGGAGGCCGTCGAGATCTGCGAGGAGCTTCTCGCCGAACGTTCGATGATCGAGCTGTACGACGAGGTCCTGCTCGCCGCCCTGTCCCTGGCCGAACAGGATCGTCAGCGCGGCCACCTCGACGCCGAGGGCCGCGCCGCCGTCGCCCGCGGGGTCGCCGGCATGCTGGACGAGTTGGCCGACGTGGACGCGCCGGACCCCGGCCCGGCCGTCGCCGGCCTGGTCCTCTCCATCGGCGCGCGCAACGATCTGGACGAAATGGCGGCCGCCTTGCTGAGCGACCTCCTCCGCCGGCACGGGACAGAATCCACCACCTTGCCCTGCGAGGCGGTGGGACCGCGTGCCATCGCCGAGGTGCCGCGGGACGGGGTGCGGGCGGTGGTGCTGTCCTACCTGAACCCGTCCGCCCTGCCGCACGCCCGCCGTCTGGCACGCCGCCTGCGCCGCCACTTCGGCCCGCGCGTTCCGATCGTCCTCGGACTGTGGAGCGCGCATCCGGAAGCGCGGGCGAGCGACCACGCCATTGCCGAGACCGCGGCCGATGGCGCGATCAGCAATCTGGCCGGCGCCATCGCGCATCTGGAACGCCTGGGCTTCGAGGCGGACAGGGCGGCGTGAACCGGGGACCGCGCCCTACTGCCGGGCCGAGGGTGAACCTGGAGGGATGACCACCGTCACGGTGGTGCCGGTGCCGGACGCGATGACGGCCTCCCCGCCGATCTGCCCGGCCAGCAGTTGCACCAGCGTCAGGTTCAAATCCTGACGCTCCGACCATATCCCGGGCCGGTGGCGGAATGCCCCGAAGTTCACGAACTTCGGGGCATTTTCGTATGCGCGGCCTGGGCGGTCTGACGGACGGCGGCGGCGGACGGCCGAGGCCGGAGTCACCCGGGCTGGCCGGAGAGCCGGCGCAGATACGCGATCAGCAGCGCGCGCCGCCGTTGATCGGGGACCGCCACCGTCATGCTCGTTCCGGGCACCGTCCGCCGGGGATCGGCGAGGTAGTCGTCCAGCGTCCGCTCGTCCCAAACGATCGCCGACTCCTCCAGCGCGGCCGAGTAGCGCGCCCCTTCGACGGAACCGGCCGCACGGCCGAACACGCCGGACAAGGTCGGGCCGATGCGGTTGCGGCCGACGTCCGTGCTGTGGCAGGTCCCGCACCGCGCGCGGAACTCCCGGGCCCCTTCGGTCGCGGCATCCTGCGCCGATGCGGAGCGGGCGTCCGCCACGGCGGCGACCACGAGCAGCAGCGCCGTCGCGGGCATGTTCGGCCTCATCAGACGGCGCTCCCCGTGCATGGGGACGTCCCCGGGGTCCCGTGCACGGCGGCATGCGTTCCACCCTGGGCGCCGGCGGGCGTCGGCCAGTCGCATACGGCGGGGAGCAGGAGCGCGAGGCCGGTGACGGCGACGATCGCGAGATCGGCCGGTCCGGGGGACGGCACGTGATCGCGCCAGCGGTAATCCACGAACTCGTTCAGCATTTCTCGTCCTCCTGGCCAATGACGGCTGCCGCCGGCGTGACCGGCGCTTGCGCGCGGCTCCGGCGGCGGGGTGCGTCTTAGCAGGAGGGTGTCGCGGATCTTTGCCCGCATCCGGGGGTGTTCGTCGCAAGCTGTCGCAAATCGACGGGCCGACAAAGTCTGATGCAAAAAACACCGGCGGGAGCGGGTGGCCCGGGAGACCGCCGGGCGGGGCCGCCGCCGCCTCGCCCGGCATGATGTATCAAACTGTGTCAGGCGCCCGGCCCGGCACGGTCTGCGACAAAGTTCCGTTCGCGGGACAAAGTTTCAAGACACCTCTCCCCTAGAACGGCCTCGTCAGCTCTTCTCGCAGCGGAGGTGGGATTCATGGCCAGGATCAACGTCAACGGAAAGGCCGTCGAGGTCGACGCCGACGGGACGACGCCGTTGCTCTGGGTGCTTCGCGAGCACCTCGACCTGACGGGCACCAAGTACGGCTGCGGCGTCGCCCAGTGCGGCGCCTGCACCGTCCACGTGAACGGGGTGGCGCAACGGTCCTGCGTCCTGCCGCTGGACGCGGTCGCCGAGACCGACCGGATCGTGACGATCGAAGGCCTGTCGGCCGACGGCTCGCACCCCGTGCAGAAGGCCTGGGTCGAGCTCGACGTGCCGCAATGCGGCTACTGCCAGGCCGGCATGATCATGGCGGCGGCGGCCCTGCTGGCGCGCAGCCCGCAACCGACCGACGCCGACATCGACGGCGAGATCACCAACATCTGCCGCTGCGGGACCTACCGGCGCGTGCGCGCCGGCATCCACCGGGCGGCGGACCAGAAGGCGTGAGGGGGCCGGACGCCATGACCACGACATTGGACGTGACGCGCCGCGGCTTCATCGTCGGCGCCGGCGCCGCCGGGTTCACGCTGGGCTTTCCGATCCCCTTCCTGGGGATCGCGGCCCGGGCGCAGGTCGGCTATCCCGACGAGATCAACGCGTGGGTGGTGGTGAAGCCCGACGAGCGGGTGATCATCCGCATCGCCCGTTCGGAGATGGGGCAGGGCACCCTCACCGGCCTTGCCCAGCTGGTCGCCGAGGAGTTGGAGTGCGACTGGGCGAACGTCACCACCGAGTACCCGACGCCGGCCACCAACCTGGAGCGCGGGCGCGTCTGGCAGAGCTTTTCCACCGGCGGCAGCCGCGGCATCCGCGAGTCCCACGAGTACGTCCGCCAGGGCGGGGCGGCGGCCCGCCTGATGCTGGTCGCGGCGGCCGCCAAGGACTGGGGTGTTCCGGCCGGCGAGTGCCGGGTCAGCAAGGGCGTGATCACGCACGCGCCTTCGGGCCGCACCACCACCTACGGGGCGGTGGCCGAGGCGGCCTCCCGGCTCGCGGTGCCGACCGACGTGCCGCTCAAGGACCCGAAGGACTGGACGATCGCCGGCAAGCCGCTGAAGCGCCTGGACACGGCCGACAAGGTTACGGGCAAGCAGATCTACGGCGCCGACTTGAAGCTGCCGGGAATGCTGAACGCGACGATCCGGCAGTGCCCGGTGTTCGGTGGGAAGATCCGGTCGTTCGACGCGGCCGCGGTCCTGTCGATGCCGGGCGTGAAGACGGTGGTTGCGGTCGACGACAACGCGATCGCCGTGGTCGCCGAGCGCTGGTGGCAGGCCAAGACCGCGCTCGACGCCCTGCCGATCGCCTGGGACGAGGGCGAGCACGCGGCCGTCACCAGCGACTCCATCGACGCCTTTGTGCGCGAGGGGTTGACGGCGGAACAGGCCTTCGTCGGCAACCGCAACGGCGACGCGGAGGCGGCGCTGGCGGCCGCGGCGCGGACGGTCGAGGCGACCTACGCCTACCCCTACCAGCACCACGCCACCATGGAGCCCATGAACGCGACGGCGCGGTGGACGGAGGACCGCTGCGAGGTCTGGTGCCCGACCCAGAACGGCGAGGCGGCGCTGGCCGCCGCGGCCGACGCCGCCGGGCTGCCGCCGCAGCAATGCGACGTCCACAAGCTCCACCTCGGCGGTGGCTTCGGCCGGCGCGGCGCCGTCCACGACTACGTCCGCCAGGCCGTGCTGATCGCCCGGGAGATGCCGGGCACGCCGGTCAAGCTGCTGTGGACCCGCGAGGAGGACATGGCGCACGGCTCCTACCACCCGATCACCCGGTGCAAGCTGACCGCCGGGCTCGATGCGCAGGGCAACCTGACGGCCCTGCGGGTGCGCCTCGCCGGGCAGTCGATCCTGGCCGGGCTCATGCCGCAGCGCCTGAACGGCGGCGCCGATCCCGTCGCCTTCCAGTGCTTCGCCCCGGGGGGCGAGCACGGGTTCGCCTACAGCGTGGCGAACCTGCTGATCGACCACGCCATGCGCAACCCGCACGTGCCGCCGGGCTTCTGGCGCGGCGTGAACGCCAACCACAACACCATCTACACCGAGTGCTTCCTCGACGAGGTGGCGCACGCCGCGGGCCGGGATCCGCTGGAGTTCCGGCTGGCGCTGATGGCCGACCATCCGAAGAACGCGGCGGTGCTGCGGGCCGTCGCGGAACGGGCCGGCTGGGGCACGCCGGCGTCGGCGGGCGTGTTCCGGGGCCTGGCGCAGTGCACCGCCTTCGGCAGCCACATCGCGGCCTGCGCCGAGGTGTCGGTGACCGGCGGCCGGGTGAAGGTCCACCGGATCGTCGCGGCCACCGACAGCGGGCACGTGGTGAACCCGCAGCAGATCGAGGCGCAGGTCGAGGGCTCGTTCGTCTACGGCCTCTCGGCGATGCTGTACGGCGAGTGCACCGTGGCCGCCGGCCGCATCGAGCAGCAGAACTTCGACACCTACCAGGTCATGCGGATCGACGAGATGCCCGAGGTGGAGACCATCGTCATGCCGTCCGGCGGCTTCTGGGGCGGGGTCGGCGAGCCGACCATCGCGGTGGCGGCACCGGCGGTGCTGAACGCCATCTTCGCGGCCACCGGCAAGCGCATCCGCGAGCTGCCGCTGGCGAAGCACGATCTGGCCTCGGCGTGAGTCCGAACGGTCCGGTCATGCTGGCGCTTTGGGCGCTCGCCGCGGCGGGCGCCCGGGCCGCCTGGGGCGGCGAGCTGGTGCCGTTCGTCGTCCGCGGCGACGCCGTGCCGGCGCCGCTGGCCGGGCTGGCCGGCGATCCGCGGCGCGGGCGGGCGGTCGTGCTCGACCGGCGGCGCGGGAACTGCCTGATCTGCCACGCGGTTCCGGCGGCGGGCGAACCCTTCCAGGGCGAGCTCGGACCGGCCTTGGCCGGCGTCGCGTCGCGGCTGGACGGCGGGCAGATCCGCCTGCGGCTGATCGACCAGAGCCGGATCAACCCGGACACCATCATGCCGCCCTATTACCGGGTCGAGCGGCTGACCGACGTGGCCCCGGAGTACCGGGGCCGGCCGGCCCTCGACGAACAGGAGATCGAGGACGTCGTGGCCTATCTCCAAACCTTGACGGATCGATGATGCCGACGCGCAGAGAGATCATGGCGGGCGTCGGTCTGGCCGGCGGGCTGGCCTTGCTGCCCCGCGGCGGATGGGCGACGCCGGCGCTGCGCGACGAGGCGATGGCGGCTCTGACCAAGGGCGCCGCGATTTCCGACGGGGGGATGACCTTGACCATCCCGGCGGTGGCCGAGAACGGACTGTCGGTCTACACGACCGTCGCCGTCGACTGCCCGATGACGGCGGACGACCACGTCCGCGCCATCCACATCCTGTCGGAGCAGAACCCGATCGCCCATCTCCTGACCTTCCACCTCGGCCCGCGGTCCGGAATCGCCAAGGTGTCGACGAACATCCGGCTCGCCGCGTCGCAGGAGGTCACGGCGCTTGCCGAGATGAGCGACGGCCGCTTCCGGCGCGACCGCAAGACGGTCATCGTCACGATCGCCGCCTGCATCGACGGCGGATAGGAGGAGCCCATGGCACTGCCAGCCGCCCGCGTGTCGATGCCCGCCGAGGCCAGGCCGGGCGAGGTCCTGGAGATCAAGGCGCTGATCCGCCACCCCATGGAGACCGGCTACCGCGTGGACTCCCGGGGGCAGCCGATCGCCCGGCACATCGTGCGGCGCTTCGCCGTCGCCTACGACGGCGAGGAGGTCTTCCGCATGGACCTGACCCAGGGCGTCGCCGCCAATCCCTTCATCGCCTTCACCACGGTCGCCACCCGCAGCGGCGACCTGGTGTTCACCTGGGAGGACGACCGCGGCGACGTCGTCACGGTCCGCAAGAGCCTGGTGGTGACGGCATGAGGTGCCGCCGCGGCTCCGTCCTGGTGGCGCTGCTCCTGCCCACGCTGGCATCGGCCGAGCCGTTGCCGTCGGGCACCGCCTTGCTCAGCGACGACCTCAGGGCCATGCAGGCGGACGACACCGTCAATCCCGGCATGCTGTGGGTCGACGAGGGGGCGCGGCTGTGGGATGCCGCGCAAGGACCGGCCGGCAAGGCGTGCGCGTCGTGCCATGGCGTGGCCGGGGAGAGCATGCGCGGCGTGGCGACCCGCTATCCGGCGGTCGACGCCGGCAGCGGCGACCTGCTGAACCTCGAAGGCCGGATCAACCGGTGCCGGACGCGGCACCAGGGAGCCGAGCCGCTCGCCTACGAGTCCGACGCCTTGCTCGGCCTGACGGCGTTCGTCGCCCGGCAGTCGCTCGGCCTGCCGATGGCGGTCGAGACCGGCGGCGCGGCGGCGCCGTTCCACGCGGCGGGGCGGGCGCTCTTCCACCGCCGCCAGGGCCAGCTCAACCTCTCCTGCGCGCAGTGCCACGACGACAACGCCGGGCGGTCGCTGCGCGGCGACACGATCAGCCACGGGCTCGGCAACGGCTATCCCGCCTACCGCCTGGAGTGGCAGTCGCTCGGCTCGCTCCAGCGCCGCCTGCGGTCCTGCTCCTTCGGCGTCCGCGCCGTGCGGTTCGCCTACGGCTCGCCCGAGTACGTGAACCTGGAGCTGTACCTCGCCGGGCGCGCCGAGGGCGTCGCCATCGAAACGCCGGCCATCCGCCGATAACGGGAGACCGCCATGCTGACACGAAGGCATTTCCTCGCCGCTGCCGCGGGGTTGTCCGCCGCGGCGAGCGGCTTCGCGAAGCCGGCGATCGGCGGGGCGCGGCCGAAGGTGGTGATCGTCGGCGGCGGAGCGGGGGGCGCATCCGTGCTGCGGCGCCTGACCGACCGCGCCGGGGACTCCCTCGACATCACCCTGGTCGAGCCCCAGACCACCTACACGAGCTGCTTCTACTCCAACCTGTACCTCGGCGGTTTCCAGACGATCGACGTCCTGCAGCACGGCTACGAGGGGATCGCGAAGCGGCCCGGCGTCACCGTGGCCGCCGACGCCGCGACCGTGGTGGACCGGGAGCGCCGCCGCGTCACGCTGGCCGGCGGCGCGGCGCTCGACTATGACCGGCTCGTGCTGTCGCCCGGCATCGACCTCGACTACGGATCGGTGCCGGGCTGGTCGCGCGACGCCGAGGAGCGGATGCCGCACGCCTGGAAGGGCGGACGGCAGACGGAGCTGCTGAAGCGCCGCATCGACGCCGTGCCCGACGGCGGCCTCATCGTCGTCATCGCGCCGGCACCGCCGTACCGCTGCCCGCCCGGCCCCTACGAGCGGGTGTCGATGATGGCGCACGCGCTGTCCTCGACCGGCCGCAGCCGGGCGCGCATCGTCGTGCTGGACGCCAAGGATTCCTTCTCCAAGCAGCCGCTCTTCCAGCAGGGATGGGAGAAGCACTATCCCGGCATGATCGAGTGGATGCCGCCGGCCATCCACGCCGGCATCACCGCCGTCGACCCGGCGACCATGAGCGTCGAGACCGGGTTCGAGACCTACCGCGACGCCGATCTCGTGAACGTCATCCCGCGCCAGACCGCCGGCCGGATCGCCATCGACGCCGGCCTGACGTCGGACATCGGCTACTGCCCCATCGACCCGTTCACCATGGCGTCGCGGGTCGACCCGACGGTGTTCGTCCTGGGCGACGCGGCGATCGCCGGCGACATGCCGAAATCCGCCTTCTCGGCCGACAGCCAGGCGCAGGTGGTGGCGGACGTCATCGTCCGGGAACTGCTGGACGGGCCCGACGTGGCGGTCGCCTACCGCAACCGCTGCTGGAGCCTCATCGGCACCGAGGACAGCGTGTTCGTGGGCGGCCGCTACCGGCCGACCCCGGACCGGATCGAGGAGGTCGCGCGGGACATCTCGACCCTCGACGACACGGCCGTGACGCGCCGCCAGAACTACGTGGACTCCGCGGGATGGTACGCCGGGCTGACGACGCGGATCTTCGGCTGAAAGCGCGCCGTCCCCCGCCGGGGCCGGCGCGGGCGCCGTGCCCGGGCGGTGCGTCCGGCCCGCCGTGGGGTGCCCGGCCGGGCGGCGGGACGAGGTGGGGCGGAGCCGCCGGCCGGGCGTCGGCCGAGGGGCTTCAACCGACGGAACGATTTGTGGGGCCCAAATGTCGCCAGAGTTTGTCAGGCGGATCGGCGGAATGTGTCGGCCTGTCGCAAAGCCGGGGGACCGACATACTTTTCTACACTTTCCCGCTTTGGATGTCCGGTCCCCCGTGTCACGGTTCCCGGCAGACCGGCGCTCCCAGTTCGGACGATGCCCCATGCCGCTGACGACCGACGATTCCCCCGCCCACCTCCTGCTGGTCGACGACCACCGCGACATCCGCGAGACGCTGACCCGTTACCTGGAGCGCCACGGGCTGCGCGTCACCGCCGGGGAGGACGCGGCCGCCGCCCGGCGCGTGCTGCGCGCCGCCGCGCCGGACCTCGTCGTGCTCGACATCATGATGCCGGGAGAGGACGGCCTCAGCCTGTGCCGGCACCTGCGGGAGACCACCGACATTCCCGTCATCTTCCTGACCGCGCTCGGCGAATGCACCGACCGGGTGATCGGGCTGGAGATGGGGGCCGACGACTACGTGGTGAAGCCCTTCGAGCCGCGCGAGCTGCTGGCGCGGATCAAGGCGGTGCTGCGCCGCAGCCGCAGCCTGCCGGTGGGTCCCGCCCGCCGGCGCGGCGAGAGCCCGCGCCTGTCGTTCGACGGCTGGGTGCTCGACCTGGGGCGGCGCGAGCTGGTCGGCGCCGACGGGGTGGCGGTCTCCCTCAGCACGTCGGAGTACCTGCTGCTGGAGGCCTTCGTGCGCCACCCCGGCATCGTCCTGTCGCGCGACCAGCTCCTCGACCTGACCAAGGGCCGTGCCGCCGACGCCTTCGACCGCAGCATCGACAATCAGGTCAGCCGCCTCCGCCGCAAGGTCGAGGCCGATCCGCGCAACCCGGCTCTGATCAAGACCGTCTGGGGCGGCGGCTACTGCTTTGCCGCCGGCGTGAGTGACCTGCCGTGACCGGTCTGCTGAACCGCGCCGTGCCGCGGACCCTCTTCATGCAGATGGTCCTGCTGCTGGCGGCGGCCGTCGTCGTCGCCAAGCTGGGAAGCTGGCTCGCCTACATGGACGAGCGCGCCCTCGCCATGCAGCAGATGCGCGTGGACGACACGATCGCCAAGACGGCCGCTGCCATCCGGCTGATCTCGGTCGCCCCCGGCTCGTGGCACGACGACGTGCTGGAGGCGGTCAGCAGCCGCGAGTTCCGCTTCTCCTGGGACACCGAGGAACTCGCGGCCCACGTCCCGCCGACGCCGGAAGCCCTGGCCGCGCGCGACCGGCTGAAGGCGATGGTGGGGGATGCGGTCCGCGACGTGCGGGTGCTCATCAAACGGCCCGGCAGCACCGCCCTGGTGGCGCCCGACGGATCGGAGGAGCTGAAGTTCATGGTCTCGGCCCTCTTCCCCGACGGCCGCTGGCTGAACGCCGCCACCTACCGGACGCAACCGCCGCCGATGTCCAACAGCGCCATGTACGTTTCCGTGCTGACGTCGATCGGCATGGTGGCGCTGGTCGCCTTCTTCATATCCCGCCGCATTTCCCGCCCGCTCAACTCGATCAGCGTGGCGGCCGAACGGCTCGGGCGCGGGGAAGCCGTCGAGCTGGACGAGACGAAGGGGCCGACCGAGGTCCGTCGCGCGGCCGCCGCCTTCAACGCCATGGGGGCGCGGCTGCGGCGGTTCGTCGATGACCGCACGCGCATGCTGGCGGCGGTCAGCCACGACCTGCGGACCCCCATCACCAACCTGCGCCTGAGGGTCGAGCTGCTGGAGGAGGGCGAGACCAAGCAGCGCATGCTGGAGAACGTGAAGGAACTCCGCCTCACGGCGGAAGCCATGCTGTCCTTCGCCCGCGAGGAGGGCGGCGAGGACGCGCGGACGGTGGACCTCGCCTCGCTGGTCGAGAGCGTGTGCGAGGACATGGCCGATCTCGGCGCTCCGGTGACGTTCCAAGGGGCGCCGAAGCTGCCGGTCGTGTGCCGTCCCACGGCGATGCGGCGGGTGGTCCGCAACCTCGTGGACAACGCCATCGCCTACGGCGCCTCGGCCAAGGTCTCCGTCCTGCCGGAGGGCAACGAGGTCCGCGTCCTGGTCGAGGACCGGGGACCGGGGATCGCGCCGGACGAGCTTGAGCGGGTGTTCGAGCCCTTCGTGCGGCTGGAGGCATCGCGGAACCGGTGCACCGGCGGCGTCGGCCTGGGCCTCTCGATCGCCCGCTCCATCGCCCGCGGGCACGGTGGCGACATCCACCTGGAAAACCAGCCGGGCGGCGGGCTGTGCGCCGTTCTCGTCCTGCCGGCCGTGCCGGCCCTGCATGACCGCGTGGCGAGGCGCACGCATGGGCGGCCGATGGTGAACTGGGGCCGCCCGGTCTGAGATTCGGGCCGGCGCCCGCGGCCGGACCGCCGTCTCCGCCGGCCACCGCTTCACCACCACAGCGGCAGACGCGTGCGGCCCGTGCCCGCTGCGGCCGGTGCATCGGGTTGTGCGGTCGGCGTCGTTTGCGCCACGCCGGCCCGGAGGCGCCGGCGCACCCCGAACGAAGGGGGCGCCCCGACAGCGCCTCCCCTCCCTCTTCCGATCGCCGTGCCGGGCGGAACCGCTGCGGCGGCACGATGGTTTTTCCTGGGAGCGACCTCTTTCCCCCAGACCCGAGCGATGGGAGAACCGCATGTCCGGCGACGTCGAACACTCCGCCCGGCTCAAGCGCGACACGTCGCGCCGTGGGATGGACGCGGAAGCGGGGATGCGGTGCGTCCGCCACTCCCTCGCCAATCTCACCGCCGGCATCGTCGCGTCCGTGTCATCGATCGTCGCCTTCGTCGGGGCGACCGAATCCTTCCGCCCCGACGACAGCCGCGCCGCGGCGCTGACGATCGGCGCCGGCCTGGTCGTCTGCGCCTGGAGCGCCTTCCGCGCCAGCCGCTGCGATGCCGAGGCGGCGCGGGAACTGACGGGGCGGGCGCTCAAGGACCTTCCCTGACGCTGCGGCCCGCCGTCGGGTGGGCATCCGCAGCGGCGGGCGAAACGGCCCTGTTTATGGTTAACTAATAATTAATTGAGGATCTGCGAGGGTTCGAAGGTACGAAACCCTCGGGGTCCGATCGAACCATGCCCGTCCGAGTTCCCTCCGCCGATCCGGCGGTCCAGACCGCCGCCGGCCTGCGCGAGCCGGATGTGCAACTCGCCGCCATGGTGCCGCGCAGTGTGAAACGTGCGGTGCGCCGCCGTGCGGAGGAGGAGGGGACGACGGTCCGCAGCGTCGTGCTGCAGGCCCTCAAGCTTGCCGGGGTCGCCGACGTCGACGACGCGGAGATCGCCGACCGGCGCATCGCCGCCGGCGCCTTGCGCACGAACCCGGACCGCGTGGGCCGGCGCCGGTGACCCTACGCCGGCGAGTTGCGCCCGCTTCGGCGGCATGGCCGTCCGGTCACTCCACGGGCTCGTGCCGATGAGTCTGCTGCACCGTCTGATCCTGTTGGTCTGTCTGGCCCTGGTGCCGGCGGCGGCGATCGAGATCGACAACGAACTGCGCCTGCAGGCCCTGCGCGAGGCGGAGATACACCGCGACGCCGAGCACCTGGTGCGTCTGGTGGAGGGCGAGCACGTCCGTCTGGTCGAGGGCATCCGCCAGGTGCTGGTGACGCTCGCCCTGACCGACGCGGTGCGTGACGGCGACGACGCCCGGTGCCAAGCCCTTCTCGACCGGCTGCGGCCCGATTTTCCCGCCTATCAGCACATCCGCGTTGCCGGCCGCGACGGCCGGGTGCGCTGTGCCACCGACCGCGGGGCGGTGGGGATCGACATTTCCCGTGGCGTGCACGTCCGCCACGCGTTGGCGGGGGGCGGCTTCGGCACCGGCGAGCACATCTGGCAGCAGACGTCGGGAGCGTCGGCTCTGCCGTTCGCCATTCCCTACGTCGACGACGCGGGTCGGGTCGCCGGCGTGGTCACCGGCGTGATCGAGCTGGACTGGCTGAACCGTTATCTCGCCGCCAAGCCGCTGCCGCCGGGCACCTCCGTCACCATCGCCGACCGCGCCGGCGTCGTGCTCGCCCGCGTTCCGGAGATTCCCGGCTTCGTCGGCGACAGCGTCCCCGAACGCTATCGACCCTTCCTGCGGGCGACGACGCCGGGCACCGTCGAGATCGCCGGCTTCGACGGGGTGCAGCGGGTGGTCGGCTACAACGGGTCGAAGGACGGGCTGGAGGGCCTGTTCATCGCCGTGGGGCTCGACAAGGAGATGGCGGTGCAGCCGCTGCGCAACGCCATGCTGCGCGCCCTGGCGGCGATCGTGGTGGTGGTCGTCCTGACCCTGATCGGCGTCTGGTGGGGTGGGGAGCGCTTCCTGCGCCGGCCGATTGCCGCGCTGATCGGCGCCTCCGAACGCTGGCGGTCCGGCGATCTGTCGGCACGCAGCGGGCTGTCCGACACGCGATCCGACGTCGGCCGGCTGGCGCGCGCCTTCGATGCCATGGCCGCCGACCTGCAGCACCAGGCGCAACTGCGCGACGAGGCGAACCGGGCGCGCGCCGGCGTGCTGGCCCAGCTCAACGCGCTTCTCGAGCACGCCCCGGTCGGCTTCGCCTTCTTCGACCGGGATCGGCGCTACATCCGCGTCAACGAGGCGCTGGCGACCTTCAACGGGCTGGCCGCCGCGGACCACGTCGGCCGCACCGTGTCCGAGGTGATGCCGGATGGCGCGGCCACCCTGGACCCGATCCTCGACCGCATCTTCGCCGGCGGCGGCTCCGTCCAGAACCTGGAGGTGGTGTCGCGGACGCCGGCGGTGCCCGGCGTGCTGCGGCACTGGCTGACCAGCCTGTATCCCGTCGTCGACGACGGCACGATCAGCGCCGTCGGCGCGGTCGTGGTGGAGATCACCGAACTGCGCGATGCCGAGGCGGCGCGCCGTCGCAGCGAGGAGCGGTTCCGCGCCGTCTTCGAGCAGGCCGCCGTCGGCATCGAACGGGTCGCCCTGGACGGCCGGCTGCTCGATGCCAACGAGCGCCTGTGCGCGATGCTCGGCATGCCGCGCGACGACCTGGTCGGCGTCAATTTCCGCAGCCTGACCCATCCCGCCGACCTGCCCGCCGAGGAGGCGCTGCTCGACCGGCTTCTCGGCAGCGTGCTGCCGAGCTACGCCATCGAGAAGCGCTACCGGCACAGCGACGGGCGCTATCTCTGGGTGCGGGTGTCCTCGTCCCTTGCCCGGATCACCGGCTCCGAGGAGGCCTACCGCATCTCCGTCGTCGAGGACATCACCGAGCGTCGGGCGATGGAGGAGGCGGTCAGCCTCGCCAAGGAGGAGGCTGAGCGCGCGAATCTCGCCAAGACCAAGTTCCTGGCCGCCGCCAGCCACGACCTGCGCCAGCCGTTGCAGTCGCTGTTCTTCTTCATCG
Organism: Azospirillum sp. ST 5-10; assembly: GCF_051225715.1. Taxonomy (NCBI): domain Bacteria; kingdom Pseudomonadati; phylum Pseudomonadota; class Alphaproteobacteria; order Rhodospirillales; family Azospirillaceae; genus Azospirillum; species Azospirillum sp. ST 5-10. The sequence continues at coordinate 97,126 of NZ_JBPJSP010000021.1, forward strand.
CCGCACTGACGCCCCATGTGGATGCGCGCGGCCGTGACGTGCTGCGCCACGTCGAGCGGGGGCTCGACGCTCTGAAAGAGCTGCTGGACAGCCTGCTCGACGTCTCGCGCCTCGATGCCGGGGTGGTGGAGCCGACCGTCGAGGAATTCGCCATCGGCGAGATTCTCGACCATCTCGAAGCCGCCTACGCCCCGGTCGCCCAGGGCAAAGGGCTGGGCTGGAGCGTCGGGCCCTGCCGGGCCGCCGTGCGCAGCGACCGCACCCTGCTGTCCCGGATGCTCCGCAATCTGGTCGAGAACGCCTTGCGCTACACGCCCCAGGGCGAGGTCTCGGTCCGCTGCGAGGCCGGCGACGGCGTCGTCACCGTCGTCGTCCACGACACCGGCATCGGCATCCCGCCCGACCATCTGGAGCGCATCTTCGAGGAGTTCCATCAGGTCGGCAATCCGGAGCGCGACCGCGGCCAGGGGCTCGGTCTCGGGCTGGCCATCGTGCAACGGCTGGCGCGCCTGCTCGACCACCCGGTGCGCGTGCGCTCGGAGGTGGGGCGCGGGTCGGAATTCCGGGTCACCGTGCCGCTGGGGGTGGCGGCGGAGCGGCCGCCCGAGGCTCCGGCGCCGTCGCCGGCCGCCAGGGGGCGGTTCGCCGTGCTGGTCGACGACGACGCCATCGTCCTGATGGGGCTGCGGGCGATCCTGGTGGAATGGGGTTACGACGTGCTGGTCGCCGGCACGCCCGACATGGCGCTGGAGCGCCTCAAGGCCGACGGCCGGCGGCCGGACATCGTGATCTCCGACTACCGCCTGCGCCACGGCCGGGTCGGCACCGAGGTGATCCTGCGGGTGCGCGAGATGGCCGGCGCCGACATCCCCGGGGTGATCCTGACCGGCGAGACCGGGCCGGAATGCCAGGAGGACGCGGCGCGCTACGGGCTGCGGGTGGTCTACAAGCCGGTGACGCCGCGCCAGCTGGTGGCTGCGCTCGACGAGCAGATGGGGGCGGCGGAGTAGCGCCTCGACCGGCCGACGCCGGCCGATCGACGTCAGCCGGCCGGGGCGGTGCGGCCGCGGCCGTGCAGCACCGTGCACTCCTTGCGCTGCTGGAGCATCGCCTCGCAGAAGCGGGCGGCGGCGTCCGGGTCGGCGAAGGCGATCCGCAGATGGAACAGCGGCTCGGTGCGGTCGGGCCGGCCGTCGGGGACGACGATCGGCGCAAGCCCGTCGAACAGGTCGGGGAATTCGGCCGTGAGCAGGCCCCAGTGGCGCAGGGCCGCCGCCTCGGTGCCGTGCGCGGCGACCTGCACCCGCGCCCGGGTGCCGCCGTGGGACGGCGTCGCCGGAGCGGGACGGGGGCCGGGGGCCGTCACGCCGGCGTCGCGTTGCGGCGCCACGGCGGCAACCGGCGGCGGCGCCACGGCGGCCGCGGGGAGAGGGGCCGCAGGGAGAGGGGCCGCGACGGGGGCGACGGGGGCGGGCGGCGCGGCGCTCTCCGCCATCGGCGTCGGCCGGGCCGGCACGGCGGCGACGAGCGGGGCCATCGCCGTCCCGGGGTCCGCCGCGGCGATGGCGCGGGCTTGGCGGTAATAGGCCAGGTTCCGTTGCACCGACGCCTCGTCGAGGTCGAGGCGGGCGAGACGTTCGGCGTCGGCCTCGCGCCCGGCCAGCCCGTAGGCGAGGGCCAGGTTCTGCCGGAACAGGGTGCTGGCGGACGGGGCGAGGGCCAGCGGTTCGAGCACCGCGATGGCCCCGGCGTAGTCGCGCCCGAGGATCAGCGAGAACCCGTGGTTGTTGAGGCTCGTCCGGTCGTCGGGCGCGACGGCGAGCGCGCGGCGGAACTGCTCCTGCGCGCCGGCGTGGTCGCCCATCATGTCCTTGGCCACCGCCAGCCCGTTGAGGGCGCGGAGGTCGTCGGGGCGCGTCTCCAGCACCGCCGCGTACTGGCGCGCCGCTTCCGCCGGCTGGTCCAGCGCGAGCAGCGAGCGGCCGTAGCCGCGCAGCGCCTCGACGTCGTCGGGAGCGATCGCCAGCGCACCGCGCCACGCGTCGAGCGCCTCGCGCGGCTTGCCCGTGTCGGTCAGCACCCCGCCCAGCGCGACCAGGGCGCCGGCCCGCTCGCGGTTCGCGGCGTGGGCGCGGCGGTACAGCGTGGCGGCGGTGAACAGGTCGCCCTGCTCGCGGGTCGTGTCACCCAGCCGCATCAGCGAATCGTAGGTGGCCCCGCCCGAGGCCTCGCCGCCGCCCGTGGTCTGGCAGCCGGACAGCGCCGGCCCGGCGACGAGCGCGCACAGCAGCGCCGTGGCGGGGCCGATGCGGCCGCGCGCCCGGTCCCCGCTGCGAAGGGGCGGTGTGTTCAAGACCACGTATGTTCCAGTTCGATCCGGGGCGACGGTGTGCTGTCGTGACTTTCCGTGGGACAGGGTTAAGATATCTTAAACATTTCACCTATTAATCTTCCATCCGCTCCGTTACAGGCGGTATGGAAGCAAACAAGGATAATGACGACAGCGCTTCAATCTTCGCTCGACGACGGTACCCGTAAGGAAAAAGCCAGCGCGAGCCAATTGTATCATGAGATCACCCGCATCATCGAACGGATGCACCGGCGTTTTCTCGACGTTCTTCGCATCGAATTGGCGCGCGCCGGCGTGGAGGACATCAGCCCGGTGCAGGTCATGATGCTGCTCAACATCTCGACGGGCGACATCAGCGTCCGCGACCTGATCGAGCGCGGATACTATCTCGGGTCGAACGCCTCGTACAATCTGAAGCAGCTGGTCGACCGGGGCTACGTCGACCGGTCGGCGTCACCGCGCGACCGCCGGTCCGCCCGCCTGAAGCTGTCGGCGAAAGGGGTGGAGCTGACGGAGCGTCTGCGGGACATGTCGGGATCGCATGCCGGGACGCTGATCGACGGCGAAGCCGACGTCGGCGATCTCGAGACCACCCACCGCACGCTGCGCCGCCTGGAACGGCGCTGGACGGACCTCATCCGGTCCGACGAGCCGGAGCCCTTCTGAGGCCGGAGCCCTTCTGAGGAGTGACCGCCCGTCACTCCGCCGCGATGCCGTAGGCGACCGCCGCCTCCTCGTTGGCCGGGTGGTCGTGGTCGCAACCGCCGCAGTCACCCCCGCCGCTGCAGAGGCCGAAGGTGGCTTGGCGATGCTCCTCGACCATGCCGCGCACGTAGGGGACGCACTTGCCGCACTGAACCTTGTGCCCCAGGGACTTGTAGACGCCGGCGGTGTTGCGTGCGCCCTCGTTGAGGGCCTTCTTGACCTGCTTGTCGGTGAAGGCGTGGCAGACGCACACGTACATATCGCGTATCCCCAACGTCGCTATGCCCAACAGCTAAGCGATCTGAGAATGATTGTCAATCGCCTGGCGGCGACTCGGAAGAGGCAGGCCGCCTTTGTCACAGTCGGCCGTGCGTCGCACCGGGCGGTCGGGTAAAAGTGGCGGGGCAGGGGAGGGCGGCATGGACGAATGGTGGCGCGGCGCGGTCATCTACCAGATCTACCCACGCAGCTTCGGCGACGCCGACGGCGACGGGGTCGGCGACCTCGACGGCATCGCCGGGCGGCTCGACCATGTGGCGGCGCTGGGCGTCGACGGGGTGTGGCTGTCCCCCTTCTTCCGGTCCCCCATGAAGGACTTCGGTTACGACGTGGCCGACTACCGCGCCGTCGACCCGCTGTTCGGCACCCTCGGCTCCTTCGACCGGCTGCTCGACCGGGCCCACGGGCTGGGGCTGAAGGTGATCCTCGACATGGTGCTGAGCCACACCTCCGACCGCCACGCCTGGTTCCGCGAAAGCCGCGCGGGCGGCGGCACGGCGGATTGGTACGTCTGGGCCGACGCCAAGCCCGACGGCACGCCGCCCAACAACTGGCTGTCGGTCTTCGGCGGCCCGGCCTGGACGTGGGACGGCCGGCGGCGCCAGTACTATCTGCACAACTTCCTCGCCAGCCAGCCCGACCTCAACCTGCACAATCCGGCGGTCCGGGACGCCGTGCTGGGCGAGTGCGCCTTCTGGCTCGACCGCGGCGTCGACGGCTTCCGGCTCGATGTCGCCAACTACTACCTCCACGATCCGCGGCTGCGCGACAACCCGGCCCGGCCGCCCGGCGCCCGCTGGCCCGACGGCGTGCCGCCCGGCAGCCCCTACGGCCGGCAGGTCCACCGGTACGACAAGTCGCAGCCGGAGAACCTGGAGGTCCTGCGGCATCTGCGCCGGCTGCTCGACCGCTATCCCGGCCGCATGGCGGTGGCCGAGGTGCATGACGACGACAGCGTGGCGCGGGCCGCCGAATACGTCGCCGCCCCCGACCTGCTGCACACCGCCTACAACTTCGCCCTGCTGGGGCCGCTGGCCGGTGCGCGGACGGTGCGCGACGCGGTGGAGGCGTTCGGGCGGCAGCCCGGGCAGGGCTGGCCGTCCTGGGCCTTCTCCAACCACGACGTGCCGCGCGTCGCCAGCCGCTGGGGCGGTCCGGAGGCGCCGCCGGCCGCGGCGAAGCTGTTCGTCGCCCTGCTCGCCAGCCTGCGCGGCACGGTCTTCCTGTACCAGGGCGAGGAGCTGGGGCTGCCGCAGGCGGCGGTGCCGTACGAGCGGCTGCGCGATCCCTACGGCATCGCCCTGTGGCCGGAGGAGGTCGGCCGCGACGGCTGCCGGACGCCGATGCCGTGGCGGCGCGACGGCCTCCATGCCGGGTTCTCCAGCGCCGAGCCGTGGCTGCCGATCCCCGACGAGCACCGGTGCCGCGCCGTCGACGTGCAGGCCGGCGACCCCGCCAGCGTGCTGGCCTTCACCCGCTCCTTCCTGGCCTGGCGCAGGGAACGGCCGGCCCTGCGGCTGGGCGCCATCCGCTTCCGGGACACCGCCGAGCCGGTGCTGGCCTTCGAGCGCGGCCACGACGGCCGGACCCTGCTGTGCCTCTTCAACCTGTCGGCCGCACCCGCCGAGGCGGCGCTGGGCGATGCCGGACGCTGGCGGCCGCTCGCCGGCCACGGGCTGCCGGGAACCCTGGAGCGGGACGCCGTCCGCCTGCCGCCGTGGGGCGCGCTGTTTGCCGAAGGGGCGGAGTAGGCTACAAGGGCCGCTCCCCGGAACCCGGATGCCGCGATCATGACCGAGCCGCCCGCCATTGAGCCCCTGGGCCAGACCGTCTACCTCGCCCCGGAGGGACTCCTCGACGACCTCGTCGCCGAGCTGGGCGACGTCGCCGCCGTCGACGGGCGGCTGGTGTTCGCCGAGGGTCCGGCGCGCCCGGCGGCGTGGGCGCAGAACGTCTGGCACGACCCGGTGCGCCTCCGCTTCGCCTCGATCAAGGAGGCGGCCCGGGCGCTGCGCGGCATCCAGCGGAACTGGGCGCTCTGGCCGCTGCGCCACCACCGCCGCGCCGCGCTGATCCAGGAGAATCTGCCCCACGTCTCGGCCCGGCCGCTGGCCTTCCCGGCACCGGCGCCGAGCGCGCCGCTGGGGTCCTGGACCCTGCTCGACGAACGCACCCTGGTCGCCGCCGCCCGTTGTTCCAGCCCGTTCCGCCACGGCGAGGTGGCGTTCGTCGAGAACCGCACCGCCCCGCCCAACCGCGCCTATCTCAAGCTGTGGGAGGCGCTCACCCGGATGGGCGAGCACCCCGGCCCCGGCGACCGCTGCCTCGACCTCGGCGCCTGCCCGGGGGGCTGGACCTGGGTGATGCACGAGCTGGGGGCGACGGTGATCAGCGTCGACAAGGCGCCGCTCGACCCGGCGGTGGCGGCGCTGCCGCGCGTCACCGTGCGCCGGGAAAGCGCCTTCGGCCTGCGGCCGCAGGACGTCGGCCCGGTGGACTGGCTGGCCTGCGACGTCATCTGCTACCCGCAGCGCCTGCTGCGCCTGGTGGAGGGCTGGATGGCGAGCGGCCTGGCGCGGCGCTTCGTCTGCACCCTCAAGTTCCAGGGGGCGACCGACCACGAGACGGCCCGGGCCTTCGCCGCGATCCCCGGCGGGCGGCTCGTCCACCTCCACCACAACAAGCACGAGCTGACCTGGATGTGGCCGGCCCCGGCTCCCTGACCGCGGCGCCGGCGGGGCTCAGGCGCGCTTGAGGGCGATCTCGATGGCCGGACGCATGACCGAGGCGGCGCGGTAGCCGATCTCCACCACCTCCTCCGCCCGGTCGAACTCCAGGATGCCGATGTGGCCGAGCCGGGGGGTGATCAGCACGTCCGGCGGCTCCCCGGCGAGGCGGGAGCGGGTGATGCGGTCCTGCATGATGTCGATGGAGCCGGCGAGGATCGCCATGACGTTGGGCGCCGCCGTCGGCGTCCCGGCGAGCTGGGTCGCCAGGAACCGCGTGCGGTCCGCGGAGTTGCGGCCGAGCCAGGCGGCGATGGAGGGCGGCAACAGGCTGCGGGTGGCCTCCTCCGCCACCGGCACTTCGGCGACCGTCACCGGGCGGGGCAGGGAGGACAGCTCGCTGTTGAGGTTCACGGCGATCACCACGTCGGCGCCGATGGCCCGGCACAGCGACACCGGAACGGGATTGACCAGCGCCCCGTCGACCAGCCAGTGCTGGTCGGAGCGCACCGCCGGGAACAGGCCGGGCATGGCGGCGGAGGCGCACACCGCGTCGAGCAGCGGGCCCTCGCGCAGCCAGATCTCGCGCCCGGTCGCCAGGTCGCAGGCGGTCGCGGCGAACGGCTTCGACAGGGACTCGATCCGCACGTCGGTTTTCTTGTTGCGGAAGCGCTCGTAGACCCGTTCGGCGGCGACCAGCCCGCCCTTGCGGAAGGTCACGTCGATGATGCCGAGGATGCCGAGCAGGCCCATGCTCTGCGCCCAGCCCTGCAGCTCGTCGAGCTGGTCGGTGAGGTAGGCGGCACCGACGCAGGCGCCGATCGAGGTGCCGCAGACGACGTCGGGCTCGATCCCCAGCTCGCCCAGCGCCTTGAGGACGCCGATGTGAGCCCAGCCGCGCGCGGCGCCGCTGCCCAGCGCCAAGCCGATCTTCAGTGCCGTCAAGGGAGCGCTCCGGCCTTCGTGTCCATCGTTCTCTTCTATCTGGGCGGGGTCGCAGCCCTTCGGAAGGGAGGGCGCGGCGGTACGCCGACCGGGTGGCGGCGGGTGCATGTCCGCGGCGACGCGCCGAACGCCTGATTCAGATCACCCGCCGGCCGTCGACGCAAGCGTAGTATCACGAAAAAGAGGTAGGCCCGACAATGTCCCAGGCTCGTTAACCGAGCAGAAATCGGCGGGCGCCCAGAGTGATCGCAGGCGTTGACTTCGTTGGATGACGGAGACCGGCATGCCCCGGGAACTGAAGAGCTTGAAGAGGGACTGGAAGCGCTGGTCGCGGGTGGAGCGGGCGACGGCGATCGTCCTGCTGTTCGCCGCCTCGGCGGCCCTGAGCGGCCCCGTGACCTTCGCGCTTCTGTAGGCGCGGCGCGGATCAGCCGGCGAGGCTCGCCAGCGCGGCCAGCCCGAACGCGGCCAGAACCGCGCCGGAAGCCCGGTTGATCCACAGCAGGGCCGTGGGCGTCACGTGGTGGCGCACGGCGCCGACACCGGAACTGAGGCCGAGCCACCACAGCGCCGACCCCAGGAAGACGCCGAGCACGAGGGCCGCCGCGAGGTGGACGCCGCCGGCGCCTCCCGCCAGGCCGAGAGCCCCGAACACCGCGACGAAGCTGACGATGGTCGCCGGGTTGGCGAGCGTCAGCAGGAACGTCGTGGCGTAGGCGCCGACCAGGCCGCGCACCGCCGGCGGCGCCGCGGTCACCACGGCCGGCGGGCGGGCCCGCATGGTGGCGACCCCCAGCCACAGCAGGACGGCGCCGCCGAACAGCCGCAGCCCCGCTTCCCAGCCCAGCAGCCAGTCCGACACCGCCGCCAGGCCGAAGCCGGCGACGGCGCCGTAGACGGCATCGGCGCTGGCGGCGCCAAGCCCCGTCGCCAGGCCGAGGCGCGGCCCCTCGGCCAGGGTGCGGCGGATGCACAGCAGGCCGATCGGCCCGACCGGGGCGGCGATCGACAGGCCGATGAGCAGGCCCTTCACCAGCAACGCGGCACTTTCCATCATCGTCACTCCACCGGCAGGACGGACGTCTCCTTGGGCGACGACAGGGCGATCACGGTGTGGGAGCGCACCACGCCGGGCAGGACCTTGAGCGTGTCGCCGAGGAAACGCTCCAGCGCCGCCGTGTCCCTCACGCGCACCTTGAGCAGGTAGGACCATTCCCCCGTCACGTGATGGCATTCCTGCACCGCCGGCGCCGCCAGCATGGCCTCCCGGAACGGCGCGTCGCGCTCCGGACGGTCCAGGAGGACCTGCACGAAGGCGAGCACGTCCAGCCCCAGCGGGCGCGGCGCCACCCGCGCTCCCCAGCCGGTGACGATGCCGGCCGCCTGCAGCTTCTTCAGCCGCTCGTTGACCGCCGACACCGAGAGGCCGGCCACCGCCCCGATCTCGGCGTACGAAGCGCGGCCCTCGGCCTGAATGTGCGCTATGATCATCCTGTCTATGTCGTCCATGACGAGAATTTATCCTGAAATCTCGACCGATGAAAGCGGTTTGTGCGGGAGCGTGTCGCGCGTGCCCGTGCCCTGCGACCGTGCCCTGCGGCAAAAAATCTTTGCGGCCGCCGGGGGGGCGGCGCCTTGCAATGCGCGGGACGGGTCCCATGTTCAGGGGGAACTTGTGATTCGGATTGCCGGCCTGCTCCCTCTTCGGGTGCCCAGATCGACGCTACTCCTGGACACAGTCATCGCACCGGTTCATATGGATCGGCGCCACCCGCACTATGGAGGGTTACGATGCCCGTCGGCACCGTGAAATGGTTCAACAGCACCAAGGGCTATGGCTTCATCCAGCCGGAAAGCGGCGGCCCGGACATCTTCGTGCACATCTCGGCCGTCGAGCGTGCCGGGCTGAGCGGCCTCAACGAGGGCCAGAAGGTTTCCTACGAGGAGGTTCGCGATCCTCGTCGCGGCAAGACCTCGGCGGAGAACCTGAAGTCCGTCTGATCGGCCGATCACCGGATCGAACAAAGGGCATCGGGCAACCGATGCCCTTTTTTCCTTTGCCCGCACGCCGCATCCTGGAGATCGCCGATGGCTTTCAAACCCAACTACAACCAGCAGCGCGCCGAGCGGACGCGCGCCAAGGAGCAGAAGAAGAAGGAAAAGCAGCTCCGCCGCGAGGAAGAGGCCGCCAAGCGCAAGGCGGGCCAAGACGACGGCACTGGTGAACCCGGCGACGCCGAGACCCTGCCCGACGCCGAGTGACGAACGAACCAGTGGAGCCAGTCATGGCACGCAAGAAACCGACCACCGCACCCGCCTTCATCCTGTTCGACGTCCTCTACGAGGACGGCGCGCGCACCTCCAACCGGCGGGTCCCGGCATCGGAGGTGGGCGGTCTCGACGGCGACGAGCCGGCCCGCGCCATCATCGAGGAGCAGGACCGCAAGATCGCCGCCATGTCCGGCAACCCGCGGGGACCGATCAAGTCGATCGCCCGTTCCCCCGGCCAGTGACCGGGGCCGTGCCCTACAGGGCCTCGGCCCGGCAGGTGAGGCCGAGGCTCTCGGCGGTGTTGCTCACCGCCGCCAGACAGGGGGAACGGCGCTCCTCGGGAATCGACACGGCGAAGCGGATGACGTAGCGCTCCCCCTGCGGTTCCGGCAGCGTCTGCGCTTCCAGGCGCACGATGTTGGCGTCGAACTGCGTGAAGATCTCCGACATGCGGGCGATCAGGCCGGGCTGGTCGCCGCCGCTGACCTCGACCCGGTGGGTGATGCGGCCGAGCGGTCCCGGCGTCGGGTCGAACGCGAACGGCGCCACCCGCACCTGGGCGCCCGCCAGTTCCGGCAACCCCGTCAGGACCGCTTCGAGCGCGCCGAGGTCCGCCGTCTCCGGCAATTCGCACACCGCCGAGAACTCGGCCCCGTGCCCCATCACCGCGAAGGTGGCGTCGCGCAGATTGACGCCCTCGTCGAACAAAGCCCCGGTGATCGCCGAGACCAAGCCGACCCGGTCGGACCCGACTGTCGAAACCAGCGCCAGAACCGCCACCGTCCCCTCCCATCGTCCCGTTGCCGCGCGAGCCTACGCCCCGCGGCGGTCCCGGCCAACCCCTCCGAACGGATGCCCGTGGCCGGGGCGGACCCGGACCTACCCGCCGAGACGGCTGAACTCGGGCTTGGCGGCGCCGCAGCGCGGGCAGTACCAATCCTCCGGCAGGTCCTGGAAGGCCGTGCCCGGCGCGACGCCACTGTCCGGGTCGCCGGCCAAGGGGTCGTACTGGTAGCCGGGACAGTCGCCGGACCGGCAGCGCCAGATTTCGGCGAGTCGCGGATCGGCGGCCACGGCGGCGGCGCGGGCCAGCGGCGTCAGCACGCCGAAGGCGGCGAGGCCCAGCGCGAGGCGCAGAACCATACGCCGCCCCGGCAGGGCCACAGTCCGATCCTGATTTCCCTTGAACGACGTCAGCATCGTGCACCCCATGGCGATGTTGTCCAGGTGATTTCATTGTAGTGTTGCTGGCCGTCCCGGCGTGTGACGTCATGATGCGTCTTGATGTCGCTTTCACCTGAGGGTGGCGTCATTGAATATTCACGGGAACTTCACTTTGCGGCCGGCCGACGTGGAACGCGGCGCTTGTCCTGAGCGGGAAAGGGGGGCACCATCGCGGGGCGGCGACGGGAGGTCGGCATGGGACGGCGGATGGCCGGTGCGTGGGTGGGGATGCTGCTGTGGCTGGCGCCGGGCACGGCGCTGGCGGCGGACCCGCTGCGCGGCTTCAACGTGTGGGCCGACGAGTTCAACCAGTTCCTCGGCACCGCCGTGGTCGCGCCGACCCTGGGGGCGGTGCGCAGCCTGCCGCCGGTCGCCCGCACGGTGGCCGCCAATGTCCACGGCAACCTGACGGAGCCGGTCAGCGCCCTGAGCTGGGGGCTGGGGGGCGACGCCGGGAACGCCGGTCGCGCGCTCCTGCGCTTTTCCGTCAACTCCACGGTCGGGCTGCTCGGCGCCTTCGACGTCGCCGACGCCATGGGCGTCGAGCGCCGCAAACGCTATTTCTCGGAAGGGGTGTGCGCGCTCGGCGCGCCGGCCGGGCCCTATCTGGTGGTCCCGGGGGTCGGCCCGTCGACGGCGACGATCGCCGCCTCGGCGGCGGCGCTCATGGTGGGGTCCACCTACGCGCTGAGCTTCGTGTCGCTGGAACTGGCGCTCGCCAGCGTCGGCCTCGACCTCGTCGCCTCGGCGGCGGCCCTGGAGAGCCTGGCCTCGTCGGAAGCGCGGCCCGACTGGGGCGACGTCGAGCGCCGCGGCTTCCTCGCCCATCTGGAGCGGGCCGGCTGCGCCGTCGAGGCGGCGGCCGGCCCGTAGCCCCCGCTCAGGCGGCGGTGCCGCCCACCGTCAGCCCGTCGAGGCGCAACGTCGGCTGGCCGACGCCGACCGGCACGCCCTGGCCGTCCTTGCCACAGGTGCCGATGCCGGGGTCGAGCCGGCTGTCGTTGCCGATCATGGCGACGCGGGTGAGCGAGTCGGGACCGTTGCCGATCAGGGTCGCCCCCTTCACCGCCGGGCCCAGCTTGCCGTCCTCGATCAGGTAGGCCTCGGACGCCGAGAAGACGAACTTGCCCGAGGTGATGTCCACCTGGCCGCCGCCGAAGTTCTTGGCGTACAGGCCCTTCTTGACCGAGGCGACGATCTCCTCCGGGCTGTGGTCGCCCGAGCGCATCACCGTGTTGGTCATGCGCGGCATGGGATGGTGGGCGAAGCTCTGGCGGCGGCCGTTGCCGGTCGGGCGCATGCCCATGAGCCGGGCGTTCATGCGGTCCTGCATGTAGCCCACCAGGATGCCGTCCTCGATCAGGGTCGTGCACTGGCCGGGCGTGCCCTCGTCGTCGACGGTGATGGCGCCGCGGGAATGCTCGATGGTGCCGTCGTCGACCACGGTGACGCCGGGCGACGCCACGCGCTGGCCCATTAGGCCGGCGAAGGCCGAGGTCTTCTTGCGGTTGAAGTCGCCTTCCAGCCCGTGGCCGATCGCCTCGTGCAGCAGGATGCCGGGCCAGCCCGGGCCGAGCACGACGGTCATCTCGCCGGCCGGCGCGGACACCGAGTCGAGGTTCACCAGGGCCTGGCGCAGCGCCTCGTCGACGAAGAACCTCCAGGTCTCCGGCTGCATGTAGTGGTCGTAGAGGACGCGGCCGCCGCCGCCGTAGCTGCCGTGCTCCATGCGGTCGCCGTCGGCGACCACCACCGACACCGACAGGCGCACCAGCGGCCGCAGGTCGGCGACCCGCGCGCCGTCGCCGCGCAGGATCTGCACCGCCTGCCATTCGCCGCTGATCGAGCAGCTCACCTGGCGCACGCGCGGGTCCTTGGCGCGGGCGTAGGCGTCGATGGCAGCCAGCAGCTTGACCTTCGCCTCGAACTCGACCGCCTGCAGCGGGTTGTCGGGGATGTAGAGGGCGCGGTTGGTGCCCGTCGGCGGCTCCGCCAGGGTGCCGCCATGGCCGGCGTGCACGGCGCGCACCGTCTCGGCGGCGCGGCGGATGGCGTCCTCCGACAGGGTCGAGGCGTGGGCGTAGCCGCTCGCCTCGCCGGCGATGGCGCGCAGGCCGAAGCCCTGGGTGGTGTCGAAGCTGGCGGCCTTCAGCTTGCCGTCGTCCCAGCCCAGGCTTTCCGACTGGGCGTACTCGAGATAGAGCTCGCCGTCGTCGGCGCCGCCCAGGGCGTCGGCCACGATCCCCTCGACCCGGGGGCGGTCCAGGCCGGCGCGGTTGAAGAACAGGTCGTCGGTGACGGCAAGGGCGCTCATGACTGCTCCGGTGTCTCGGCTCGAGGGGCGGGGCGGGCGCGTTCCGCTCGCGCCATCCGCCGGGGTATGGTCTATAGTGTGGCGTGCCGATGCCGGCCCGGCAAGGCTCGGTGTCCCAAAGGAAGAGGCGGCAACCCGCGTGACCACCGACGATCTCGCCGACGGCCCCCTCCTCGGCACCGGCTCGCCGCTGCGCGAACACGCGCTGCGGGTCGTCCTCACCAACGAGGTGCACGCCCGTCCGCCCGAGGCGCTGCGGGCGCCCATGCGGGCCAGCCACCTGGCCATGCTGTCGGGCGAGGCGGCGGCGGACGCCGACCGTCTGCACCTGGCGCGCCTGTGCGAGTGGGCCGGGGTGCCGGCGCCGCCGCCGGGCGCCACCCACTACAGCGGCGATTTCGGCGCCTTCCGTCTGAAGTGGGAGCGCCACACCGAATTCTCGACCTACACCGTGTTCCGCGCCGGCGCCTTCGCCGAGCCCTTCCTGGAGCCGGCGGTCGGAGCGCTGCCCGACGACTGGCTGGCCGGCCTGCCGGGCGACCTGATGGTCGGCGTGCACGTCACCGTCCTCGACCGCGAGGCGCCGGAGCCGGAACCGGCCCGTCTGGCCGCCCTGTTCGGCTCCGACAACTACGTGGGATCGCGGATCGCCGGCGGCGCCGGGGCGGCCTGGACCGACTTCCGCATCCACGGCGACGGCTTCTCGCGGATGCTGGTCCACGACCGCACCCTGACGGTCCGCCAGACCGGCCGCGTCGTCCAGCGCCTCCTGGAGGTCGAGACCTACCGGGTGATGGCGCTGCTGGCGCTTCCCGTGGCCCGCCAGGTGCTGCCGCGCGTCGGCACCATCGAGACCGAGCTGGCGGCGCTGACCGCCGGGACGGCGGCCCTGACCGGCCTGGAGGACGAGCGCGACGCCCTCGACCGTCTCACCCGCCTGTCGGCGCAGACCGAGCACATCGCCGCCCAGACCGCCTACCGCTTCGGCGCGGCGCGCGCCTATTACGACATCGTGCAGCGGCGCATCGCCGAACTGCGCGAGGCGCGCATCGAGGGCACGCCGCCGATCGCCGAGTTCATGGACCGACGCCTCGCCCCGGCCATGCGCACCTGCGAGAGCGTGCAGGGGCGCCTCGACACCCTGTCGCAGCGCCTGGCGCGGGCCAGCCACCTGCTGCGCACCCGTGTCGAGATCGCCGTGGAGGGGCAGAACGCCGAGCTGCTCGCCTCCATGGACCGCCGCGCCGACCTCCAGCTCCGCCTGCAGGAGACGGTGGAGGGCCTGTCGGTGGTCGCCATCAGCTACTACCTCATCGGCATCGTCGGGTACGCCGCCAAGGGCCTCAAGGGGCTGGGCTGGAAGCTCGACCCCGACCTGCTGGTCGGCCTGATGATCCCCGTCGTGCTGGGCTTCGTCTGGGTCGGCGTGCGGCGCATCCGCAAGGCGGTGACGGGACGGCACTGACGCGGGGGGACGGACCATGGCATCGCTGCACGAGGCCCTTCAGGCGGCGGTCGAACATTGGCAGACCGGGCGTGCGGAGGAGGCGGGAATCCTCCTGGACCGGATCCTCGGCGTCTGGCCGGAACAGCCGGACGCCCTGCATCTCCAGGGCGTGCTGCTGGGGCAGGGGGGACGCATCGCCGACGCCGCCGACCGCTTCGAGCGGGCGCTCGCCCAGCGTCCGGAGTCGCCGGACTGCCAGCTCAACCTCGCGCGCGCCCTGCGGGCGCTCGGCCAGGGCGAGCGGGCGGTGGCCGCCTACCGCACGGCCCTGGCCCTCGCACCGGGACCGGCCGCGGCCGGCGAGCTGGCCGATGCGCTGGTCGCGCTGGGGCAGGAGGCGGAGGGGCAGGGCCGCGCCGCGGCGGCCGAGGCCGCATACCGCGAAGCGCTGGGCCTGAGGCCGGACGACGCGACGGCGCTGTTCCATCTCGGCGGCGTTCTCCAGGACTTCGGGCGTCGCGACGAGGCGCGGGCCGCTCTCGACGCGGCCTTGGGCGTGGCGCCGGATCTGGTCAGCGCGCGCATCAACCGGGCGCTCCTGCGTGCGGCCGCCGGCGACCCCGGCGGGGCGCTGGACGATTGGCGCGCCGCCTTGGCGTCGGCGCCGGCCCATCCCCGCGCCCTGGCGGAGATCGCCGGCGCGCTGGCCGCCGCCGGGCAGGTGGCGCAGGGCTTGGCGGCCACCGACCGTGCCATCGCGCTGTGCGGCGAAACCGGGGCGCTGCTTGCCGCGCGGGCCCGCTTCCTGCTGGCGCTGGGCCGCGACGCCGAAGCCGAGAACGCGAAGTACCGGGCGATGTGGGCGGTCGACGCCTACCGCGTGGTCTCGCCGGGGCAGGAACAGGCGAGGCGGTTCGATCTCGCCGGCCTGCTGCGGCCGTACGGGGTGCGGACGATCCTCGACGCCGGCTGCGGCTCCGGCAAGACGTCGCAGTACATCATGACCAGCGCGCCGGGGGAGTTCGAGGTGTTCGGCTTCGACATCGCCGAAAACTGCCTCGACCCGTTCTTCGACGCCATCAAGGACCGCTACCTGACGGTAGGCTGCCTGTGGCGGCGCGACGACTTCCCGCGCGACTACGACGCCGTCGTCTGCACCGACGTGCTGGAGCACATTCCGCCGGACAAGGTGCCGGCGGTCCTGTCCAATCTCCGCGCCGTCTGCCGGCGGGTCGCGTACCTCGGCATCGCGCTGTTTGCCGACGGGTTCGGTCCGCAGGAACTGGGCGAACCGCTGCACCTGACCGTCGAACCGCCGGACTGGTGGCTCGACCGCCTGCGCGACGCCGGGTTCCAGGTCGTCGAGGCGACGACCGACGTGGACGCCGCCGGCAAGCCGGCGTGGCTGTATGCGCTGCTTCTCCCGGCGGCCGGCGGCCGGTAGTCCCCTCCGGCGTGCCGCTACTCCTCGACGGCGTCCTTCAGCGCCGGGCTGCCCGGCTGGCCGGTCGCCAAATCCTGCTGGGTGGGAAGCTGCTGGCGGTTCTCGGCGACCAGATCCTTCAGCGTACCCAGGGTGCGCCGGCAGGCCGTGGCGTCGCCCGCCTGCGCCTGCGCGCGGGCGACCTCCTGCAGGCGCCGCGCCTCCTGCTCCTGGGCCGCCTGCATGCCCTCGTTGACCTCGCCCGGACCGGCGGGGCCGACGCGGTCGGCCTCGATCGCCCGGACCTCCGCCAGGCAGGAGCCGGCGGCGGACGATCCGGCGTCCTGGGCGAGGGGGGCCTGGGCGAGGGCGGCCGACGACGCCGCGGCGACGGTCGCCGCGGCAAGGATGGTGGCGATTTTCATGGCGTGTCCTCCGTTTCCTTCGGGGAGCACAACGCCGGGATGCGAAAGCGGTTCCCCGGACTACGCGTCGAGGTAGCGCCGTTCCAGGTGCCGCTTGAACACCGCGGCGTCGAGCGGCCGGCCGGTGGCCGCGACCAGCAGCTCGTCGTTGGAGGCGGGCAGGCAGCCCTGGCCGTGGACGTGGTCGCGCAGCCAGCCCAGCAGCGGCGCGAAATCGCCGCGCGCCAGGGCCGGGCGCACGTCGGCGTCGGCGGCGCAGGCGGCCTCGAAGAGCTGGGCCGCGGTCATGGCGCCCAGCGTGTAGCTGGGGAAGTAGCCCCAGCCGCCCGACGGCCAGTGGATGTCCTGCAGGCAGCCCCGGCGGTCGTCGGGCGGCTCGATGCCGAGCAGCTCGCGCATGCCGGTGCGCCACGCCTCGGGCAGGTCGGCGAGCGCCAGGTCGCCGGCCATCAGCGCCTTCTCCAGGCGGTAGCGCAGGATGACGTGGGCGGGATAGGTGACCTCGTCGGCGTCGACGCGGATGAAGCTGGGCGCCACGCGGGTGTAGAGCCGGCGCAGGTTGTCGGCGTCCCAGGCGGCGCCGTCGCCACCGAAGGCGGCGCGGGCGGCCGGGGCGAGCCAGGACAGGAATTCCGGCGACCGGCTGGCCTGCATCTCGACGATCAGCGACTGCGACTCGTGCGTGGTCATGCCGCGGGCCTGACCGACCGGCTGTCCCATCCAGCGGCGTGGCCGCCCCTGCTCGTAGAGGGCATGCCCACTTTCGTGCAGCACGCCCATGAGGGCGGAGGTGAAGTCGGCCTCGTCGTAGCGGGTGGTGATGCGCACGTCGTCGTCGGCGCCGCCGCAGAAGGGGTGCAGGCTGACGTCGAGCCGGCCGCGGTCGAAGTCGAAGCCGACCTGGCGCATCAGCCGCTCGCCCAGGTCGCGCTGCAGGGCGGTGGGGAAGGGGCCGTCCAGCGGCAGGATCGGCGGCTCGGCACGCTGGCGGTCCTGCACCCGCGCCAGAAGGCCGGGCAGGAAGGCGGCGAGGTCGTCGAACACGGCGTCGATGCGCCCGGCGCGCGCGCCCGGGTCGTGCTCGTCCAGCAGGGCGTCGTAGGGGGCGATCCCCAACGCCCCGCCCTTGGCGACGGCGCCCTCGCGGGTCAGCCGCAGCACCTCGGCCAGCGACGGCAGCAGGGCGGCGAAGTCGCTGTCCGCCCGGGCGGTGCGCCACGTCATCTCGCATTGGGAAACGGCGCGGCTGGTCGCCTCCACCAGATCCGCCGGCACGGCGGTGGCGTGGAGGTAGGACCGCCGCATCTCCCGCAGGTTCGCCGCCTGCCAGGCGTCGAGGCCGCTCCGCTCCGCCTCGGCGGCGTCCAGCAGGTCGCCGACCTCGGGCGCGGTCGCCAGCTCGTGGGCCAGCACCGACAGGGTGGCGGTCTGCTCGGCCCGCGCGTCGGCCGCTCCCTTGGGCATGATCGTCTGGCTGTCCCAGCCGAGGATGCCCAGCGCGTCGCCGATGGCGGCGATGCGGGCGAAGCGGCGCTCCAGGGCGCGGTAGGCGTCGGATGGACGGATCATGGCTGCTCGTCGGCGCGGCGGATGTGGAACACGACATAGACGGCCAGCAGCGTCGCCGCCAGCCCGTACCAGGTGACGGCATATTGGAGGTGGCTGTTCGGCAGGTCCAGGCGCGGCTCGATGCCGGCGGGCAGGCCGCCCGGCGCCTGCCCGGGAAGGGCTTCGACGATCACCGGCGCCACCGCGTCCAGGCCGGCGCGGCGGGCCATGGCAGCGGGGTCGGCGTGGCTCCAGACGGCGTCGGCGGCGGCGTCGGGGCCGGGGTTGCCGGGGGTCAGCCAGCCCGGCTCGGCGGGCAGGCGGGCGACGCCGCGCACGGTGACCGCGCCCGCCGGCTGGCCGGCGGCGCGGGACGCCGCGTCGCGCCGGTCCATCGGCACGAAGCCGCGGTTGACCAGGACCGGTGGGCCGCCGTCGTCGCGCAGCAGCGGCGTCACCACCTCGTAGCCGGCCTGGCCCTGGCGGGGGCGGGCGACCATCAGCATCGCGCGGTCGTGGAGGAAGCGGCCGGTGACGGTGACGGGGCGGAACTCGACGGCGGCGGGATCGGGCAGGGCGGCGGGCAGCGGCACCGGGGCCGCGGCCATCCGCTCCTGGACGCGGGCGATCAGGTCGGTCTTCCAGGCCAGGCGCTGCACCTGCCAGGTGCCCAGGCCGACCATGGCGAGGATCGCCGGCACCGCGAACAGGGTCGCCCAGAGCGACGGGCGGAAGCGCCGGCGGCCGGCCGGGATGGCCGAGGTGCCGCTCACGCTCCGCCGTCCTCCAGCTCGCTGCGGCGGTGCTTGTACTGCAGCGCCACCACGTAGGCCTTGGCGGGCCGCAGCATGCCGAGCGCCAAGCCGAGGATGACCACGCTCCACACCACGGTGTGAAGCCACAGCGGCCACTCGACGTTCATGGAGACGATGAGGGCGACCGGGACGACCAGGAAGCCGAGGATGAAGATCAGGAAGACGGCGGGACCGTCGCCGCTGTCGTGGCGGGCCAGATCAAGCCCGCACACGGAGCAATGCTCGGCCACCGTGAGGAAGCCCTTGAAGAGCCGCCCCTTGCCGCACCGCGGGCAGGCGCAGCGCAGGCCCGCGGTGAACGGCGAGACGTTCGGATGGTAGGCGTCGGCCACGCCGTCACGACCCCCACCAGTAGATGGACACGAACAGGAACAGCCACACCACGTCGACGAAGTGCCAGTACCAGGCCGCCGCCTCGAAGCCGAAATGGCTGGTCGGGCTGAAATGGCCCTTCTGGGTGCGCCACCAGCACACCGCCAGGAAGATGGTGCCGACGATGACGTGGAAACCGTGGAAGCCCGTCGCCATGAAGAAGGTCGAGGGATAGATGCCTTCGGTGAAGCCGAAATGGGCGTGGACGTACTCGTAGCCCTGGAAGAACGAGAACAGCACCCCCAGCAGAACCGTCAGCCCGAGGGCCTTGGCGGCCTCGCCGTTGTGTCCGGAGAGGATGGCGTGGTGCGCCCAGGTCACGGTGACGCCCGACAGCAGCAGGATGAGGGTCATCATCAGCGGCATGTCGAAGGCGTCGATGGTGTGGATCGTCGGCGGCGGCCAGACACCGTCGGGATTGGCCTCGAACACCTTCGGGAACAGGGCGGCGTCGTAGAAGGCCCAGAAGAAGGCGGAGAAGAACATCACCTCCGAGGCGATGAACAGCGCCATGCCGTAGCGCAGGCCGATCTTGACGATCGGAGTGTGCGCCTTCTCCTGCACCGACTCCTTGATGACGTCGCGCCACCAGCCGAACATGACGGCGAGCACGGCGACGAAGCCGGCGACCGCCAGCCACACCGTGTCGTAGTGCATGAGGAAGACCATGCCCAGCGCCAGCAGGCCGGCGGCGAGGGCGCCGAGCATGGGCCACGGGCTCGGCTTCACCAGATGGTAAGGTTGCGGGATGCCCTCGCCGGCGGAGGCGTGGGGCACGTGCCCGTCGTGCGTGATGTCGGCCATTGTCTCCAACCCCGTCCTAGTCAGTTCGTGGCGGGCGTGGTCGCCCGTCGGTTCTCGTTGCTCTGCGTGGTTTCCGGTGCCTGCGCCAGAACCGCGTCGGCGTCCTTGGCGCGGTAGAAGGTGTAGGACAGCGTGATGGTGGTCACGTCGTCCAGGTTGGGATCGTCCGCGATCGACGGGTCGACGAAGAACGCCACCGGCATGTCGACGGATTGCCCGGGCTGCAGGATCTGCTCGGTGAAGCAGAAGCACTCGATCTTGTTGAAGTAGGCGCCGGCCTTCTCCGGCGTCACGTTGTAGACCGCCGTCCCGACGGTCGGGCGGTCGGTGCGGTTGTCGGCGCGGTAGCTGGCCAGATAGGTCTCGCCCACCTTCAGCGTGACCTCGCGCTGGTTCGGGTGGAAGGACCAGGGAAGCGAGTGGTTCACGTCGGCGTTGAAGCGCACGCGGATCGTCCGGTCGAGCGTCGCGCCGGCGCCCGCCTCGGCGCGCTGGGTGGTGCCACCGTAGCCGGTCACCTGGCAGAACAGCGTGTAGAGCGGGACCGACGCGTACGCCAGACCGATCATGCCGACCACGAGGCCGAAAAGCGACAGCATGACCGTGCGGTTGCGCCGCCGTGTCCGGTCGTCCATCAGTTGCCCCCCATCCTGACCAGGGTGATCGCGTAGAACAGCGCCACCAGGGCCAGCAGCGCCGCCAGCATCGCCAGGTTCCGTCCGCGCAGCCGCTTGCGCCGTTCCTCGTCGGATTCGCCCATGGGGACACCGTCCGTTCTTGCCTGAAGGGTCATGGCAGCACTCCCGCGACCGCCCGCTCCCCGACCAACAGGCCGAACAGCAGGAACAGGTAGAGGATGGAGAAGCCGAACATCTGCTTGGCCGGCTTGAGGTCGGTGCTGCGCAGGACGCGCACCGCGCTCGCCACGAACAGCGCGCCCAGCACGGCGGCGCCGACGAGATAGCCGATCCCGGCGATCCCGACGTACCAGGGCGCGGCCGCCACCGGCAGCAGCAGCAGCGTGTACAACAGCATCTGCCGCTTCGTCGTCTCCGGTCCCTCGACCACCGGCAGCATCGGCACGCCGGCGCGGGCGTAGTCGCCGCTGCGGAACAGCGCCAGCGCCCAGAAGTGCGGCGGCGTCCACAGGAAGATCAGCAGGAACAGGAGGATCGCCGGCAGGTCGACGCCGCCGGTCACCGCCGCCCAGCCGATCATCGGCGGGAAGGCGCCGGCCGCACCGCCGATGACGATGTTCTGCGGCGTGCGCCGCTTCAGCCACACGGTGTAGACGAAGACGTAGAACAGCGTCGCCAGCGCCAGGATGCCGGCGGCCACCCAGTTGACGGCGAGTCCCATCACCAGCACCGCCGCCGCCGCCAGCACGACGCCGAAGGCGAGCGCGTCGTCCGGCTCGATCCGCCCCGACGGGATCGGCCGCCGCGCGGTGCGGCTCATCACGGCGTCGATGTCGCGGTCGTACCACATGTTGATGGCGCCGGACGCGCCGGCGCCGACGGCGATGCACAGCACCGCCACCGCCGCCAGCAGCGGATGGATGTGGCCGGGCGCCACCACCATCCCGGCAAAGCCGGTGAACACCACCAGAGACATCACCCGGGGCTTCAGCAGCTCGATGAAGTCGCCGGCGGTCGCCGCGGACAGCCGTTGTTGTTCGACGGTGAGATCCGTCATGTCTCTTTTCCTCCGGTCCTCCGGGAGGCATCGCCCCCGCTTCCCATTTAGGGCGCGCGGGGGCGGTCGGCCATCTGGAGTTCGCCTTACTTCACCTGGGGCAGGGTCTCGAAGGCGTGGAACGGCGGCGGCGAGCTGACCGTCCACTCCAGGGTGGTGGCGCTGGGGCTCTCCCAGTAGGCGGCGCCGACCCGCTCGCCGCTGGTCAGGGTGCGGATGGCGATCCACACGAACAGCAGGGTCGAGCCGAAGGCGAGATAGGCACCGATCGACGACACCATGTTCCAGCCGGCGTAGGCGTCGGGATAGTCGGGAATGCGGCGCGGCATCCCGGCCAGACCGAGGAAGTGCTGCGGGAAGAAGATCAGGTTGACGCCGATGAAGGTCGTCCAGAAGTGCACCTTGCCCCAGAACTCCGGATACTGGCGGCCCGACATCTTGCCGATCCAGTAGTACCAGCCGGCGAAGATCGA